>NZ_JBHXRW010000038.1:0-81635 GCF_042716635.1 Streptomyces sp. NPDC058664 | reverse complement strand
GCGCCCCCCGCCCCTGGTGGGTGCGGCCCGCGGCGGGTGGGGCCCCGCCGGGGCGGGGGGGCCCCGGGCGCGCGTCCCCCGCCCGCGGGGCCCCGGCAGGTCAGGACTCCGGCGCGAGGCGGACCGTCGAGAGGATCCGGCGGATGACGTCGTCCGGCAGCTCGCCCGGGACGTTGTCGGCCCCGTAGAGCACCCAGGTCGAGAAGTCACCCGCGGTGTTCTTGAAGGTGAAGGCGAACGCCTTGCCGTCCGACTCGCACTTGTTGCGCTTCTTGACGCCCGGTGCCGTGGCGGTCGCCATGCTGCCGGTGAGCCCGGACGCCGTCGTGTACGGCACGGCCTTGGTGATCTTGATGGTGTTCTTGGGCATGTGCTGCGCGTAGCCGCCCCACACCCACGAAGCGGCCTCGCCGCGCGCTGCCTCCGCCGTGTTCTTGGCGCCCTGGCCGCCCTTGGTGCCGGCGGTGCTCAGGCCCCAGGTCTCGTCGGTGCCGTTCTTGTCGGTGTCGTACGTGCACCACTCGCTCTTGAGGCGCGCCGGCGACGACATCGTCACGAGGGGACTGCCGTCGTTCTTCTTCTCGTCCTCGAAGGCGGTGATCATCCCGGTCTTCAGCACCTCCCACTCCGGCGGTACGTCGAAGAGGGTGCCGTACTTCGGGTTGTGGACGACCTTCCAGCCGGGGATCGTCGGCTGCTGGCCGGCGCCGTCGCGCGGGTTGGCGAGGGACGGGGAGCCGCTCGGGTCGGCCGAGGGGTCCACCGACGCGGGGGCCGAGGGCGGCGTCTTGCCGTCGGCGGTCGGCTGCTTGTCGTCGTCCTTGCCGAGCACCAGGTAGCCGGTGACACCGGCCGCGACGACCACGGCGGTCGCGGCGACGATCGCCACCAGGGTCGTCTGCTTCTTCCTCCCGCCGCCGGGGCCGCCGGGCTGACCGGGGCCCGGCACCGCGTACTGCTGCGGCACGGTCGGCTGCTGGTACGGGTTGGGCTGGCCGTAACCCGGCTGCTGGCCGTACCCCTGCTGCGGGTAGCCGGGCTGCGCGGGCGGCTGCTGCGGGTAGCCCGGCTGCGTCGGCGGCTGCGGGTATCCGGGCTGGGCCGGCGGCTGCTGATACGGGTTCGGCTGCTGGTACCCCGACTGCTGGTAGGGGTTCTGACTCTGGTCCTGCGGGTTCTGCTCGCCCCCGGGCGGCTGCTGTCCTGGCCACATGGCCAGTAACCATAGAGGTGCGCGGCGCCCTCGACCACGCCCGGTCCCGGAAGCGAGGGGCCCCGGGGATGGCCAAGTTGGCTACTCGTGGGTAACATCGCGGTCCATGAGCGCAGACCAGATGACCGTCGGCGAGATGCTCGCCGCCACGGTCCCCATGGCCGGGACCCTGAACCTGGAGTTCCTGGAGACCACCGCCGAGCGCGCCGTCGTGCGCCTGCCGGACCAGCCCGCCTACCACAACCACGTCGGCGGCCCGCACGCCGGAGCGATGTTCACGCTCGCCGAGTCCGCCAGCGGCGCCATCGTGCTCGCCGCCTTCGGCGACCAGCTGAGCCGTGCGGTGCCGCTCGCCGTCAAGGCCGAGATCGGCTACAAGAAGCTGGCCATGGGCGCCGTCACGGCCACCGCCACCCTGGGGCGCCCCGTCGCCGAGGTCGTGGCCGAGCTCGACGCCGGCCAGCGGCCGGAGTTCCCGGTGCGGATCGACATCACCCGCGAGGACGGCGCCGTGACCGGCGAGATGACCGTCGTCTGGACCCTGCGCCCGAACGCCTGATCCCGAGCGCCACGCGCCGCCCCCGCACCCCCACGGGTGCGGGGGCGGCCGCGCTCCGGGCCACCCGGTGCCGATCCGGACGTCCCGTCGCGACCGGGTAGGCTGCCCCGGCGTGCCCGGTCGCGGCGCGCGCCTGTGCCAGGGCCCCCGACCACGGGCCCGGCGCGGCACGACAGTCGAAACGGGAGGAAGCCGCGTTGCACGTCCAGGAGTGGCTGGAGACGATTCCCGCGATCGCCGTCTACATCCTTGTGGGAGTGGTGATCGGGCTCGAGAGCCTGGGCATCCCGCTTCCCGGCGAGATCGTGCTCGTGAGCTCGGCGCTGCTCGCCTCCCAGCACGGCGACATCAACCCGTGGGTGCTCGGCGCCTGCGCCACCGCCGGAGCGATCATCGGCGACTCGATCGGCTACGCGATCGGCCGCAGGGGCGGCCGGCCGCTGCTCGCCTGGCTGGGCGGGAAGTTCCCCAAGCACTTCAGCGAGGCGAACATCGGTCTCGCCGAGCGCTCCTTCCAGAAGTGGGGCATGTGGGCGGTCTTCTTCGGCCGCTTCGTCGCCCTCCTCCGCATCTTCGCCGGGCCGCTCGCGGGCGTCCTGCACATGCCGTACTGGAAGTTCCTCGTCGCCAACGTCTTCGGCGGCATCCTCTGGGCCGGCGGCACCACGGCCGTCATCTACTCGGTCGGCATCGTCGCCGAGGCGTGGCTGAAGCGCTTCTCGTGGCTCGGCCTCGTCCTCGCCGTCCTGATCGGCGTCGCCTCGATGCTGATCATCAAGAACCGCGCGAAGAAGGCCGCGGCGGAGCGCTCGGAGGCCGCGGAGTCGGCTCCGGAGCCGGTCGCGGTGGCCGACTGACCCCTGGCGGTACGTGCCCCGGCGGTACGTGAAGGAGGGCGGCACCCGTCGACGGGTGCCGCCCTCCTTCGTGTCCCGGGGCCGTACGGCTCGGTCCTCCAGGTCCCCTCAGTCCTCGAACGCCTCGGCGTGCGCCTTGGCGAGGTGCAGGTACATCTCGGCGTTGAGCTTGATGCCCGCCTTCTCCTCCTCGGTCAGCGGGCGACGTACCTTCGCCGGGACGCCGGCCACGAGCGAGCCCGGCGGGATCTCCATGCCCTGCGGGACGAGGGCCTGCGCGGCGACGAGCGAGCCGGCGCCGATCCGCGCCCCGTTGAGGACGGTCGCCCCCATGCCGACGAGGACGTCGTCCTCGATGACGCAGCCGTGCACGGTCGCGTTGTGGCCGACGGTCACGCGGGCCCCGATCGAGACGGGGAAGCCGGGGTCGACATGGACCGTGCAGTTGTCCTGGACGTTGGCGTCCTCGCCGATCACGATGGGCCCGCAGTCCGCTCGCAGCACCGTGTGGTACCAGAGGCTGGCGCGGGCGCCGAGCGTCACCTCGCCGAGGACCACGGAGGTGGGGGCGGTGAAGGCGGTCGGGTCGATCAGCGGCTCCTTGCCGCCCACGCCCTTGATCAACGCCTCTGTCATGGTTCGCTCCTGATCGTCAGCCGTCGTGTCGCGCCCGGGGATGCCCCCGGCCGCACCCTATGCCGTGCTCATGACGGACATCACAGCGCACCGTGCCGATCAGGTACGACGGCGCCGACTACGGTGTCCGGGTGCCCAGGAACAGAAACACGTTCTCATCCCTCGCCGCCTGGCGGCGCCGGGTCCTCGCCCGCGCCGTACAGGGCGGCTGGCGCTGGGTGCAGGAGGCCGGCTCCGTCACCGCCGAACACCCGGGGAAGCTGCGCTTCCGCCGTCTCGGCGCGGGCACCCGGCTCGCCTTCCCGCAGGGCACGGTCTTCGGTGAGCGGTGGATCGAGATCGGCGAGTGCTGCATCGTCGCCGAACAGGTCACGCTGACGGCGGGAATGCTGCCGGGCCTCGACCTCGGCCAGGACACCGTTCTGACGCTCGGTGACGGGGTCGTCCTCGGCCGGGGCAGCCATGTGATCGCCGACGCGAAGGTGACCATCGGCTCCGACACGTACTGCGGCCCGTACGTCTACATCACCTCGACCAACCACAGCTACGACGACCCGGACGAGCCGGTCGGCCGCCAGTGGCCCCGCTCCGAGCCCGTCAGCATCGGCCCCGGATGCTGGCTCGGCACCGGCGCGGTGGTCCTTCCCGGCGCCCGGCTCGGCCGGAACGTGGTCGTCGCGGCGGGCGCGGTGGTACGCGGAGAGGTGCCGGACCACTCGGTCGTGGCGGGCGCCCCGGCGAAGGTCGTCCGCGGCTGGGACCCGGAGAAGGGCTGGCAGCCGCCGCTGCGCACCCCGGCCCCGGTCCCGATCCCGGAGCACGTCACCGCCGCGCAGCTCGCGGCCCTCGCGGCGTGGGAGGCCGGGCGTACGGGCAGCTCCGAGACCGTCCCCTCATAAGGGGCGACCGTCCCCTCATGAGGGGACGGAGTCGCGAGGGCCCGGTGCGCACTAGCCGGTGGCCAGCAGGACCGTGCCCACCAGGGCGAGGCCCGCGCCCGCCGCCTGGACCGCCCGGAGGCGTTCCTTGAGGACGCCCCTGGCCGCGAGGGCCGTCACCACCGGATAGAGGCTGGCGAGGACGGCGGCGACGGTGACCGGGCCCTGCTGGGCGGCGATCGCGTACGTACCGTTGGCCGCGACGTCGGCGAGGCCGACGAAGGCGAGGGCCGGGAGCGCCGCGCGGACGACCCCGGGACCGCCCTCGGGGAGGGCCCGGCCGCCGCGCCGCACCGAGGCGTACAGGGCTCCGCCGCCCACCAGGACGTTGGTGACCCGCTGGACGAACAGGGCGAGGAAGAGGCCGGTGACCGTCGTGGAGGCCTCGGCGATGAGCGCCATCACCGATCCGAAGCCGAAGGCCGCGACCAGGGTCAGCAGCACCGCCCGGCGCTGGACGGGCGCTCCGCGCAGCTCCGGTCCGCCGGCCAGGACCACGCCGAGGACCGCCACCCCGATCCCGGCGAACTGGAGGAGTCCGGGCCGGTCGCCGACGAGGAGGCCGACCGAGACGGGGACGACGACGCCGAGCGAGCCGAGCGGCGAGACCACGCCCATGGGGCCGAGCGCGAGGGCCTTGTAGAAGGCGAACATGGCCGCAGGGCCGACGACGCCCGCGCCGACCGCGTACCAGAGCAGAGGTCCCGCCTCCGTCCACGCGCCGGTCGCGAGGACGACGGCGCCGAGGGCGAGGACCGCGAGGAGCTGGGAGACCACGACGACCGTGAGGGCGGGCATCCGGCGCGTGAGCAGGCCGCCGCCGAAGTCGGCGAAGCCCCACAGGACGCTGGTGGCCAGGGCGAACAGGGCGGTCATGGGGCCTCGCAGTCACGGACGGCAGTACAGTGCAGTGAACAATCGGGTACACCTCACCGTAGTTCAATGCATTGAACTCTGTCATCCAGAATATTGGACGGAATGTGTCGGACCTCGATCAGCTCACGCAGTCGCTCGCCCGGAACCTGAAGCACTGGCGCAAGGAGCGGGGCCTCACCCTGGACGCCCTCGCCGCCCGGGCCGGCGTCAGCCGCGGCATGATCATCCAGATCGAACAGGCGCGGACCAATCCCAGCGTCGGCACCACCGTGAAGCTGGCCGACGCCCTCGGCGTCTCCATCACGACCCTCCTCGACTACGAGCAGGGCCCCCAGGTCCGGCTCGTCCCGCCGGACCAGGCCGTCCGCATGTGGTCCACCTCCACCGGAAGCCACACCACGCTCCTCGTCGGCACCGAGGCCCGCGGCCCCCTGGAGCTCTGGTCCTGGACCCTGATGCCGGGCGACGGCAGTGCCTCCGACCCGCACCCCGAGGGCACGGTCGAGCTGCTGCACGTCACCGCCGGTGTCCTCACCCTGGTCGTGGACGGCGAGGAGCACCTGCTGCCGGCCGGTACCTCCGCCACCTTCGAGGCCAGTACGGCACACGCCTACCGCAACGACGGCGCCGAGCCCGCCGAGATGACGATGGCCGTCTCCATCCCGCCCGTACGCTGAGACGCCCCGCCGCGCACCGGGCGGCGGTCGCTAGCCTGAGCCGCATGCGCGCACCCATCGGAGACTTCGACGACGCCCGCCCCGCCCCCGACCGCCTCGACCTGCTGACCGACCCCGTCGCCGCCGCCGTCCGCGCCTGGACCGGGCCCGTACCGGCGGATCAGCTGCTGTACGTGGACACCGACCCGGCCATCGCCGACACCGCCGTCTTCGTCGAGCACCACGGGCCCGAACTGCTCGACGCGTCCGCCAACTGCGTGGTCGTCGCGGGCAGGCGCGGCGAGACGACGACCCTGGCCGCGTGCGTCGTGAAGTCGGCGACCCGGGTCGACGTCAACGGGGTCGTACGCAAGCGTCTCGGCGCCCGCAAGGCCTCGTTCGCGCCGATGGACACCGCGACCGGCGAGACCGGCATGGAGTACGGCGGCATCACCCCCGTCGGCCTCCCCGCCGCCTGGACCCTCCTCGTCGACGCCGCGGTGGTCGACACCGCGTGGGTCCTGATCGGCAGCGGCCGCCGCCGCGGCAAACTCATCCTCCCCGGCAAGGCCTTCGCCCAACTCCCGGGCGCGGTCGTCATCGAGGGGCTCGGCGTCCCCGTCGGCTGAGGCAGGGCGGGACCGGCCGGCGCCGAGACGTGGGATCAGCCGAGGCCGAGACGCGGGATCTCGATCGCGGGGCAGCGGTCCATGACCATGTCCAGGCCCGCCGCACGGGTGCGGGCGAACGCGGAGTCGTCGATCACGTCGAGCTGGAACCAGACCGCCTTCGCGCCGATCGCGACGGCCTCGTCCGCGACCCCGCCCGCCTGACCGCTGTTGACGAACACGTCGACGACGTCGACCGGGAAGGGGATGTCGGCCAGGGACGCGTACCCCCGCTCGCCGTGGACCGTCTCCGCCTTCGGGTGGACCGGGACGATCCGCTTCCCGAAGCGCTGCAGGACGGCGGCCACCCCGTACGCGGCCCGCTCCCGGTTCGAGGAGAGGCCCACCACCGCCCAGGTGTCGCCGGTGGACGTGAGGATCCGCCGCACCGCCTCCGACGCGGAGTACTCGGTGGGTTCCGTGGTCGTGGTGTCGACGCTCATCTTCTCTGCTGCCCTTCCTCGGCGCGGCCCGTCCTCCCGGTCAACGAGCCGCCCCGTGCCGTGATTCCCGTATGGACGCTCAGCCCTCCCCCGCCCGGCGTTCGGCCTCCCGCGGGGCCTCCATGACACGCTCCGGGGACACGGAGTCAACAGCTCTGCCGACGATCGGTGACACGGCACGGAATCCGCCGCGACCCCGCCCGGACGCCGTGTGCGGATGCCCACCATGTGGCCCGCCGAGCTGGGCAGCGGCCCCGTCCGCCCGCCCGTCCCGTGGCATTCGCCACATCCCGGCGCTACGGTGCCAGCCATGACGCACAACCCGGCGACGCCCGGCGAGCCCGGGAGCGCGCGCCCCGGCGGCCGCGAACCCGCGGGCGCGCGTCCCGCCGGCCGCCGCACTCCCGCGAGCGGCGCGGGCGACCCCGACGGGGCCCACCACAGCCCGTCGGGCGGCTCCGGCGGGGCCCACACCCCGCTGAGCGGCTCCGGCGCGCTCCGCCGCTCCCTCGCCACCGCGATGCTCGCCGACGTCGACCGGCTCACCGACCGCGCCGTCGACGACATCCGCGCCCACTCCGGTACGTACGCCTCCGACGCCCCCGTCACCCGCGAGGACCTCTGGGAGATCTGCCGGGACAACCTGCTGCGCGCCCTGGAGGACTTCGGCGGCCTCCGGGCGACCGGCGGCGACTTCGAACGGGCGGCCCGCGAGACCGGCCGCCGCCGTGCCGAGCAGGGCGTGCCGCTCGACACCGTGCTGCAGGCCTACCGGCGCGGCGGCCGGGTGCTCTGGCAGGTGATGGCCGAGCACCTCCGGGGCAGGGCCGGACGGGAGTCCGACAGCCGGGACGTCGAGCTCGACATGGCGAGCGGCGTCTGGGAGACCATCGACCGCTACTCGGTCGCCATGGCCGACGCGTACCGGATCGCCCAGCTGGAACTGCAGAGCCGCCAGGACACCCGGCGCGTCGCGCTCTTCGAGGCGCTGCTCGACGGCCGCGCCGACGACCCCGCCGTCGCCTCGGCCGCCGCGGCCGCGCTCGGCGTCCCCGCGGTCGACCGGTACGTCGTCGTGGTCGCCGCCCAGGACCCGGCCGCCCCGCCGCACCCCGCACCCGTCCTGGAGGCCCAGGGCCTGTGGTCCTTCTGGCGGCCCCGCTCCGGCCGGTACGCCGGCATCGTCCGGCTGCCCCGCCGCGACGCGCCCGCCGGCCGGCCGCAGGCGGCGGGACCGGGCGACGACCCCGCCCTGCGCGCCCTCCTCGGCACCCTGCGGGAGCGGACCGGGGCCACCGCCGGGGTCTCTCCGGAGTTCGAACGCCTCTCCCAGGCGGGCCGCGCCCTGCGACTCGCCGAACAGACCCTCCGCACCCTCCCCACGGGCAGCGGCGAGATCGCCGCCTTCGACGACCGGCTCGCCCAGGTGCTGCTCAGCGGGCGCGCCGACATCGCCGAACGGATCGTCACCGTCCACCTCGGCCCCGTGCTCGCGACCGGCGGCGAACGGGCCGCGCTCCTCACCACCCTCCGGGTCTGGCTCGACCACGGCTGCTCGGCCTCCCGGGCCGCCGACCGGCTCTACTGCCACCGCAACACCGTCCTCAACCGCATCGGCCGCGTCGCCGAGCTCACCGGCCGCTCCAGCGAGTCCGGTGAGGCCCGCCTCGGCTGGGCCCTGGCCCTGCGCGCCCTGCCGTACGCCGGCCTCGCGACCGGGCCCGAACCGGCCGCCGGGGAGCGCGACACCGAAGGAACGTAGGCTGGCCGGATGCAGGAGCAGTACCGCACGGTGGCCCGCGAGGGCGTGCACGAGACCGAGATCAACCGCTCGCGCTTCCTCTGCGCGCTCGCGCCCGTCGCCGACGAGCGGGAGGCGCAGGAGTTCGTCGCGCGCGTCCGCAGGGAGCACCCGACCGCCACCCACAACTGCTTCGCGTACGTCCTCGGCGCCGACGCCTCCGTCCAGAAGGCCAGCGACGACGGCGAGCCCGGCGGCACGGCGGGCGTCCCCATGCTCCAGATGCTGCTGCGCCGCGAGACGCGGTACGTCGCCGCCGTCGTCACCCGCTACTACGGCGGCGTGAAGCTCGGCGCGGGCGGCCTCATCCGCGCCTACGGCGGAGCGGTCGGCGAGGCGCTCGACGCGCTCGGCACGGTGACCCGGCAGCGGTTCCGGATCGCCACGGTCACCGTCGACCACCAGCGGGCGGGCAAGCTGGAGAACGACCTGAGGGCGACCGGCCGGGCCGTCCGCGACGTACGGTACGCCGACGCCGTCACCATCGAGATCGGGCTCCCGGACAGTGACGTCCCCGCCTTCCGCGCCTGGCTCGCCGACGCCACGGCGGGCACGGCCTCGTTCGAACCGGGCGGCGAGGCGTACGGCACCGTGTGACCCGTGCGTGCGATGTGACGTGTGAGACGTACGGCGACATGTGAGGCGTACCGCGTGACGCCCGGCACGTGACGGACGACGGCAGGTCCGTTCCCCGCGCCGCCGCCCCACCCGTACTCCCGGGCCCCTCCTGCCCGTTCGGCGCGCGTCGGGCCCCGGCCGCGGAGCTCGTACGGCCCCGACCACACCCTCCGGCGGGATAGCGTGGAGGCCGCACACGACGGGAACCAGCGGCGAGGAGCGGCGCACATGCGGGGTGGGACGGCATCGTGAGGCTCCTGCACACCTCGGACTGGCATCTCGGCCGGTCCTTCCACCGCGTCGGCCTCCTCGACGCCCAGGCCGCCTTCCTCGACCACCTCGTGGCGACCGTCCACGAGCACCGGGTGGACGCCGTCCTCGTCGCCGGTGACGTCTACGACCGTGCCGTGCCCTCGCTGCCCGCCGTCGAGCTCTTCGACACCGCGCTGCACCGCCTCGCCGAGGCCGGGGTGCCCACCGTCATGATCTCCGGCAACCACGACTCGGCCCGCCGCCTCGGCGTCGGCGCCGGACTCATCGAGCGGGCCGGCATCCACCTCCGTACCGACCCCGCCGGCATCGGCGCCCCCGTCGTCCTCACCGACGAGCACGGCGAGGTCGCCCTCTACGGCCTGCCGTACCTCGAACCGGCCCTCGTCCGGGACCGCCTCGGCGCCGAGAAGGCCGGTCACGAGGCCGTGCTCGCCGCCGCCATGGACCGGGTCCGCGCCGACCTCGCCGGCCGCCCCGCCGGCACCCGCTCCGTCGTCCTCGCCCACGCCTTCGTCGCCGGCGGCGCGCCCAGCGACAGCGAGCGGGACATCACCGTCGGCGGCGTCGCCGCCGTCCCCGCCGGGGTCTTCGACGGCGTCGACTACGTCGCCCTCGGTCACCTGCACGGCAGCCAGACCCTCACCCCGCGCGTGCGCTACTCCGGCTCGCCCCTCGCGTACTCCTTCTCCGAGGCCGACCACCGCAAGACGATGTGGCTGATCGACCTCGGCGCCGACGGCGCCGTCCTGACCGCCGAACGGCTCGACTGTCCCGTCCCGCGCCCCCTCGCGCGTCTCAGGGGGCGGCTCGACGACCTCCTCGACGATCCCGCGCTCACGCCCCACGAGCAGTCCTGGGTCGAGGCCACGCTCACCGACCCCGTACGCCCCGCCGAACCCATGGCCCGGCTCACCGCGCGCTTCCCGCACGCCCTGCACCTGGTCTTCGACCCCGAGCGGACCGGCGACGACTCCGGCGCCTCCTACGCCCAGCGGCTCCGGGACCGCACCGACCAGCAGATCGCGGAGGACTTCGTGGCCCATGTGCGCGGTGGCGCGACCCTCGACGGGGCCGAGCGGACGGTGCTGTACGGCGCCTTCGACGACGTACGGGTCGACACGGCCGAGCGCGAGGCGGGCCGGTGAGACTGCACCGCCTGGAGATCACCGCGTTCGGCCCCTTCGGCGGCACCCAGACCGTCGACTTCGACGCCCTGTCCGCCGCCGGGCTCTTCCTCCTCCACGGCCCGACCGGCGCCGGCAAGACCTCCGTGCTCGACGCCGTCTGCTTCGCCCTGTACGGGAGCGTGCCCGGCGTCCGCCAGACCCCCGGCGCCTCCCTGCGCAGCGACCACGCCCCCGTCGGCACGTCCACCGAGGTCGTCCTCGACCTGACCGTGGGGGAGCGGCGCCTGGAGATCACCCGGCGCCCCGCCCAGCGGCGCCCCAAGAAACGCGGCGACGGCTTCACCACCGAGAAGGCCCAGACCTGGCTGCGCGAGTACGACCCCGCCACCGGCACCTGGGCCGGTCTCAGCCGCTCCCACCAGGAGGTGGGGGAGGAGATCACCCAGCTCGTCGGCATGAGCCGCGAGCAGTTCTGCCAGGTCGTCCTCCTCCCGCAGGGCGACTTCGCCCGCTTCCTGCGCGCCGACGCCGAGGCCCGCGGCAAGCTCCTCGGCCGCCTCTTCGACACCCGGCGCTTCGCCGCCGTCGAGGAGCGCCTCGCCGAACTCCGGCGCGCCGCGCAGCAGCAGGTCGAGGACGGGGACGAGCGGCTCCTCGCCCTCGCCCACCGGATGGGCCAGGCCGCCGGGGGCCTCGGCGTCGCCCGTACCTCCGTCGAGGGACGGCCCGGCGACCCCGGGCTCGCCGACGCGGTCCTCACCTGGGCCGCCGTGGCCCGTACGGAGGCCCGCGAGGCACTCGACATCACGCGCGTACGGCTCGACGGGGCCGAGGCACGGCAGGGCGCCGCGCGCGCCGCCCTCGACGCCGAGAACGACCTCGCCGCCCGTCAGGCCCGGCACGCCGACGCGCTCCTGCGCCACGAGCGGCTCACCGCCCGCGCCCCCGAGCGCGACCGGCTCCAGGCCGCCCTCGACCGCGGCCTCAGGGCGGACCGGGTGGCCCCCGCCCTCGGACTGCGCGAGGACGCCGAACGCGAGTACGCGGGCGCGCGGGCCGACTGGGAACGCTCCCGCGCCCTGCTGCCCGCCGACCTCGCCGACGCCGGGGCCGAGCACCTCTCCGCCCTCGAGCACCGGCTCCGCGAGGAGCTCGGCGGCCTGGAGGCGGCCCGCCGCGCCGAGCGCCGCGCCGCCGTCATCGCCGAGGAGCGCGCCGCCCTCACGCGCGAGGCGCGCGCCGACGACGGCGTCCTGCGCGACGCGGCCGACTGGCTCGCCGGCTGGGAACCGCGCCGTGCCGCGCTCACCGAGCGCGTCGAGGCCGCCAGGGACGCCGCCGCCCGGGCCGAGCACCTCGCCGGCCGCCTCGAACCCGCCCGCCGCCGGCTCGCCGCGGCCCGCCGCCGTGACGCCCTCGCCGAGGACACCAGGGCGGCCGAGGGGCGCCTCGCGGCCGCCCGCGAGCGCCGGAACACCGCCCACGAGAGCTGGCTCGACGTCAAGTCCCGCCGCTTGGAGGGCATCGCCGCCGAACTCGCGGTCACCCTCACGGCGGGCGACCCCTGCCAGGTCTGCGGCTCCACCGCCCACCCGGCCCCCGCCCGCACCACCGCCGACCATGTCGACCGCGCCGCCGAGGAGGCCGCCTACGCGGCCTACACCCGAGCCGAGGAGACCCGTACGGCCGCCGAACGCGAGCTGGCCGTCACCCGGGAGTCCTGGTCCGCGGCCCGCACGGAGGTCCTGGCGGGCACCACGGCCCCCGACGGCGCCGCCCCCTCGGTCGAGGAACTCCTCGAAGAGACCGAGGAGTTGGCGCGGCTGCACGCCGAGGCCCACGCGCTCGCCGGACAGAGCCACAGCGCGCGCGAGGCGCTCGCGAGGGCCGAGCGGGAGTACGAGGAGCGGGTCGGCGCGCAGCGGGAGGCCGAGCGGCGGGTCGCCGCCAGGACCTCACGGCGCGAGGCCCTGGAGCGGGAACAGGCCGCGCTCGACGAGGAACTCGCCCGGGGCCGGGGCGCGTTCGGCAGCGTGGCCGAGCACGCCACCCGCCTGGAGCGGCGGATCGCCCTCCTGGTCGACGCCACCGACGCCGTACGCTCCGCCGAACTCGCCGCCCAGCGGCTCAAGGAGGCCGACGACCGGCTCGCCGACGCCGCCTACCGCGCGGGCTTCGCGACCCCGGCCGAGGCCGCCGCCGCGCTCCTGGGCGAGAGCGAACGACGGGACCACCGGCACCGCGTGGACGCCTGGCAGGCCGAGGCCGCCGCCGTGGCGGACCGGCTCGCCGAGCCCGGCACCGCGGCCGCCGCCGGCCTCCCGCCCGCCGATCCCGCCGCCGCCGGGGCCGCCCACGCGGCGGCCGAACGCCGGCTCCGCGAGGCCGCCTCCGCCCTCGCCGCCGCCCGTGAGCGGGTGACGGAACTCGCCGGCCTCTCCCGGCAGGCCGTGACCGAGGCCCGCCGCCTGGGACCGCTCCGCGAGGAGTACGACCGGGTGGCCCGCCTCGCCGCCCTCACCGCGGGCACCTCCGCCGAGAACGAGCGCCGGATGCGCCTGGAGTCGTACGTCCTCGCCGCTCGTCTCGAACAGGTCGCCGCCGCCGCGACCGCCCGCCTCCAGCGGATGTCCTCCGGCCGCTACACCCTCGTCCACTCCGACGCCCGTTCCGGCGGCAAGCGGGCCGGGCTCGGTCTGCACGTCGTCGACGCCTGGACCGGCAACGAGCGCGACACCGCCACCCTCTCCGGCGGTGAGACCTTCTTCGCCTCCCTCGCCCTCGCCCTCGGCCTCGCCGACGTCGTCACCGACGAGGCGGGCGGCGTACGGCTCGACACCCTCTTCATCGACGAGGGCTTCGGCAGCCTGGACGAGCAGACGCTCGACGAGGTCCTCGACGTCCTCGACTCGCTGCGCGAGCGGGACCGCAGCGTCGGCATCGTCAGTCACGTCGGCGACCTGCGCCGCCGGATCCCGGCCCAGCTGGAGGTCGTCAAGGCGCGGCAGGGCTCGGCGGTGCGGCTGCGCACCGGCGGTGACGCGCTCGGCGGCTGAGTCCGCGCTCCGGCGGCGACGCCTCGGTGGCTGAGCGAACGCACCGGCGGCGACGCCTCAGCGGCTGAGCGAACGCCGGGGCAGCGGCGAGGAGTAGACCACGCTGGTGGTCACCGCGCCGAGCGTGGCGATCTTCCCGGAGATCTCCTCCAGGTGCCGCATGGAGCGGGCGGCGACCTTGAGGACGAAGCAGTCGTCGCCGGTGACGTGATGGGCCTCCAGGACCTCCGGCGTGGTGTCGAGCAGGTCGTGGAACGGCTTGTAGTTGCCGTGCGGATAGCGCAGCCGTACGAAGGCGAGGATGGGCAGTCCGAGCCGGTCCTGGTCGACGGTCGCCGTGTACCCCGTGATCACCCCCGCCTCCTCCAGGCGCCGCACCCGTTCGGTCACCGCGGACGGCGACATCGACACCGTGCGGGCGAGTTCGGCGAAGCTGGCGCGGCCCTCGGACTGGAGGGCTTCGAGGATGCGCCAGTCGATGGCGTCGGGAATGTACTCGCTGGTCATGGACGAGGAATAGCAGGGGATTCCCCGGCCGATCAAGTGATCGGCCGGGGAATCCCGCCGCTCACGGCTCAGAGGCGCGAGAGTTCCTCGACCAGGTCGTCCAGGCCCAGCGGACCCTGTGAGAGGGCCGCCATGTGCCAGGCCTTCGCGTCGAAGGCGTCGCCGTGCGCCGCCCGCGCGTTGGCGCGGCCGAGCAGCCAGGCACGCTCGCCCAGCTTGTAGCCGATGGCCTGGCCCGGCATGGAGAGGTAGCGGGTCATCTCGCTCTCCACGAAGGACGGCGGACGGCTGCTGTGCCGCTGGAAGAACTCCTGCGCGAGCTCCGGGGTCCACCGCTCGCCCGGGCGGAACGGCGAGTCCCCGGGGATCTCGAGACCCAGGTGCATGCCGATGTCCACGATGACCCGACACGCGCGCATCATCTGGCCGTCGAGGTAGCCGAGCCGCCGTTCCGCGTCGGGCAGGAAGCCGAGCTCGTCCATCAGGCGCTCGGCGTAGAGCGCCCAGCCCTCCGAGTTGGCGCTGACCTTGCCGATGGTCGCCTGGTAGCGGGAGAGCCGGTCGGCGACGTGCACCCACTGCGCGATCTGGAGGTGGTGGCCGGGAACGCCCTCGTGGTACCAGGTCGACACCAGGTCGTACACCGGGAAGCGGGTCGTGTCGTCCACCGGCAGCCAGGTGCGCCCGGGGCGTGAGAAGTCCTCCGAGGGACCCGTGTAGTACGGCGCGGCGGCGCCGCCCGGCGGCGCGATGCGGGACTCCACGCGGCGCACCCGGTCGGCCAGTTCGAAGTGGGTGCCGTCGAGGGCCTCGATGGCCTCGTCCATGAGCCCCTGGAGCCAGACCCGGACCTCCTCCACCCCCTCGATGTGCGTGCCGTGCTCGTCGAGGTGGGCGAGCGCCTCCCAGGGGCCGGCGCCCGGCAGGATCCGCTCGGCCTCGGTCCGCATCTCGCCGAGCAGCCGGTGGTACTCGGCCCAGCCGTACGCGTACGCCTGGTCGAGGTCGAGGTCGGTGCCGTTGAAGAAGCGGGTCCAGCGCCGGTAGCGCTCGCGGCCCACGGTGTCCGGGGCGTCCGCGACGGCGGGGGCGTACACGTCCCGCATCCAGTCCCGCAGCGCCGCGACGGCTCCGGTGGCGTCCCGGCCGGCCTTCGTGAGCTCGGCGCGCAGCCCCTCGGGCAGGCTGTCGGGCCCGGCGGCGGCGAACTCCTCGAACCAGCCGGGGCCCCCGCCCTCCGCGCCGGCCCACTCGGTGAGCTGGCCGACGAAGGTGGCGGTGGGGCGCGGCCCGCCGTACAGCCCCCGCTCCAGGCCGAGCGCGAGCGAGGAACGGTACCCCTCGAAAGCCGCCGGGACCGCGCGCAGCCGGGCCGCGACCGCCGTCCAGTCCTCCACGGTCTCCGTCGGCATCACGGTGAAGACGATGCGGACGCTGTGCGCGGGCGAGCGCATGTTGCTGACCGTACGGAGCCCCTCCTCGGCCTCGTGCATGGCGAGTTCCGCCGTCAGGCGCTCCCGGAGCAGCCGGGCGCACCGCCGCTCGGCCTCGCTGTCCGCGCCGGGGGCGCGCTCCGCCTCGTCGAGCCGGGCGAGCGTACGGCGGGCGAGGTCGGCCACGGCCCGCTGGCCGGCGGGCGAGAAGTCGGGCAGCAGTCCGGCGCTCTCCTTGACTCCCAGGTACGTACCGGTGATCGGGTCGAGGGCGATGAGTGCGTCGACGTGGTCGTCGGCGACCTGGCGGGGCAGCGGGCTGCTGGAGATCTCTGGCATGGGGGCCATCCTGGCCTCTCCGGCGGGCCCCGTCACCCTCGTCCGGGCTCAGTCGGCCGACAAGGAAGGGCCCGTGGAGGGCGGCAGGAGCGGGCCGCACTCCCACTGCTGGAAGATCAGCCGGGTCTCGACGCGGGCCACCTCGCGGCGCGAGGTGAACTCGTCGAGTACGAGTCGTTGCAGGTCGGAGGGGTCCGCGACGGCCACGTGCACCAGGTAGTCGTCCGGTCCGGTCAGATGGAACAGCGCACGGGACTCCGGCAGGGCCCGGATCCGGTCGACGAACGGACCGATCAGTTCCCGCCGGTGCGGGCGTACCTGGACGAGGAGGAGCGCTTCAAGCCCACGGCCGAGTTTGGCCGGATCCAGCCGTAGCTGGTGTCCGAGGATGACGCCTGTGCGGCGCAGCCGCGCCACCCGGTCCAGACAGGTGGACGGCGCCACTCCGACCTCGGCGGCGAGCTCGCGGTAGGTGGTCCGGGCGTCGTTCTGCAGGAGGCGAAGAATGTGCAGATCGACCGCGTCCAGTACGACAGAATCGGCCATCGGGCGAACGTAGCACGGTGACTTCCCCCTACTTCCCGGTATCCGTTCACAGTGCCGCCATGGACGCCATGGACTACGGCTCCTCGGTCACCCCGAGGGCCCTCGCCACCGAAGCCGTGCACGCCGGCCGCGAAGACCTCGCCTCGCTCGGTCTGCACGCCCCGCCGCTCGACCTGTCCACCACCTACCCCTCGTACGACGCGCGTGCCGAGGCCGCGCGGATCGACGAGTTCGCCACCACGGGCGCCCGGCTCGACGGGCCGCCCGTCTACGCCCGGCTCGACAACCCCACCGTGGCCCGCTTCGAGGAGGCCCTCGCCCGCCTCGAGGGCGCCGAATCGGCGGTCGCCTTCGCCAGCGGCATGGCGGCCCTCACCGCCGTGCTCCTCGCCCGGGCGAGCCAGGGCCTGCGCCACGTGGTCGCGGTCCGCCCGCTGTACGGGTGCAGCGACCACCTCCTCGACGCCGGACTGCTCGGCACCGAGGTGACCTGGACCGACCCCGCGGGCGTCGCGGACGCGATCCGGCCCGACACCGGCCTCGTCATGGTGGAGTCGCCCGCCAACCCGACCCTCGCCGAGGCGGACATCCGCGCCCTCGCGCACTCCTGCGGCTCCGTGCCGCTCCTGGTCGACAACACCTTCGCCACCCCGGTGCTCCAGCGGCCCGTCGAGCAGGGCGCCCGCATCGTGCTGCACAGCGCCACCAAGTACCTGGGCGGACACGGCGACGTCATGGGCGGGATCGTCGCCTGCGACGAGGAGTTCGCCCGTACCCTCCGCCAGGTGCGCTTCGCCACCGGCGGGGTGCTCCACCCGCTCGCCGGCTACCTGCTGCTGCGCGGTCTCTCCACCCTGCCGGTACGGGTGAGGGCGGCGTCCGCGACGGCCGCGGAGCTCGTACGGCGGCTGGCCACCGACCCCCGGATCGCGCGCGTCCACTACCCGCGGATCGGCGGCGCGATGATCGCCTTCGAGGTCTACGGGGACCCGCACGACGTCATCGCCGGCGTCCGGCTGATCACTCCCGCCGTCAGCCTCGGCAGCGTCGACACCCTCATCCAGCACCCGGCCTCCATCAGCCACCGGATCGTGGCCGAGGGAGACCGGCGCTCGGCGGGCGTCAGCGACCGGCTCCTGCGGATGTCGGTGGGCCTGGAGGACGTCGAGGACCTGTGGCGGGATCTGACCCAGGCGCTCAGCGCTCCGCCCGCCGGACCCCTTCGTGTCGCTGCTCCTGCCGCTGTTCCTGCTGCGGCCGGCCGGCCGGTCGCGGTGCCGAGGACAGCCGGGCGGTGATCACCAGGGTGCCCTCCTCGATCTGGTAGTCGAGGGGCAGGTTCAGCGCCCGCATCGCGGCCACCATCCCGGTGTTGGACGACTGGGTCACGGCGTACACGCTCGCGCAGCCGGCCTCCTCGGCCATCGCCACCAGCCGGCCGAGGAGCTCGGAGCCGATACCGCGCCGCTGCCAGTCGTCCTCCACCATCAGCGCGACCTCCGTCTCGTCGCCGTCCCAGAGCAGATGCCCGAGGGCGACGAGACGGCCGGAGGTCGTCTGCACGGCGAGGGTGCGGCCGAAGCGGGGGCTGAGCAGATGGTCGAGGTAGCGGTCGGCGTCGCCGACGGGGCCGTGGTAGCGCAGGCCGAGCGTGCGGGACGAGCAGCGGTCGTGCATGGCGCGCGCGGCGGACAGGTCGCGCTGGTCGGCCCGGCGGACGGTGATCTCGTTGCCCTCGGGCAGGGTCAGCACGTCCTGGCTGCGCGGGACCCGCGGGCCGAGCCGCGCGTCGAGCTCCACGAGGGCGCGGGCCCGGGCGAACTCGGTCGGGGTGAAGGGGAGGTAGGGCCGCTCCACGATGAGCGTGCCGCCGTCGGGGTCGCGCAGCCGCATCACCGTCTCCTCCAGGACCCCTTCGACCGGGGCCTGTTCGCCGATGGGGCGGCCCGTGAGCGAGACGGCGGGCACGGAGTGGAGCGTGCAGCGGCCGAGGAGCTGGCGCAGCGCGAGCGGCAGCTCGGCCGCGTCGAGCGCGGTACGGGTGGCCAGGCCCAGGACCCGGGTGGGGGTGTCCACCAGGTCGTGGGCGTCGGCCCGCTCGGTCCAGGTGTCGCGGCCGCCGGCCGCCGCCGTCTCGCGGGCGAGGGCGTGGGCGGAGAGGCCGGCGGGAGCGCGCAGCAGGAACTCGTCGACCGTGCCGTCGGCGAGCGGATGCGTCTGGAGGGTGAGGATGTCCACGCCCAGGCGGGCGAGGACCGTGCACAGGGCGGCGAGGCTGCCCGGGGTGTCGGCGACGGTGGTGCGCATCCGCCACAGTGCGGTCTCGACGGGCACCCCGGACTCCTCCGCGTCCTCCCGTGTCCCGGCGGCGGGGGCCGCCTCGGCCGGGCGGGTCACGGTGGAGTGCCCGCCGGTGTGACCGGCGGGCGGGGCATGGCTCGCATGACTGTGCCTCCGCGCCCACCAGGTGTGGAAGGCGGCGGTGGCGACCAGCGCGATCGCCGAGAAGACCAGCAGGTAGTGGCCGTCGGGCCCCTTGGCGATGGTCTTGGCGATCGTGTCGGCCACCACCACGGCGGTGAACAGGGCGGCGAGCTCGATCAGGTCGTGCCGCCAGTGGTGCGGGCGGCGGGCGCTCTTCGAAGACGTCACATCGGTCATGACCTCACTGTGACCCAGTGGTGTTGCGTGATCACGAACGCTTTGTGACTGACGGGTTAAGCGCCCATCTGGCGGCTTAAAGAGCGGTTCGGACCGTTTCTGTCAGGCTCCGACCGGTCCCCTGACGCAGTGCGTTCAGCAGGCGCTTCGCCTGGGTGGCGAGCTGTGTGGAACCGCCCCGCGCCGCCAGCTCGCCGAGCCCCGCCGGTACGCCGCCCGCCCCGCACCGCTCCACGCAGTCGGCCGCGACCGCCAGCACCTCACCGAGCCCCCGCACCGGCTTGGCGGCGGTGAGCGGGTCCGGCAGCATCGCCGACAGGACCGCCCACACTGTCCCGTACGCCCCGCCGGCCGCAGCCGTCCGGGCCGCGTCCGCCAGCCGGTTCGGCTTGGCCGAACCCTCCGCGACCAGCCACGCCAGCTCGGTGCCGACCCGCGGGGCGTCCAGCTCGCCCCGCGCGGCCAGCACGAGCAGGGCGTCCACCGCGCGCAGCCGGTCGTCGGCGTCCGCACAGCCGAGCCCGAACGCCAGGGTCAGCTGGACCGCCCGGCCGACCGGCCCCTCCGCTTCGGCCAGCGCCGTCAGAGGCTCGGTCACCCCGCGCGAGTCCCCGTCGACACCCCACGCCAGGCTCGGCAGGAGACAGGCCGCGAGGACCTCGCGGTCGGCCGGCAGGACCATGGCCCACTGCGCGCGGCTGTCCACCCAGTGGTGGCAGCGGCGCGGCGTCGCCTCCAACGCGCCGCCCAGCCACCGGAAGGCGGGCGGGAACTCCTCCCGCACCGCCGGGCGGTCGGCGACGTCGACCACGAGCCGGTCGATCAGCCACCACTTCATCGAGGACCGGTCATCGCCCCGGTCGAGGAACCGCACGGACGCCGCCACGGGGTCCTCCTCCCGCAGCCACACGGCGAGCCGGTGGCCGGCCGACGTGCCGAGCGCCGCCGCCTCCTCGACCGCCCGCCCCGCCGACACATCGGTCCTCAGGACCCGGAGCAGGGCCTGGGCGAGATCGGCCGGAGCGGGCTCCGCGCCCGCGTCCCGGTAGGCCCGCAGCCGCTCCACCAGGACCAGCGGGTCGATCCCGCCGGTGTGCCAGGTCGGAGTGGCGAGGAGGAACGGCAGCGCGCCCGTGCCGACCAGATCGGCCGCCTCCCACAGCCGGGCCTCGAGGACGCCCGAAAGCGCCTCGTGGAAACAGGAGTCGGAGCCGTTCCCCCGCGTCCGGCCGAGCTCCACCCGCGCCCGGTCGAGCAGACCGAGCAGCCCCGCGAGCACCACCTCGATCCCGTGGGTGTGGTAGGTGAAGTAGTAGGGCTCCCGCCACTCCGTCCGGGGGAAGGCCTCCCGTATCGCCTCCACCACGGCCGCCCGGTCCCGGTGCGCGAGCCGCACAAGCCCGTCGAGCGCCCGCTCGAACGCCACGGGCTCCTCGGAGAGCCCCTTCGCCACCAGCTCCGCCACCAGCGCCTCGACCGTCGACGACGGGGGCGCGACGAGCAGCCGCTCGGGCACCGGCGGCAGGATCTCCTCGTACGGCGCCCCGGCCGGCTCCTCCAGGGCGTCGCCGAACAGCGCCTCGGCGGCCTGCCGGTGCGTCGGGCTCAGCAGCCCGGCGGCCTCGGCCAGTTCACGCCGCACCTCGGGCTCCACCGCCGCCAGATGACGGCCCACCAGCTTGAGAGCCCGTTCCTGGACGCTGGTGTCCTCGTTCCCGAAGGCCTCCGTCACGGCGGGCAGCAGCTCGCCCGCCGCGCCGGGATCCCGCGCCAGCGCCTTGCCGACCAGCGCCAACTGGGCCCGTACCAGCTTCTTCTCGGTACGGAAGAGGACCCCGGCCGTCATCTCGGCGAGCGCTCCGACCGGCAGCTTCCCCGCCGAGGCGAGCTCCGTCAGGACGTCCTGGGCGTACCCGGCGACGAGCGACGGCGCGTCGGACGCGATCCCGACCCAGTCGGGGATCCGCTCCCGCAGCTCGTCCGCGTCCGGTTCGAGCAGCCGCACCATCTCCAGCGGGAAGCGCAGGTTCCGGATGGGCCCGCCGCGCAGCAGCCGGGAGACGCACAGGTCCAGGACCTGAGACCGGTCCAGGAGGCCCTCCGCGACGAGCGTCCGCAGCGCCGTGGGCCAGTGCCTCGGCGAGCCGGGACGGAGCGTCCGCGTGAACCGTTCGGGAGGCTCGGCCATCGCGAGCGCGTGGGCCACCAGGGTGGGCGTCTGGGGATCCTCCCGGAGCCGCTCCACGAGCCGGTCGTCGGTGATGTGCCAGACCCAGCCGGTGACGTAGCCGTCCGTCGGGGCCACGGTGTACCCGGAGCGGACCACGAGCCCGTGGAGCAGCGAATAGCTGTTCTCCGCCACGGCCTGCCGCTTGGCCAGGCGCCCCGCCAGGTCCGCCGCCCACTCCGGATCGCGCTCGCCGAGCGCCGCGAGAGCCAGCGGCCCGTCCGTGTCCCACATCAGCAGATCGCGCGCGCCGAGCCAGCTCGCGGTCGCCGCGACCCCCGTCAGACAGCCCGCGCCCGCCACGTACAGCGCGCTGCGGATGCGGTTCGCCAGGTACGGAGGCGTCGCCCACTGCCCGGCGCGCACCTCGGCACGCAGCACCTTCAGTCGCGCGAGGGCGGCCTTGCGCTCGGCGGCGTCCAGCGGTTCGAGCAGCACCGGCACGTCGGCGGCCACGCCCGCGCGTACCGCCGCGAGCAGCTTCTCGACCCCGGGCCCGGCCCCCAAGCCGCCGCCAGGACCCTCTGCCGCGCCGCCCCCCTCGCCGACCTCCTCGCCGTCACCCGTCACGCCCGTCACGTCTGCCGTGCCCGCCCCGCCGTCGTCCGTCACGCCGACCTCGCCGTCGCCCATATCGATCCCCACGCCCTTCCCCGTCCCGTTCTCCACGCCGTCCCCCATGGTGGTCTCCTCCCCCCGCCGTTCCGGCCGGGGCCCCGTCATCGCCCGGCCCCGGCGGTGACCGTCGTGCTCCGCCGTACCATCCGCACCGCGAGCGCGTGCTTGCACGGGCCCCGCCGACCCCGATGGTCCGCCCACCACCGGCAGGTGCAGCTGAGCGCCCCGTCCGACTCCCGCACCCGGTAACGCCGTTCCCCCGAGGCCACCGTGGCCAGGTCCCCCTCGAGCTCCACCGCGCCGTCCGCGACCAGCCGGCACGCGCTCACCAGCCGCGGATTGTGCCGCTCCGCCCGGTCCGCGTCGTACGGCAGCTCCCGGTGGAAGTAGGCCGCGTCCGCCACGTCGTACCCCACCCGGCCCGCCGTGCCGAGCCGGGTCAGGGCCGCGCGCACCCGGTCGGCCGTGAGCCCGGCCTGCGCCGCGAGCTCCGCCGGGTCGATCCTGGGCTCCCAGGCCAGCAGGACCGCGACCAGCTCGGCGTCCTGCGCGGCCTCCTCCGTCGCGAGCGCCTCCAGGACCCCGCCCTCGCCCGAGAAGCCCCGCGCGGGGTCCGGCGACAGCGTCAGGGTGAGCCGCATGCCCGGCAGGGCCACCTCCCAGGCGCTCGCCGTGGCCGGGGTGCCGTCCGGCACCGGCGGCCCGTAGACCCGCAGCCCCGTCGCGTGCCGCAGCACCCGCTCAAGGGCGGCAAGGCGGTCGGGACCCGGCAGGCACACCCCGCCGCTGCCCGGCCGGGTCGTCGGACGCAGTGCCCGGCCGGACTGCGTGATCCACAGCGGACCTCGCCCGCGAGCCCGCCCCCGGGGCAGGGACCGGAGGAAGCGGACGGCCTCCGCCCCGCTCAGCTCGGCCCGCAGATCGAACCGGGCCGAGACGACCTGCGCCTCCGCGAAGCCCCGCAGCCAGCGGTCCGGCAGCGGGACCTTCTTCTCCACGACCGCCCCCGCGAGCGTGGTCACCGCCATCTCCTCGGGGCCCACCCGCAGATGCAGCGGATCGTCCCCGGTCATCCGCGACAGCGCCTGCCGCAGCGGATCGTTGACGTCGACATTGGTGGTGCCGTGCCCCGTCTCCGCACCGCCGAGCCCCTCGTCGAGCACGTCCAGGCGCGCGTACACCCCGCCGCAGCCGGAGAAGGACTCGAACCGCAGCCGGTCCCCGTTCCCCGTCACCACCGGATCCAGCGACCCGGGCCGCATCCGCTGGTCGTACCGGGCCGCGGCCACGTCGGCGACCGCGAGCAGCCCACGGGCGGCGACCTGCGGAGAGGCCAGGAACCCGGAGAAGAAGCGGGGATGGGCCTCGGCCCCCCGGGGCGTGAGACCCCCCGCCGTCTCGAGCCCGAGCAGCCGGCCGGAGCCCGTGGACTCCAGCGCGGACGGGCGGACGTAGGCGAGCGCCTGTACGGATCGCGTCATGGGTACGACGGTAGGTCCCGGCACTGACAATCACCGGGGCAGGACGCCGCGACGGCCCCGACGGGGCAGGACCGCCCGGCGCGTCAGGCCCGGACAGAAGGTGACCGTCCCACGCGCCCGGTCCCGACGGGGTGCGACCGCCGGCGCGCCCGGCCCCGCGCTACTGCCCCACGAGCCCCGGCCGCAGCACCTTCTCGAACAGCACGGTCCCGCCCTCGGCGCGCAGCCGTACAATCAGTTCCCCGCCGTCCCCGTCGATGTCGACCTCCCCGAAGTACTGCGGGCTCTCCATCGGCGAGACGTTGGCCCGCTCCGGCGCCCGGACGAACACCCGCTCGGGACCGAAGGTCGCGTCGAGGGCGTTCGCCGGGAACCCGCCCGCCGCCAGCGGCCCGGACACGAACTCCCAGAACGGCGCGAAGTCCCGGAAGGCCGCCCGCTCCGGCGCGTAGTGCTGCGCCGAGGTGTAGTGCACGTCCGCGGTCAGCCACAGCGTGCCGGTGATCCGGCGGTGCTTGACGAACCGCAGCAGCTCCGCGATCTGGAGCTCACGGCCGAGCGGCGCGCCCGGATCGCCCTGCGCGATCGCCTCGAAGTCCGCCGAGCCGTCCGGTACGACCAGGCCGAGCGGCATGTCCGCCGCGAGCACCTTCCACACGGCGGTGGAGGCGGCGAGCTCCCGCTTGAGCCAGGCCAGCTGCTCGGCGCCGAGGATGCCGGTGGTGTCGTCGGCCTGGCGGCCCGGGGAGTTGGCGTTCCGGTACGAGCGCATGTCGAGCACGAACACGTCGAGCAGCGGCCCGTACCGCACCACCCGGTGCATCCGGCGGTCCCGCCCCGCGCGCGCGTGGAGCGTGGAGACCGGCGTGTACTCGCCGAAGGCGCGCAGGGCGCGGGCGGCCAGGACGTCCACGTCCTTCTCGGTGTAGCGCGCGTCGTCCAGGATCTGGCCCGGGTACCAGTTGTTGCGCACCTCGTGGTCGTCCCACTGCACCACCGACGGCACCTGCGCGTTGAACGCGCGGACGTTGTGGTCGAGCAGGTTGTAGCGGAAGTTGCCCCGGTACTCGTCCAGCGTCTCGGCGACCTTGGACTTCTCCGGCGTCGTGACGTTCCGCCAGATCCGTCCGTCGGGCAGCGTCACGCTCGGCCGGATCACCCCGTCCGCGTAGACGGAGTCGCCGCTGCACAGGAAGAAGTCCGGGTCGAGACGGCGCATCTCCTCGTACGCGCGAAAGCCCCCGATGTCCGGGTTGATGCCCCAGCCCTGCCCCGCGATGTCCCCCGACCACAGGAAGCGGACCCCGTCGCGGCGCCGGTCCGGGGCCGTACGGAAGGTACCGACGACCGGCTCGCCCGTACGGCGCGGATCGTCCGGGTCGGCGAGGGTGACCCGGTAGTGGATCTGTTCGCCCGCGGGCAGACCGCGCAGGGCCGTGGTGCCGGTGAAGTCCGTGCCCGAGCCGATCAGCGGCCCCCGGTGGCGGCGTACCCGACGGAACGACTCGCTCGCCGAGGTCTCGACCAGCATCCGCGCCGGACGGTCCGAGCGCACCCACACCAGACCGGAGGAGGCCGTGACGTCGCCCGTCTGGACGCCCCACCCGGCGCGGGGCCGGCCCGACAGCGCGAACGCCGGCGCCGCGAGACCGGCGCCGCCGACGGCGAGCGCCGCCGAAGCGGCCAGTGAGCCGCGCAGTACGGCGCGGCGGGCGGGGGAGGGGGAAGGGGCGGGTACGGGCTGGGACATGGAAGGGCCTCCGAGGCGGTGTCCGGGCGGGGGCGGTGCGTCGCCCCATGCCTAACGGCCGGGAACGGCGCCCACACGAACCCCGCGTGAACAGAACCACGCGCGCGAGCCGACCGACCGGAGCCACGTGCGTCAACCCGTCCGACCGGAGCCACGCGCGCGAGCCGACCCGAGCGGAGCCGCGCGCGTGAACCCGCCTGAACGGGCCCACGCGCGCGAACCCCGACTGAACCGGTCATCGGGCCTCAGCCCCGCCCGACCGCCTCCGCCACCAGCCGTATCCCGGTCGCCACCGCCGACGGCGCCAGGTGCGCGTACCCGATGACGAGCCGTACGTCCCCGTCGGCGTGCCGTGCCGTGCCGTACTCCTCCAGCGACCGCAGCGCCACCCCGGCCTCCGCCGCCCGCGCCAGGAACCGTTCCGGCGGCCCGAATTCCCCCGGTACGCGCGCGATGACGTGCAGTCCGGCCGCGATGCCGCTCACCCGGGTGCCCGGCAGCCGCTCGGCGAGCGCGGCGAGCAGGGCGTCCCTCCGCTCCCGGTAGGCGCGTTGGCAGCGGCGCAGCTGCCGGTCGTACCCGCCCCGCGTCACGAACTCCGCGAGCACCGCCTGGTCGAGCACGGGGTTGCCGAGGTCCATCGTCCGCTTGCGCTCGACGACCTCGTCGAGCAGCGCCTCGGGGACGAGCGTCCAGCCGAGCCGCAGCCCCGGCGCCAGCGACTTGCTGACGGAGCCCGCGTAGACGACCCGCTCCGGATCGAGACCCTGGAGAGCGCCGACGGGCGCCCTGTCGTACCGGAAGTCGCCGTCGTAGTCGTCCTCCAGGACGTACCCGTCCACCGTCCGCGCCCAGTCGAGGAGTTCGGCACGGCGCTCGGCCGACCAGCTGATCCCGGAGGGGAACTGGTGCGAGGGCGTCACGACCACGGCCCGCACGCCCGCGGCGGCCAGCGGTCCGGTCCGCAGCCCTTCCTCGTCCAGGGGCAGCCACACCGTGTCCAGACCGGTCGAGGCGAACAGCCGTCCGTGCTCGGGGCTGCCGGGATCCTCGATGCCGACCGCGTCGAGCCCCCGTGCCCGCAGGACGAAGCCGAGCAGCGTCGACGCCTGCGCCACGCCCGAGCAGACCACGAGCCGCTCGGGATCGGCCACGACGCCCCGGCGCCTGGCCAACATCCCGGCCAATGCCTCCCGCAGCGCGGGCAGCCCGCGCGGATCCGGATATCCGAGCGCCGGATGGGGGAGCCGCGCGAGCACGGCGCGCTGGGCCGCCGCCCACGCGGTCCTCGGGAAGAGCGACAGATCGGGGGTCCCGGGGCGGAAGTCCACCAGGACACGGGACGTCCCCGGGGTCCGGTCGAGGGCGCCGCGCACCGGCGTACCGCCGTCCCTCCCGGACCCGTGACGTCCGCCCACCGCCCCGGAGGGATCCGCCCGCCGGGCCCTGGCCGCCTCACCGACCCAGGTGCCCGCACCCCGGCCGCTGCGCAGATACCCCTCGGCGGTGAGCTGCTCGTACGCCTCGGTGACGAGACCCCGCGAGACGCCCAGGTCGGCCGCGAGCTCGCGCGTCGACGGCAGCCGGGTCCCGGCCGCGAGCCTCCCCGAGCGCACCGCCTCGCGCAGCGCCTCCTGCAGGGCCCGCCCCCGCTGCCGCGCCGGTGCGTCGACGGACGGCAGGAGCAGCTCCCAGGCCGCCTGTCCGTGGGTCCTCATCCTCTGTGCCCCCTTCAGTCGGGCAGGGCCACCGTGAGGTCCACCTCGATGAGCTGACCCGGGTAGCCGAGCTGCGCGACGCCCAGGAGCGTACTCGCGGTGGTGAACGCAGGGCCGAGGCCGGATCCGGTGAGCCGGCGCCACGCGGTCGCCAGGGCGTCCCTGTCCTCGCTCCGCACGTAGATCACGGAGCGGACCACGTGCTGCGGCTCCGCGTCCACCGCGGTCAGGGCGGCGAGAGCGTTCTCGACGACCTGGTCGACCTGTGCCTCGAGCGACCCGGGGCCGACGAGGGAACCGGTCCGGTCGAGCGGGCACTGCCCCGCCAGGTAGGCGGTGCGGCCGGCCTCCACCACGGTGACGTGGTGGTATCCGGGCGTCGGGTGCAAGGGGTCGGGATTGATCCGGGTGATGGTTCTGGTCATGGCGGGAGTCTGACCGGCGGGCCGCCGACGCGCACGGGGTTTTCCCCGCCCCGAAGTGGTCCCCGATGACGCGAGGAAAGTGGACCTCAACAGGGGCCGCCCGGCTGCCTAGCGTCGGAGCCATGAACGCGAACGCCCTGCGCGGGGTCCTCCTGGTGACCCTCGCCTACGCCCTCGTCGGTGCCTCCTTCACCGCCAACAGCCTGCTCGGCGCCTATCCGTACGCGGGCGGTCAGGCGCTCCGCTACGGAGCCGCCTGCCTGCTGCTGCTCCCGCTCCTCGGCCGCGGCGGACTCGCCCCGCTGGGGACCCTGACCACCCGTCACTGGCTGAGGCTCGCCGCCCTCGCGGGCGTCGGCATGGTCGGCTTCAACCTGGCGGTCCTCGCCGCCGAGCGGACGGCCGAGCCTGCCGTGCCCGGTGTCCTGGTCGGCTGCGCCCCGGTCGTCGTCGCCGTCCTGGTCCCGCTGGCCGAGGGCCGCAGGCCCGCCCCCGCCGTGCTGTACGGGGCGCTGCTCGTCGCCGCCGGCGCCTTCACCGTGCAGGGCTGGGGGCGGACGGACCTGGCCGGGATCGGCTGGTCGGTGGCGGCCCTCGCGGGCGAGGTGGGGTTCACGGTCCTCGCCGTCCCGGTGCTCCGGCTGCTCGGGCCGAAACTCCTCACGGCCGCCGTCTGCGGGGTCGGCGCGGTCGAGGCGACGCTCGTGGGCCTGGTGGTGGACGGGTCCGCGTTCGTACGCCTGCCGACGGTGGTGGAGACCGGTGCCCTGATCTGGCAGGCGGCGCTGGCCACCGTGGTCGGCTTCGTCCTCTTCTACATGGGTGTCCAGCGGGTCGGCATGGAGCGCGCCACCCTCTTCACCGGTGCGATCCCGGTCGCCGCCGCGCTGAGCGCCGCGCTGGTCGCGGACGCCGCCTTCGGCCTCCCGCAGGCGGCCGGCGGGCTGCTCGTGGGCGCCGGCGCCGCCGTGGGCACCGGCCTGTTCGCGCGGACGCGGCGCCGGACCTCAGCGGCTTCCGTCCAGGACGACGCGCGCGACGAGAGCCGGGTCGTCGCTCATCGGTACGTGGCCGCAGCCGGGCAGCCGGACGAGCCGCGCGCCGGGCAGGGTGTGCTTGGCGCGGACGCCCTGGCGGGGAAGGAGCAGCCGGTCACGGGTGCCCCAGGCGACGGTGACGGGCACCTCGGGGACGTCGTCGCGGAAGCGTACGGCCCCGCCGGCCGCCAGGGTCTGCCGGAAGCCGGTGGCGCCGCGCAGCGCGAGCGTCTCGGCGCGGACCGCCTCGGGTGAACGGCGCCCGGGGCGCGCGTAGATGCTGCTGGTGAGCACGGTGCGCCCGGCGGACGTACGGGAGAGGCGCTCGATCAGCGGGACGGGCATCGACCGGGCCGCGCCCCGCATCGCCCGGAGCGTCGTGAAGGCGTACCGCCGCTCGCCCTCCGACCAGAATCCGGCGGGGGAGAGCGCGGTGACCGAGCGCACCCGCTTCTCCCGGCCGAGCTCCAGGGCGAGCAGCCCGCCGAGCGAGTTCCCCGCCACGTGCGGCCGTTCGACGCCGAGGGCCGCGCAGAAGCCGCCGAGCGCGGCGACGACGGTGGCGAGGTCGTAGGGGCAGCCGTCGGGCAGCTCGTCGGAGGCGCCGAAGCCGGGCAGGTCGACCGCGATCACGTCCCGCTCGGCGGCCAGGATGTCGAGGACCGGTTCCCAGGCCTGCCAGTGATGCCCGATGCCGTGCAGGAGCAGCAACGGTTCGCCCGAGCCCCGGCGTTCGTACGTCAGGGACGTCGCGCGGGGACCCGCCGGGGTCTCGATCGTGAACATGATCCGTGCGGGCATGCGGACTCCAGTCCTGAAGCTTGTCAGACGTCCCGTCAGTGAGAATTACCCATCGGTAGCCTGGAGTTCAAGACCTCGCCCGAAACCCCGCTCGAACCCCGCCCGAAACCCTGTCCGAAACTGGACAGAGTGCCGACGGTGGGCTGGGATGGACGGGTGCCCACCGACATCCCGACCACCGACAGCCCCGCCGGCATTCCGACCGACACCCTGACCGAACTCTTCGAGGAGCACCGCCCGATGCTCCTCGGCGTCGCCTACCGGATGCTCGGCCGCGCCGCCGACGCCGAGGACGTCGTCCAGGAGGCCTGGCTGCGCTGGACCGCCGAGGACCGGGCGGCCGTCCGCGAACCCCGCGCCTTCCTCGTACGGATCACCACGCGGCTCGCCATCGACCGGCTCCGCCAGGCCCAGGCGCGCCGCGAGGCCTACGTCGGCCCGTGGCTCCCCGAGCCCGTCGTCACCGACTTCGGCCCGGCCGCCCCCGACACCGCCGAGCGCGCCCTGCTCGCCGACTCCGTCTCGCTCGCCGTCCTCGTCGTCCTCGAATCCCTCTCCCCGCTGGAGCGGGCCGTCTTCGTGCTGCGCGAGGCCTTCGGCTTCCCGTACGGGGAGATCGCGGCCGCCCTCGACCGCTCCGAGGCGGCCGTACGCCAGCTCGCCGGACGCGCCAGGCGCCATGTCGACGAGGGCAGGCCGCGCTACGACGTCGACCCGGTCGAGCGCCGCGACCTCACCGAGCGTTTCCTCTCCGCCGCGGCGGGCGGCGACCTCGGCGGGCTGCTCGCCCTGCTCGCCCCGGACGCGCGCCTCGTCGGCGACAGCGGAGGCAAGGCCAGGACGCCGCGGCGGATCATCGAGAGCGCCGACAAGGTCGGACGCTTCCTCGCCGCCACCTCCAAGGGAGCGGACGCCCTGTACGAGATGCGCGTCATCGAGGTCAACGGCGCTCCCGCCGTCCTCGTCCTCGCCGAGGGGCGGCCCGACAGCCTGCTCCAGATCGAGGTGCGCGACGGGCGCGTCCAGTGCGTCTACATCATCCGCAACCCCGACAAGCTCCAGGGCTTCGCCGCTCCCGCCGCACCCTGAGTCCCGGCACCGACCCGAACACCTCCGGATCACGCCAAGCGGCCGGAACTCGCCCCGCCTTCCCTCCAGGGAGGCGGGGCCTTTTGCTGCGCGGGGCTCACGAGGGCGCGAACGTCCTGTGAACGATCTAGGTCAGAGGGGCACATTCGGGGGCGTTCGGCGGAGGATTGGTCTTGACCAAGGGGGTGGCTCGCCTTATGGTCGCAGAGTTAGTGCAGGAACCTTTAATAAACAAGGGCGCGGAAACGCCGCGGGACACGGCGAATTGCGGAGGATCAGGGTGGGGACCACGCAGCTGGCATCGGTCGCGGAACCGAAGTACCAGCACCTCAAGACAGTCATCGGCGAAGCGCTCGACTCGGACTTCGCGGTCGGGGAGATCCTTCCCAACGAGCGCGAGCTCGCGGCACGCTTCGGCGTCGCCCGCGCCACGCTCCGGCAGGCCCTGGAGCAGCTGGAGCTGGAAGGCCGGCTGCAGCGCCGCCGCGGCGTCGGCACCACGGTCGCCCCGCCGCGCGTCGGCGTCGACGTCTCCACCACCCAGCACGCCTGGCCGGGCGTCGGCGACGAGGCCTGGCAGTCCCTGGACTCCGCCTCCGACGTGGCACCCGCCGCCGTCGCGCGCGTCCTGGAGAGCGGCACGGAGGAGCGGGTGCACATCGTCCGCCGCCTCCGCGTCAGCCAGGGCCAGCCCGTCGCCGCCGAGCTGCTGTACGTGCCCGCCGGCTCCGTCCCGGGTCTCAGCACCATCGACGCGCCCGCCGGCCCGGCCCGCGCCCGCGTGGTGCTGCGGGAACTCCAGCACCTCGCCCTCGACGGCCAGGACCGCTCCGTCGAGCTCGGCTCCGCCCGCGCCGACGACGCCAAGGAACTCGACCGGCTGCCGGGCGCGCCCGTCCTCGTCGTGACGACCCGCTACCTCTCCGGAGGGCGTACCGCCGCCGTCTCCGTGGCCACCTACCGGGCCGACACCTGCCGTCTGACCTTCGGCGACTCCGTCGACCTGGTCATGGCCTCGTAGCACCGCACGTCGCGACGCCCCGCGCCCGAAGCACCCCACGTCCAGCGCCACCGGCCCGCCGCAAGGAACTTCCTAGCGGCGGGCCGTCACCGTGCCCTCGACCGCGAACAGCTGCTCCTCGACGTGGTCGAGGGCCAGCCGCAGCGCCCCCGTGCCCACCGCGGCCTCGCCCAGCAGGGACAGCACCACCCGCGGCGGCCGCAGGCAGAACCGAGCGAGCTCGTCCCGGAGCGGCTGCAGTACGCCGTCCAGGCCGGCCGCCCAGCCGCCGACGACCACCAGTTCCGGGTCGATCGCGAGGACCAGCGCCGCCACGTCGTGCACCAGCCGCTGGATGAACCGCTCGACCGCCGCCTCCGCGCGCGCGTCGCCCTTGCGGGCCAGCGCGAACACCTCGGCGACCGCCTGCTCGTCCAGCGGGTGCAGCGGCTCGTCCGTGGTCGAGAGCAGATGCTCGGGGGTGACGCCCCGGCCGAGCAGGTGCAGCGCGCCGATCTCCCCGGCCGCGCCGCCGAACCCCCGGTGCAGCCGGCCGCCGATCAGCGAACCGGCCCCCGGGCTCAGCCCGGCCAGGACGAAGACGATGTCGTCGGAGTCGGTCGCCGCGCCCTTCCAGTGCTCGGCGACGGCCGCCGCGTTCGCGTCGTTCTCCACGATGACAGGGCACTTGAAGGAGCGTCGCAGCCGCTCGCCGAGCGCGAGGCCCGTCCAGCCGGGCAGGGCCGTGCCGAGGCGGACGGTCCCGTCGGCCTCCACGATGCCGGGGGTGCCGACGCCGACCGCCCGCAGATTGGACCGGGCGACCCCGGCCCTGCGCAGCACGTCGGCCACGACCGCGCGCACCCGGTCGAGACGCTCGTCCTCGGGCGCGGTCTCCGACACCTCGCGCGATCCGGCGCCGATGATCCGCCCGTCCAGACCGGAGAGCAGCGCGGCCACGCGGTGCGGGCCGATCTCGATGCCGAGCAGGTGACCGGCCTCCGCGCGGAAGCGGAACCTCCGTGCCGGACGCCCCTGTCGCCGGGCCTCGCCCTCCTCGGGCGCCGCCTCGACGACGAGACCGCCCTCCATGAGGCCTTCGACGACCCCTTCGACCGTGGGCCGGGAGAGGCCCGTGATCCGGGTCAGATCCGTGAGCGTGGGCGCTTCGGCGCCCCGCAGCGCATGGAGTACCACCGCGGAGTTGATCCGCCGCAGCAGGGACGGATCCCCGCCGGTCAGCCGCCCCACAGTGTGTCCTTCCAGCTCGTGCACCTCTTCGGCGGATGGTACTCAATGGGTCCGGCCGCGGCGAGTGCCGCCCCCGCGGTGGGCCTCCCCGCTCTCCGCCGCCTCCTGACGGAACGCCAGCTGCCGAACGCCGACCGCCGAACGCCGATCACCGGTGGAGGCCGCTTCACCGGACCCGTGACCGCGGCACGGCGGAGAGCGGAGGAGTCCGTCACGGAGTCCCGTTCCGGAGCCCCCGGCACGGAGTCCCGTTCCGGAGCCCCCGGCACGGAGTTCCCGTCACGGAGTCCCGGCCGCCTCCCGGAGACGGGCGTACTCCTCGGCCATCGTCGTCGCCGTCCAGTGCGCGTTCAGACCGCTCGGGTTGGGCAGCACCCAGACCCGGCTGGACCCGATCAGGCGCTGCTGCGGCCCGATCACGGCCTTCGGCTCGCCGAAGGCCGTGCGGTACGCGGTGACGCCGACGACCGCGAGCCAGCGCGGCGCGAGCCGCTCCACCTTCTCGACGAGGAGCCGGCCGCCCTCGCGGTACTCCTCACGGCTCAGTTCGTCGGCCCGTGCGGTCGCCCGCGCCACCACGTTGGTGATGCCGAGCCCGTACGAGAGGAGCTCCTCCTGCTCGTCCGGCCGCAGCCGCCGCGGCGTGAACCCGGACAGATGGAGCACCGGCCAGAACCGGTTGCCGGGGCGGGCGAAGTGGTGGCCCGTCGCCGCAGACATCAGACCCGGGTTGATCCCGCAGAAGAGCACGGAAAGGCCGCTCGCGACCACGTCGGGAACGACGCGGTCGCGAGCGGCCTCCAGCTCCTGCTCGGAGAACCGGGGCTTCCCGGTCAGAGGATCGCCCCCGGGGCGTAGGCGGCGGCCTCCGGGTGCTGCTTGAGGATCTCCTCGATACGGGAGACCACGGACGCGACCTGGTCGGCGGCGGCGCCGGTGAAGGACAGCTTGTCCGCCATCAGCTCGTCGAGCTGCGCCCGGTCCAGCGGGATGCGTTCGTCGGCGGCCAGCTTGTCGAGGAGCTCGTTGCGCTCGGCACCCTGCTCGCGCATGGCGAGGGCGGAGGCGACGGCGTTCTCCTTGATCGCCTCGTGGGCGACCTCGCGGCCCACCCCGGCGCGCACGGCGCCCATGAGGACCTTGGTGGTCGCCAGGAAGGGCAGGTAGCGGTCGAGCTCGCGGGCGACGACGGCCGGGAAGGCGCCGAACTCGTCGAGCACGGTGAGGAAGGTCTCCAAGAGGCCGTCGAGGGCGAAGAAGGCGTCGGGCAGCGCGACCCGGCGGACCACGGAGCAGGACACGTCGCCCTCGTTCCACTGGTCGCCGGCCAGCTCGCCGGTCATCGACGCGTAGCCGCGCAGGATGACCATGAGGCCGTTGACGCGCTCGCAGGAGCGGGTGTTCATCTTGTGCGGCATCGCCGAGGAGCCGACCTGGCCCGGCTTGAAGCCCTCGGTGACCAGCTCGTGGCCCGCCATCAGGCGGATCGTCTTGGCGATCGACGACGGGGCGGCGGCCAGCTGCACGAGCGAGGTGACCACGTCGTAGTCGAGCGAGCGCGGGTAGACCTGGCCGACCGAGGTGAAGGCGTGCGCGAAGCCGAGGTGACCGGCGATCCGCTGCTCCAGGTCGGCCAGCTTGCCGGCGTCGCCGCCGAGCAGGTCCAGCATGTCCTGCGCGGTGCCGACCGGTCCCTTGATGCCGCGCAGCGGGTAGCGGCCGAGGAGCTCCTCCAGGCGTGCGTACGCCACGAGCAGCTCGTCCGCCGCGGTCGCGAACCGCTTGCCGAGGGTGGTCGCCTGGGCGGCCACGTTGTGCGAGCGACCCGCCATGACCAGCTCCGCGTACTCGGCGGAGAGCTTGCCGAGACGGCCGAGGACGGCGACCGTACGGTCCCGCATCAGCTCCAGGGAGAGCCGGATCTGCAGCTGCTCGACGTTCTCGGTGAGGTCGCGCGAGGTCATGCCCTTGTGGACGTGCTCGTGGCCGGCGAGGGCGTTGAACTCCTCGATCCGGGCCTTCACGTCGTGCCGGGTGACCTTCTCGCGCTCGGCGATGGAACCGAGGTCGACCTGGTCGAGCACGCGCTCGTAGTCGGCGAGCGCCGCCTCGGGAACCTCGATCCCGAGGTCCTTCTGCGCACGCAGCACGGCGAGCCACAGCTGACGCTCCAGCTTCACCTTCTGCTCGGGGGACCAGAGGACGGCGAGCTCCGCGGAGGCGTAGCGGCCGGCCAGAACGTTGGGGATACGGGGCTTCGCAGTCACAGCAGTCACGTGGACAGATTCTACTGGCGGTTTCTGCAGGCCAGCGCCACGGCCCGAGCTGGAGCTTGCTACGAGACGCAGCTCACGCGCGCCGTGCCGCGCGCCCCGGCCCGAGCTCGCGTACGTCCTGGCCGCGTGTCCCGGTCCCGGCTCGCGTATGCCTCGGCCGCATCCCGGTCCCGGCTCGCGTACGCCCCGGCCGCCCCCGATCTCGGCTCGCGTTGCCCGAGGGCGCGGGCCCCGGGGCGGTCAAGGGCCCGTCGGCCCCTCGTACGGCAGCAGTTCCGGGCGCTTGGGCGCACGGCCGTCCCCCGACGAGCGGCCGGTCAGGCGCCGTCCGATCCACGGGCCCAGGTGCTGCCTGGCGAAGCGGGCGTCGGCGACGCGGCGGCTCGTCCAGCCGGGCGGGGGAGTCGGGGCCAGCGGCGCGCGCCAGTCCTCCTCGGGTGCCAGGCCGAGCGCCTGCCACACGGCCTCGGCGACCCGTCGGTGCCCGTCGGCCGTCAGATGGAGCCGGTCCACGTCCCAGAGCCGGGGGTCGCCGAGCGACGGGGCCCCGTACAGGTCGACGACGAGGGCTCCGTGCCGGGCGGCGAGCTCGTCGACGTGCGCGAAGAGCTCCTCCATGCGGGGGCGGAAGCGTTCCATCACGGGGCCGTTCCGGCCGGGGCTGCGCATCAGGACCAGCTGCCCGCAGGAGGGCGCGAGCCGTTCGACCGCCTCGGTGAGGAGTCCGCGGACCCGCCCCATGTCGACCTTGGGCCGCAGGGTGTCGTTGAGCCCGCCGACGAGCGTCACGACGTCCGCCTTCATGGCGGCGGCCGTCTCGACCTGCTCCTCGACGATCTGGCCGATGAGCTTGCCGCGCACGGCGAGGTTGGCGTACCGGAAGCCGGGGGCGCGGGCGGCCAGGCGGTCCGCGAGGAGGTCGGCCCAGCCCCGGTAGGACCCGTCGGGCCTCAGGTCCGACATTCCCTCGGTGAAACTGTCGCCGAGGGCGACGAAACTGTTGTATGTGGCATTGATCTGCATGGCGGAGCGATCATACCGCGCGGTATGCACGCGCTGCCCCGGAGAGAGCCCCGGAGGGCCCAGAGTCAGGGGAGCCCGAGGGAGCCCGGGGGAAACACGGCGGGAGGGCCCCGGAACACCCGGAGCCCCCCTGTCGTACCGGTGGGCGTTACGGCGCCGCCGGGCGGCCGACCAGCTTCCGCAGGACGTCCTCCATCGACACGAGCCCGGCCGGCTTGCCGTCCTCGTCGAGCACGGCCGCCAGGTGCGTCCGGCTGCGGCGCATCGCGGTCAGGACGTCGTCCAGCGGTGTGGCCGCCCGGACCCGGGCGATCGGCCGCAGCGCGGACACCGGGAACGGCAGATCGCGCGGGGAGGCGTCCAGGGCGTCCTTGACGTGCAGATAGCCGAGGATCCGGCGCTCCGTGTCGACCACGGGAAAACGCGAGAAGCCCGTCCGCGCCGACAGTGCCTCAAGCTGCTCCGGAGTGGTGCCGACCTGCGCGTACACCACCTTCTCCGCCGGCATCACGACGTCCCGAACGGGACGCCGGCCCAGCACCAGGGCGTCGTGCAGCCGCTCGGCGGCCCGGTCGTCGAGCAGTCCCGCGTCGCCCGCGTCGGTGACCATACGGGCCAGCTCGTCGTCCGAGAAGGTCGCCGCGACCTCGTCCTTGACCTCCACCCGCAACAGCTTGAGGAGGGCGTTGGCAGAGGCGTTGATCGCGAAGATCACCGGTCGCAGCGCCCGCGCGAGCGCCACCAGGGGCGGCCCGAGGAGCAGCGCCGTACGCGTCGGCTCGGCCAGCGCGATGTTCTTCGGCACCATCTCGCCGAGCAGCATGTGCAGGTACGTGGCCACGCTCAGCGCGATCACGAACGAGATGGGGTGGACCAGACCGTGCGGCACACCGACCGCGTCGAAGACCGGTTCGAGCAGGTGCGCGATGGCCGGCTCGGCGACGATGCCGAGGACCAGGGTGCAGAGCGTGATGCCGAGCTGCGCCGCTGCCAGCAGCGCGGAGACGTGCTCCAGGCCCCATATGACGCTGCGGGCCCGCCGGTCCCCGGTCTCGGCCAGCGGTTCGATCTGGCTGCGGCGGACCGAGATCAGGGCGAACTCGGCGCCGACGAAGAAGGCGTTGACGACCAGGGTCAGCAGACCGATCAGCAACTGGATCGCGGTCATCGGCCGGCCTCCCCGGTCTCGTCGTCGGTGGCGTGCGCCAGGGGCGCGTGCATCAGCACCCGCGCGGCGCGCCGGCCCGAGGCGTCCACGACGTCGAGCCGCCAGCCGTCCAGCTCCACGCTGTCGCCGACGGCCGGGATGCGGCCCAGCTCCGTCGCGACGACGCCCGCGAGCGTCTCGTACGGGCCGTCCGGAAGCCGCAGGCCGATGGCCCCCACCTGGTCCGTACGGGCCGCGCCGTCGGCGGACCACACCTCGCGCCCGTCCGCGTCCTCGCCGGCCCGTGCCAGGTCGGGCGTCTCGTGCGGGTCGTGCTCGTCGCGGACCTCGCCGACGACCTCCTCGACGATGTCCTCCAGGGTGGCGACCCCGGCCGTACCGCCGTACTCGTCGATGACGACCGCCATCGTCTGTTTCCCGGACAGCCGGTCGAGCAGCCGGTCCACGGTGAGCGTCTCGGGGACGAGGAGCGGTTCGCGCAGCATCTCGCCGATCCGGCGGCGCGGGCGTTCGGCGGCCGGTATGGCGAGCACGTCCTTGATGTGGGCGATGCCGACGACCGAGTCGAGGTTGCCCCGGTAGACGGGGAAGCGGGACAGGCCGGTCGCGCGGGTCGCGTTGGCGACGTCCTCGGCGGTGGCCTGCACGTCGAGGGCGGTGACCTGGACGCGGGGCGTCATCACGTTCTCGGCGGTCAGCTCCGACAGGTTGAGGGTGCGGACGAACAGCTCGGCCGTGTCCGCCTCGAGGGCGCCCTCCTTCGCGGAGTGCCGGGCGAGCGCCACGAGCTCCTGCGGGGAGCGCGCGGACGCCAGCTCCTCGGTGGGCTCCATGCCCAGGCGGCGCAGGATCCGGTTCGCGGTGTTGTTGAGGTGGCTGATCAGCGGCTTGAAGGCGGCGGTGAAGATCCGCTGGGGGGTGGCCACCACCTTCGCGACGGCGAGCGGCGAGGAGATCGCCCAGTTCTTGGGGACCAGCTCGCCGACGACCATCAGGACGACGGTCGACAGGGCGGTGCCCAGGACGAGGGCCACGGAGGAGGCGACCGTGGGGGAGAGGCCGACGGCCTCGGCCGGGCCCCGGATCAGCTTGGCGATCGAGGGCTCGGCGAGCATGCCGACCACCAGGTTGGTGACGGTGATGCCCAGCTGGGCGCCGGAGAGCTGGAACGTCAGCGATTTGACGGCCTTGAGCGCGCCGGGCGCCCCGCGCTCGCCGCGGTCGGCGGCGGCTTCGAGCTCGCCGCGCTCGACCGTGGTCAGCGAGAACTCGGCCGCCACGAACGCGCCGCACGCGAGGGAGAGGAGGAGCGCCAGGAGGAGCAGGAGCACTTCGGTCATCGGTTCACCTCCGTCCCATGATCAGCCAGGGCGGAGAGGATCGCTCGATGTCGTTCGGCGAAGCGGGGGTCGTCGGAACCAGTGCTACTGGGAGGCTCGCCCATGGGCGGACGCTCACACCTTTCGGTCGTCGGGATGAGCAATCATGGTAAAGGACAGGCAAAGCAGGGTGGTGGTCACCCTCCTGGTCATCCTTTGCCCGCCCTGCCGCGGCTCATCCCCCGAGCGGCTTCACCCACCGGCGCCAGCCCTCGTCACGCTCGTACCCGGCGGCCGTCCACAACCGCTGCCCGGTCCCGTTCGCCTCCAGGACCATGGCGTCCGCACGCCGTCCGCCGAGCGTGAGGAAACGTTCCTCGGCCGCCCGCAGGAGCGCGGTGGAGATGCCCCGCCGGCGGTGCGAGGGCAGCACGGCGAGCCGGTACAGGGAGGCGCGCCAGCCGTCCCACCCGGCGATCACGGACCCCACGATCACCCCGTCGGCCACGGCGAGGATGAGCGCCTCGGGGTCACGCTCGACGAGCCGTGTCACCCCCGGCACGTCGTCCGAGACGGACGTCCCCTTGGCGGACTCGCTCCAGAAGGCGAGGACGGCCTCGACGTCGTCGCGGGTGGCGGCACGTATCCGAAGATCAGTCATGACCGGATCCCACCATGAGGCGCCGGGCCGGGGCCACGGAGTTCCGACCGGCGGGACGGCGGCCCCACCGCCGGGTCGTCCGGCGAGGACACGGGGCCGCTCGGCGCGGACGCCGTACCCCACCGCCGGGCCGTCCGGCACGGACGCCGGACCGCTCGACGCCGTCCCCTACCGCCGGGCCGCTCCCAGCACACAGGGCGACGACGGCAGGCGCGGCCCCTTCTCCGGGACGTCGAAGGAGCGGTACGGCCCGAGGACGAAACCGGCCGCCTCGATGGCCGCGAGCGGGTCGCGGGAGGTGTGGCAGCCGCCGAAGAGCAGCGGCCAGACCGTCCGGTCGAGACCCCGCTGCACGCGCGCGAGGCCGGGCGTCTCCGCCACGCCGTGCTCGAAGAAACGGAGTTCACCGCCGGGACGCAGGACCCGGTACAGCTCCGCGAGGGCCTGCGGCACGTTCCGTACCGTGCACAGGACGAGCGAGGCCACCGCCGCGTCGAAGGAGGCGTCCTCGAACGGCAGCGCCTCGGCCGTGTCCGGCAGCACGGTCACCGGGACGGCGGCCCGCCGCGCGCCCTCCTGGGCCAGCCGGCGCAGCCGGGCCTCCGGCTCGACGGCCACCACCTCGACGACCCCGGCCGGGTAGTGCGCGAAGTTCAGCCCGTTTCCCGCCCCGACCTCGATGACCCGGCCGGAGAGCCCGGCGAGCAGTTCCGCGCGCAGGTCGCCGAGGCCGCCCCTGGTGTCGGCGGACACGCTGAACCGGGCGTAGAACCGGGCGAACAGCGGGTGGTGGACGGGAGGTGACGGGGATCCTGGCCGTACCGGGCGCGGGGGTGTCATCGGAGCCGCCTCAGCCCGTCACGAAACAGAACTCGTTGCCCTCCGGGTCCCGCATCACCTGGAAGGCGCCCTGTTCGTCCTTCACCGGGCCGCCGACCCGGGACGCGCCCAGGGGCAGCGCCTCGTCGGCGGCCCGCTCGGGATCCGCCACCTCCAGGTCGAGATGGACCCGGTTCTTCACCGTCTTGCCCTCCGGCACCCGCTGGAAGGCAAGACGGACGAAGCCGGGCGGGTCCACGTACGACCAGTCGCCGCTCCGGTCGACCGGAGCACCGCCGAGGAGCTCCGCCCAGAAGCGGACGAGGGCGGCCGGATCGGCACAGTCGAGGACGATCTCCTGCACGGAAGCACGCATGCCTCCAGCCTACGGAGTCACCGCACCGGGGACTACGGCACCAGACCAGGGATCACGGCACCAGGCCAGGGATCACGGCACCAGGGACTACCGCACCAGGGATTACGGCACCAGGGCCACGGCTCCCGGCGCGAACCGCTCCCCGAACGCCCCCGCGTCCCAGGTGCCGCCCAGGACGGGCCCCAGCCAGCCGCCCGCCGCCGCCCGGAACTCCGCCGGGTCGAGTGCCCCCGACCCCTCCGGTACGGCTCCGAGGAGCGGCGCGCCCGCCGCCTCCGGCAGATCGGCCAGATTGCAGCGCGCCGCCAGGTCCGGCTCGGCCGGCCAGCTGCCGACCACGACACCCAGCTGCTCGATCCCGCGCGCCCGCAGCGCTTCGGCCGTCAGGGCCGTCGAGTTGAGCGTCCCCAGACCGGCCGGGGTCACCACCAGGACCGGTGCGCCGAGCAGCGCGGCCGCGTCCGCGAGTGTGCCGCCCTCCTCGTCGAAGCGGACGAGCAACCCGCCCGCGCCCTCCACCAGGACCAGGTCGTGCGAAGCGGCCAGCTCCCGCGCGGCCTCGGCGACCTGACGGGGCCCGACCGGGGCGAGCCCGGCCCGCCGGGCCGCCGTACCCGGAGCCAGCGGCTCGGGGAAGCGGCCCAGCTCGGCGGAGCCCACGGCGCCCGAGAGCCGGACGACCTCGTCCGCGTCGCCGCGCTCGTCCGGTCCGACACCCGTCTGAGCGGGCTTCAGTACGGCGACCGACCGGCCGGCGGCGGTGGCCACGGCGGCCACCGCCGCGGTCACCACCGTCTTGCCGATCTCCGTGCCCGTACCGCTGACGACGACGATTCCCACTGCTGCCCCAGTCCTTCCGTTCACACCGTCATCCCGCTGCCGCCGCCGCGCGCACCGCGGCGCAGATCCGGGCCAGGTCCTCGTCGCCCGTCACGTACGGCGGCATGGTGTAGATCAGGTCCCGGAACGGACGCAGCCACACGCCCTCCCGGACCGCCGCGCGCGTCGCCGCCGCCATGTCGACCGGGTGGTCGAGCTGGACGACGCCGATCGCGCCGAGCACCCGCACCTCGCGCACGCCCGGGAGGCCGGCCGCGGGGGCGAGTCCCTCCCGCAGCCCGGCCTCGATCCGCTTGACCTCGACCTCCCAGTCCTGGGAGAGCAGCAGGTCGATCGAGGCCAGGGCCACCGCCGACGCCAGCGGGTTGCCCATGAACGTCGGCCCGTGCGCGAGCACCGGGACCTCGCCCTGCGAGATCCCGTCCGCGACCCGGCTCGTGCAGAGCGTCGCCGCCATCGACAGGTAGCCGCCGGTCAGCGCCTTGCCCACGCACATCACATCGGGGGAGATCCCCACCTGGTCGGCGGCGAACAGCGTGCCCGTCCGCCCGAAGCCGGTGGCGATCTCGTCGAGGACGAGCAGCACGTCGTGCGCGTCGCAGGCCTCACGCAGCACCCGCAGGTACTCCGGGTCGTGGAAGCGCATCCCGCCCGCGCCCTGCACCACCGGCTCCACGACCACCGCGGCCAGTTCGTGCGCGTGCTTCCCGATCTCGGTCCGCAGGAGATCGGCGTACGACTCCTCGTACCCGGCCGGCGGCGCGTCCACGAACACCTGCCGCTGGAGGACGCCCGTCCACAGCTCGTGCATCCCGCCCTCGGGGTCGCACACGGACATCGGCTGCCAGGTGTCCCCGTGGTAGCCGCCGCGCCAGGTGAGCAGCCGTCGCTTCTCGGGGCGGCCGAGGGAGCGCCAGTACTGCAGGCACATCTTGACCGCGACCTCGACGGACACGGAGCCCGAGTCGCTGAGGAAGACGTGCCGCAGCGGTCCGGGGGTGATCTCGACGAGCCGGGCGGCGAGCCGGACGGCCGGCTCGTGGGTGAGCCCGCCGAACATGACGTGGCTCATCCGCTCCAGCTGGCCGCGGACCGCCTCGTTGAGCACGGGGTGGTTGTAGCCGTGGATCGCCGACCACCAGGAGGACATGCCGTCGATCAGCTCGGCCCGCCCCTCGGAGGGCGTGGCGAGCCGGAGGCGTACACCGGACGCGGATTCCACGACCAGCGGGTCCGTCCGTCCCGGCATGGGGCCGTACGGATGCCAGACGTGCGCCCGGTCCAGGGCGATCAGTTCGTCGTCGCGCACGGCCGTCACGCGTTCGGCGCGAGGTCCGTGCCGGCGCCCCGGCGCCGCACCGCGACCAGGTCGGTGCGGGCCTGGTTCGGCGCGGCCCCGGCCTCCGCCCCGGCCTCGGCCTCCGGTGCCTCGGCGGACGCGGGCACCGCGGAGGCGCCGCAGGGACCGCAGCCGCCGCCGGAGTGCGAGCCGCAGCCCGCGCCCTCCGCGGCGTCGTGCGACCCGCAGCCCGCCGACGCCTGGGAACCGCATCCCCCGGCCGTCGCCGCGAGCGCGTCCGCGCGGTGCTTCGGCAGCGTGGTCGTGCCCGCGCCCTCCACCTCGAAGCCCGCGTCCGCGATCATGTCCAGGTCGGCCTGGCCGGCCTGGCCCTCGCTCGTCAGGTAGTCGCCGAGGAAGATCGAGTTCGCGATGTTCAGCGCCAGCGGCTGCATCGAGCGCAGGTGCACCTCACGGCCGCCCGCGATCCGGACCTCGACGTCGGGGCAGACGAACCGCACCATCGCCAGGATCCGCAGACAGCGCTGGGGGGTGAGGTTCCACTCCTTGGCGAGCGGGGTGCCCTCGAAGGGGATGAGGAAGTTGACCGGCACCGAGTCCGAGTCCAGCTCGCGCAGCGCGTACACGACGTCGACCAGGTCCTCGTCGGACTCGCCCATGCCCGCGATCAGACCCGAGCAGGCCGAGAGGCCGGCGGCGTGCGCCTTCTGCACGGTGTCCACGCGGTCCGCGTAGGTGTGGGTCTTGGTGATCTCCCCGTACGTCGCCTCGGACGTGTTGAGGTTGTGGTTGTACGCGTCGGCGCCGGCGTCCCGCAGCCGCTCCGCCTGACCGTCCGAGAGCAGACCGAGGCAGGCGCACACCTCGACGCCCTCGTTCTGCTCCTTGATGGCCTCGATGGTTCGGCCGACCCGCTCGACGTCCCGGTCCGTCGGACCGCGGCCGCTCGCCACCAGGCAGACCCGCTTGGCCCCGCCCGCGACGCCCGCCGCGGCGGCCTGGGACGCCTCGTCCGGCTTCAGCCAGGTGTACTTGAGGATCTCGGCCTTGGAGCCGAGCCGCTGGGAGCAGTACGAGCAGTCCTCGGGGCAGAGCCCCGACTTCAGGTTCACCAGGTAGTTGAGCTTCACCCGGCGCCCGAACCACTGGCGGCGCACCTTGCCGGCCGCCGCCACCACATCGAGCAGTTCGTCGTCGGAGGTCGCCAGGACGGCGAGCGCTTCTTCACGGGTCGGCAGCTCGCGCCGCAGCCCCTTCTCCACCAGCGTGTTCAGCAGGTCCATAAGCGCTGATCCTCGCCTACCGCCCACCCCCGGGCCAAGGAGGAACCGAACAAACGCCCCCGATAGAGGTGTGTGGATGACCACATCCCGACCTCGGCACCGGCCGGTTAGGGTCTGTGCGCTGCCTACAAAAGGATCGCCGCATGCCACAGGCCGACGACGCACGGGCCGCGGGCCCGCGCCGTACCGCGTTCGACTGGACCGACGCCGAGGCGCGCCGCCGGGCGGACGCCGGTCTCGTCCGTACGCTGCGGCCCCGGGCGGCCGAATCCGAGCTGCTCGACCTGGCGAGCAACGACTACCTCGGACTCACCCGGCGCCCGGAGGTCACCGAGGCGGCGGCCGAGGCCGCCAGGCGCTGGGGTGCGGGCTCCACGGGGTCACGGCTCGTCACCGGCACCACCCGGCTGCACACCCGCCTGGAGCGCGAACTCGCCGAGTTCTGCGGCTTCGAGGCGGCCCTCGTCTTCTCCTCCGGCTACACCGCCAACCTCGCCGCGCTCACCGCGCTCGGCGGCCGGGACGCCCTGATCGTCTCCGACGCCTCCAACCACGCCTCGATCGTCGACGGCTGCCGCCTCGCGCGCGCCGAGACGGCCGTCGTCCCGCACACCGACCCCGAGGCCGTCGCCAAGACCCTCGGCGCGCACCCGGGGCGGCGGGCCCTGGTCGTCAGCGACTCCGTCTTCTCCGTCGACGGGGACAAGGCCCCGCTGCCGGAGCTCGCCGCGGCCTGCCGCGCCCACGGCGCCGGGCTCGTGGTGGACGACGCCCACGGCCTCGGCGTCCTCGGCGAAGGGGGCCGGGGCGCCCTCCACGAGGCCGGGCTCGCGGGCGACGAGGACGTCGTCGCCACGCTGACCCTCTCCAAGTCCCTCGGCAGCCAGGGCGGTGCCGTCCTCGGCCCGGCCCGGGTGATCGAGCACCTGGTGAACGCGGCCCGCACCTTCATCTTCGACACCGGGCTCGCCCCGGCCGCCGCGGGCGGCGCGCTCGCGAGCCTCCGGCTGCTCGTGGCGGAACCGGAACTCGCCGGGCGGGCCCGTACCGTCGCCACCACGCTGCACGGGCTGCTCACCGGGGCGGGCCTCACGGCGGCCCGGCCCGACGCGGCCGTCGTCTCCGTGCGCGCGCCCTCCCCCGAGGCGGCGCTGCGCTGGGCGGCGGACTGCCGCGAACAGGGCCTGGCCGTCGGCTGCTTCCGGCCCCCGTCCGTGCCCGACGGCATCTCACGGCTGCGGCTCACGGCGCGCGCCGACCTGACGGACGCGCAGATCGAGCGGGCGGTGGAGACGATCCTGGCGACCGCGCCCGCCGTCCCGGGGGAGTGAGGGCGGGCGGGCGTCCACCGCTCGCCCGCCGCCCGCCCGCCGCCCGTCCGCCGTTCGCCCGTCGTGATCGCGTCCGGCGGCCCAAGAGCGTTCCCCGGCAGCAGAGTTCACCGCTTCGGGCGACAGATGGGGACATATCTTGGCGGAACGCGGCCCGGCGCGGCACGATCGGTGGCACTCTGACGCGAAGCGCGATCCGGGGCAGCCGCCCCGGCGGGAAAGGGACAGCGTCGCCATGGCAGACCACCAGGAAGCATCCGTCACGCTGCCGAGCGACCCCGCCTCGGTCCCCGCGGCCCGGCGGTACGTCGCGGACGTCCTCACCGACTGGGGCCTGGACGGCACCGCGGACACCGCGGACTCGATCCGTCTGATCGTCTCCGAGCTGACCACCAACGCGGTCCTGCACACCCTCGGCCAGTCGCCCACCTTCACGGTGGACGTCCGTCTGGAGCGCGAGGAGCGGCTCCACATCGGCGTCACCGACAGCGACCCCCGCCGGCCACGCCGCCTCCCGGCGGCGGTCCAGCAGGACAACGGCCGCGGCATGGTCATCATCCGCGTCCTCGCGGCGGAGGCGGGCGGCCGCCTCTCGGTCACCCCGACCGCGGACGGCGGCAAGACGGTCTGGATCACCCTCCCCTGGACCCCGGCACCCTTGGCGAGCTGTTAGGGAGCGCCCAGGGCGCGTCCAGGGCGTGTCGGACGGCTCTCGGACCCGCGCGGTCGCGCGAGGGCCGGAGAGGAGACGCGGCGGCGCCACCGCCCCCCTCACGAACCGACCGCGACCGCCGCCGGGTCGTCCGACGCGGCGCCGGGTTCCCGGCGCCGTCGGTTCACCGGACGAGGCGCCAGGTTCTCATCGTCGTCGGCTCACCCGACGCGATACCGGCCGCCACCGCCGTCGGCTCACCGGACGCGGCCGTAGTAGACCTTCGACGACCAGATCTTGTCGAGCTTCACCCAGGAGCCCGTCTTGGGCGAGTGCCAGATCTTGCCGCTGCCGGCGTAGATGCCCACGTGGTAGACCCTTCCGCCGGAGTGGAAGAAGACCAGGTCCCCCTTCTGCCTGCCGGAGGCGGAGATGTGCCGGGTCTTGTTGTACTGCTGCTGCGCGGTGCGTGGCAGCGACTTGCCCGCCTTCTTGTACGCGTAGAGCGTCAGACCGGAGCAGTCGAACCTGGAGGGTCCGGTGCTCCCGTACCGGTACGGGGCTCCCTTCTTGGACGCGGCGACGCTCAGTGCCTTGTTCGCGTGCGTGGTGGCCGCCTGGGCCTCCGGCGCCGCTCCTGGTGCGAGCAGCGTGCCGCCGACGGCGGCGAGGGTGAGAGCCGAGACGGCTCCGGCCCGGGACAGCAGGGACGGGACGTGCATCTGCGCGGTCATGCGCAACCCTTCGTCAGCCGCCTGCGAAGGATGACCTGTCGGGTTCGGGCTGGCGAAGATGCCCGGCCGCTGACGCGGCTTCACCCCAAGGGACGGCTCCGCTGCCGAAACAGCGCGTACGCCCCGTCAAAATCGGGTCCTCCACTCCTGCCGAACCACTCCTGTCGACCAGACGTCCGGGACAGCGGCAGGACTCGGCGTCCGCCCGGACCGCCCCGCCGCGGCGGCGGGGGCTTGTCGTCGACAGGGATCTTGACTCACACCGAGGGCGAAATCCGAGCTGAAACAGCGATATGTGAGGCTCCTCACGACTGATCCATTCAGGTGGACAGGATGCTTTCGTGATCTTCGGAGGTGTGGTCAACGAGCCCCGCACCAGGGGTGGAACGTCCCATTCCGCCAAATGCGTACACATGACGCGCAAGTCACACGCCCTCAGATGTCGACTCGTCGACTACGCCGAACAGGGGAGGGATTCTGCGACGCGCGTCGGCCGTACGGACCTCTACACGACATGCCGGAATGTCAACTTGCCGGTGGGGCCGGAACAGTGACCCGGCCGGTCCTGCGCTCCCCGTCCAACACCCGCAGGGCGCGTGCCAATGTGTCCGCGTGCACCTCGGTCTCACCCCGCATATGCATGAGCGTCAGGGCCTCGCGCAGCGCCTCGGCCCGTCCCACCAGGGCCTGTGCCGCACGCAGCGCTCCATAGGTATGCGTACCCCTGGATGGATTGATCCTTCCCAGGAGGTCGACGACTTCGAGGTAGGCGTCGACGAGTTCGCCCTCGGCCCGGGTCAGGGCGGGCAGCGGCGGCACCTCGGGAATCACGGCCGGCTCACCGTGCCGTGGCGCCGGAGGCCGCGCGCCGACTGGTGATCACATGGTCCACCAGGCCGTACGCGACCGCCGCCGGGGCGTCCAGGACGGTGAGGCGGTCGAGGTCGGCGTCGATCCGCTCCCGGTCCTGTCCCGTCGTCTCGGCGAGCATCCCGGCCATCAGGGAGCGGAGCCGGAGGAGTTCGCGCGCCTGGAGGTCGAGGTCGCTCGGTTGTCCCCGCAGCGGCTCCTCCATCGCCGGCTGACGGAGCGTGACCCGGGCGCCGGGGAGCATCAGTCGCTTGCCCCGGGTGCCGGCGGCGAGCAGCGGTGCGGCGGTGGACGCGGCCTGGCCGAGGCAGGTGGTCGCCACGTCGCAGTGGAGTGAGCGCATCGTGTCGTGGATCGCGGTCATGGCGCTGACGGAGCCGCCGGGGGAGTTGATGTAGAGCGAGACGTCCTGGTCCGGTGCCGCGTGGTCGAGGTACAGGAGCTGGGCGATGACGTCGTTGGCCGACGTCTCGTCGATCGGTGTGCCGAGGAAGACGATCCGGGATTCGAGGAGCTTGGAGTAGGGGTCGAGGGTCCGGGTTCCGTAGCCGGTCCGCTCCGTGAACTCGGGCAGGGCGTGGCGAGCGTGCATGTGGGGCACCTCCATCTGTAAAAAATGTACAGGACGTACAGTGCGTAAGATGGGGAGCATGTCCTACGAGATCCCGGTGACGCAAGCGCGGGCTGAGCTCGCCGACCTCATCAACCGCGTCGTGTACGGCGGTGAGCGCGTGGTCGTCACCCGCCACGGGAAGCCGCTCGTCGCCCTGGTCTCCGCCGCTGACCTGGAGGAACTCGAAGCCGCCGAGAAGCCCGACGACGAGCAGGTGATCAGTTCGGTCTCCGGCTTCCACCCGCTCGACTCCGCTTCCGGCGAACAGCGCCGCTTCGGCCTCGCCGCCCACCACCGCGAGCCCGGCTCCTCCTGACGCCTGCTCCCGGGTCCGCGCCTCCTGGCGCCCGGGGTACGTGAACGGGCATGCGGAAAGCCGCGTGCTCCCGCTGCAGCGGGAGCACGCGGCCGTCTTCGAAGCGGGCTCAGCCCGCGGGCACCGCGGCGCGAGCCGGTGCGGGGACCGCGTCCGACCGGTCCGACCGGGTCCCGAGCGCGGTCGCGGCCAGTCCCGCCACCGCCCAGAGGGTGAGGACGAGGAGCGGTCCACCGGCCGCGGCCCCCTCGAACGAGGACACGGAGCGGAGCGCCGCACCCCCGGCGCCCGGCGGCAGCCACTGGCCCAGCGCACCGATCCCGGTCGGCAGCAGCTCCGGCGCGCTCGACATCCCTGAGAACGCGTTGCCGGCCAGCACCGTGAGCACCGCTCCGAGCCCGAGGCCGGGCTTGCCCAGGAGGGCGGCGAGCCCCGCGAAGGTCGCGCCGATCGCGAGGACGGTCAGCCCGAGGACCCCGGCACCGGCCCACCAGTTCCCGCCGAGCGCCCCGAGCCAGCTGCCGGCGACGACGGCGCCCACGAGCCCCGCGAGGGCCGACGCGCCCACCAGGACACCCGTCGCACGGACTCCGCGCAGGCCGAGCAGGACGACGGCGGCTCCGGTGGCCGCCCCGACGATGGCGAGGGGCAGCAGGCTCGCTCCGAGCACCGCGCCCCGAGGGTCCCCGGCGGGGGTCGCGACCACGTCCGTGACGGAGACGGCCGTGCCGCCCGGCGCCCGCGCGGCCACGGCCTCGCGCAGCAGCCCCGCCACGACCGGGCTCGCGGCGGAGGCGGTGAGCAGCTCCGTGCCGCCCGGGGTGACGACCACCGCGCCGTACACCTCCCGGTCCAGGACGGCCGCGCGGGCCGCGGCGCCGTCCTCGTAGCGGTGGATCTCGAAGGCCCCCTCGCGTCGGCCCAGTTCGCGTTCGACGGTCTCGGCCGCCGCGGCCGGCCCGGCCACGCCGATGGGCAGGTCGCGCGGGGCGATGCGGGCGGCCGGCCAGGCGAAGGTCCAGAGGAGGAGGGCGGCGACGGTCGGGATCAGCGCCAGGATCGCGAGGGTCCTGCGTCTCCCGGCGCCGGTGCGCGCCGTGGTGCCGGAGTGGGCGGTGGCGCCGGCAGGGGTGGTGGTGGCGGGCATGGCGGGCCTCCGGATCTATAGAGAAGGATCGTTCGTTTTTCCTTGTTGCCACTGTCCGCCGCCCATCTGGCGTTGTCAAGAATGAATATTCGTTTTAGATTCGAGGCATGGCACGTGTCTCCCAGGAACACCTCGACGCCCGACGGCGCCAGATCCTCGACGGAGCGGCCCGCTGCTTCGCCCGCAACGGCTTCCACGCCACCTCCATGCAGGACGTCCTCAGCGAGGTGGGCCTCTCGGCGGGCGCGGTCTACCGCTACTTCCGCGGCAAGGACGAACTGATCGCCGCCATCGTGAGCGAGGCCTTCGCCGGCATCCGGGCGGCTTTCGTGGAGGCCTCGGAGGCCACGCCGCCGCCCACCCCGGACGTCCTCCTCGGCGGGGTGCTCCGGCTCTTCCTCGCGGAACGGATCCCGGGCGCGGACCGGCAGGCCTTCGCACGCCTGATCATCCAGGCCTGGACCGAGACCCTGCGCAACGAGGAGCTCGCGAAGACCCTCTCCGAGGGCTACGACGGGATGCGCGCCGCCTGGGGGAAGCTCGTCGTCGCCTACCGCGAGAACGGCCTCCTGCGCGCCGACGTCCCGGTCGACCACATGGCGCGCACCCTCATCGCCACCGCCCAGGGCTTCATCGCCCAGCAGGCGCTCTTCGGCGACGTGTCCTTCGAGATCCTGGAGGACGGGCTGCGCGGCCTCATGTCCATGTCCCTGCCTGCCGGGGGAGCCGGAGGGGGAGCGACCGACGCGAACCCCGCCGCGCCCGCCGGATGATCATGAAAACGCAAAGCCCCAGTTAACGAGCCGGAAAAACTTCCGCCCTAACGTGCAATGTCCGACCGCGTGCCGCAACTCGGCAGCGCGACGGTGTGTTGACGGTCGGTAGGGTCCGCAGCTGTCCGGGTGTCCCGGTCGACGACTGTGAGGTGGAAGAGTGCAACTGAGCCCGCACGAGCAGGAACGCCTGCTCATCCATGTGGCTGCGGACGTGGCCGAGAAGCGCCGGGCCAGAGGAGTGCGGCTCAACCACCCCGAGGCCGTCGCGCTCCTCACCGCCCACATCCTGGAAGGCGCCCGCGACGGCCGCACCGTCGCCGAGCTGATGGCCTCCGGACGCAAGGTGCTCTCCCGCGAGGAGGTCATGGACGGCATCCCCGAGATGATCCACGACGTCCAGGTCGAGGCCACCTTCCCGGACGGCACCAAGCTCGTCACCGTCCACGACCCCATCGTCTGAACGGGCCGCCGATGATCCCCGGAGAGATCCTGTACGCGGACGGGCCCGTCGCCCTCAACGAGGGGCGGCCCGTCACCCGCCTGACCGTGCTCAACGCCGCCGACCGGCCCGTCCAGGTCGGCTCCCACTACCACTTCGCCGAGGTCAACCCCGGCCTGGAGTTCGACCGTGCCGCCGCCCACGGGAAGCGGCTCCACATCGCCGCCGGCACCGCCGTCCGCTTCGAGCCCGGCATCCCCGTCGAGGTCGAGCTCGTACCCGTGGCCGGCCGCCGGATCGTCCCCGGCCTGCGCGGCGAGACCGCAGGACCCCTCGACACCACCGGACAGACCGAGGACGGCGACCGTGCCTGACCTCCACCGCGCCGTCTACGCCGACCTCTTCGGCCCCACCACCGGCGACCGCGTCCGGCTCGCCGACACCGACCTCCTCGTCGAGATCGAGGAGGACCGCAGCGGCGGCCCCGGCCGCGCCGGCGACGAGGCCGTCTTCGGCGGCGGCAAGGTCATCCGCGAGTCCATGGGCCAGGCCCGCACCACCCGCGCCGAGGGCGCCCCCGACACCGTGATCACCGGCGCCGTGATCATCGACCACTGGGGGATCGTCAAGGCCGACATCGGCATCAGGGACGGCCGGATCACCGCCCTCGGCAAGGCCGGCAACCCCGACACCATGGACGGCGTCCACCCCGACCTCGTCGTCGGCCCGGAGACCGAGATCATCGTCGGCAACGGCAGGATCGTCACCGCCGGCGCCGTCGACGCCCACGTCCACTTCATCTCGCCCACCGTCGTCGAGCAGGCCCTCGCCACCGGCGTCACCACCCTCGTCGGCGGCGGTACGGGACCGGCCGAGGGCACCAAGGCGACCACGGTCACCCCCGGCCCCTGGCACACGGCCCGGATGCTCGAGGCCCTGGACACCTTCCCGGTCAACATCGGCCTGCTCGGCAAGGGCAACACCATGTCCCGGGAGGCCATGCACTCCCAACTCCGCGGCGGCGCCCTCGGATTCAAGATCCACGAGGACTGGGGCGCCACCCCGGCCGTCATCGACGCCTGTCTGGGCGTGTGCGAGGAGACCGGCGCCCAGCTCGCCATCCACACCGACACCCTGAACGAGGCGGGCTTCGTCGGCGACACCCTCGCCGCCATCGCCGGACGCACCGTCCACGCGTACCACACGGAGGGCGCCGGAGGCGGACACGCCCCCGACATCATCACGGTGGTCTCCGAGCCGTACATCCTGCCCAGCTCCACCAACCCGACCCGGCCGCACACCGTCAACACCATCGAGGAACACCTCGACATGCTGATGGTCTGCCACCACCTCAACCCGGCCGTCCCCGAGGACCTCGCCTTCGCGGAGTCCCGCATCCGGCCGTCCACCATCGCCGCCGAGGACGTCCTCCACGACCTGGGCGCGATCTCGATCATCTCCTCCGACTCCCAGGCCATGGGCCGGATCGGCGAGGTGATCATGCGGACCTGGCAGACCGCCCACGTCATGAAGAAGCGCCGCGGCGCCCTGCCGGGGGACGGCCGCGCCGACAACCACCGGGTGCGCCGGTACGTCGCCAAGTACACGATCAACCCGGCCGTCGCCCAGGGCATGGACCACCTCATCGGCTCGGTCGAGCCCGGCAAGCTCGCCGACCTGGTCCTCTGGGAGCCCGCCTTCTTCGGCGTGAAGCCGCTCGTCGTCGTCAAGGGCGGCCAGATCGCGTACGCGCAGATGGGCGACGCCAACGCCTCCATCCCCACCCCCCAGCCGGTGCTGCCCCGCCCGATGTTCGGCGCGCTCGGCAGGGCGGCCGCGGCCGGCTCGGTCAACTTCGTCGCCCAGGCGGCCATCGAGGACGACCTGCCCCGGAAACTCGGCCTCCACAAGGAGTTCGCCGCCATCGGCTCCACCCGCCGGGTCACCAAGGCCGACATGCGCGAGAACGACGCCCTGCCCCGGGTCGAGGTCGACGCCGACACCTTCACGGTGACCATCGACGGCGAGGCGGTCGAACCCGCCCCCGCCGTCGAACTGCCCATGGCCCAGCGTTACTTCCTCTTCTGATGGGGACGCGATCGGCTCTGCTCGTGCTCGCCGACGGGCGGTTTCCCGCCGGCGGGCACGCCCACTCCGGCGGCGTCGAGGCCGCCGTCCGGGCCGGCCGCGTCAAGGACGCCGCCGGTCTCGAGTCCTTCTGCCGCGGCCGGCTGCACACCGCGGGCCTCACCTCGGCCGCGCTCGCCGCCGGAGCCGCGTACGGACTCGACCCGGCCGGCCTCGACGCGGCGGCCGACGCCCGCACGCCCTCGCCCGCCCTGCGCGCCGTCACCCGCAGACTCGGCCGCCAGCTGATGCGGGCCGCCCGCGCCACCTGGCCGGACCCCCGACTCGACGCGCTGGCCGCGATGTTCCCGCGCGGCGCCCACCAGCCCGTCGTCCTCGGCACCACCGCCCTCGCCGCCGGACTCGGCCCCGAGGACGCCGCGCACTGCGCCGCGTACGAGACGGTCGGCGGCCCCGCCACCGCGGCCGTACGCCTCCTCGGCCTCGACCCCTACCAGGCCACCGCCGTCCTCGCGCGCCTCGCGCCCGAGACGGACCGGGTCGCCGAGCGTGCCGCGGCGGCCGCCCGCCAGGGCATCGACGCCCTGCCCGCGGCCTCCGCCCCCCTGCTCGACCTCACCGCCGAACAGCACGCGGCCTGGCCCGTCCGCCTCTTCGCCTCGTAGAACCCGCAAGGAGCCGCCCCATGCACCTCGACCACTCCCACGCCCACCACGGCGCCGTCTCCGCCGACGCCCACCGCCCCGACGGCACCCGCCGTGCCCTGCGCATCGGACTCGGCGGCCCCGTCGGCTCCGGCAAGACGGCGACCGTCGCCGCCCTCTGCAGGGAACTGCGCGACACCCTCTCCCTCGCGGTCGTCACCAACGACATCTACACCCGCGAGGACGCCGAGTTCCTGCTCCGCGAGGCCGTCCTGCCGCCCGAGCGCATCCAGGCCGTCGAGACCGGCGCCTGCCCGCACACCGCCATCCGCGACGACATCTCCGCCAACCTCGAAGCCGTCGAGGAGCTGGAGGAGGCCGTCGGACCGCTCGACCTGATCCTCGTCGAGTCCGGCGGCGACAACCTCACCGCCACCTTCTCCAAGGGACTCGTCGACGCCCAGATCTTCGTCATCGACGTCGCGGGCGGCGACGACATCCCGCGCAAGGGCGGCCCCGGCGTCACCGCCGCCGACCTCCTCGTCGTCAACAAGACCGACCTCGCCCCCCACGTCGGCTCCGACCTGGAGCGGATGGCCCGCGACGCCAAGGAGCAGCGCGGCGAACTGCCCGTCGCCTTCACCTCGCTGCGCGCGGAGAACGGCGTCGCCCCGGTCGCCGACTGGGTCCGCGCCCAGCTCGGGGCATGGACCGCGTGAGCCTGCGCGCCACCGCCAGGATCGCCGCCGCCGCCGACGGCGGGCTGCCGCTCCTGGTCAGCGACGGGCCGCTCGCCCTGCGCCGTACCAGGGCCGCCGGACCGTACACCCGGGTCACCGTCGTCGGGGCGATGAGCGCCCCGCTCGGCGGCGACCGGCTGGCCGTGGAGGCCGAGGTGCGGGACGGGGCCCGGCTCCTGGTCGACTCGGCCGCCGCGACCCTCGCCCTGCCGGGCCGGAGCGCCGAGCCCGCCGAGTACCAGGTCCGGATCACCGTCGGCGAGGAGGGCGTCCTGCGCTGGCTGCCCGAACAGCTGGTCTCCGTCGACGGATCGGACCTCCGGACGCGCACCGTCGTCGAACTCGCCGCCACGGCACGGCTGGTACTCCGCGAGGAACAGATCCTCGGCCGCCACGGCGAACCGCCCGGCACCCTCCTCACCCGCCTCACCGTCCGCCGGGCCGGCCACCCCCTCCTCGACCAGGAGCTGGCCTTCGGCCCCGGCGCCCCCGGCGGCTGGGACGGCGGCGCGGTCCTCGGCGGCCACCGCGCCACCGGTCAACTCCTCGTCGTCGACCCCGCGTTCGCGGAGAAGCCGGTCGCGTCCCAGCTCCTCGGCGAGCACGCCGCGGTCACCCCGCTCGCCGGACCCGCCGCCCTCGCCACCGCCGTCGCCCCCGACGCCCTGGCCCTGCGCCGCCTCCTCGACGAGGCACTGGAGCTGCTCGCGCCCGCCTGAGGAGCACCGCTCACCGGGACGCCGTCTCCGGTTATTGGTTCGGCAAAGAAACACCTGTGCGGGCTTACGTCGTACTGCCCACGGACGAAAGGATCACCCGGACAGAACGACACCTACAGGGGGAGGACTTGTGCGACGTACGGCAGCACTCGGTTCGGCCGGCACTCTGATAGCGGGCACGCTCGTCATGGGCGCGCTCACCGCCCCGGCGGCGAACGCCGACAACGACCGTCACCTGCGCGACGCCGAGGCGATCGGCGTCACCGTCGCCGCGGCCCGGGCCGCGGCGACGGGCATCGACTGGCAGGACTGCCCGGCCGACTGGGGCCTGGAGAAGCCGATCCAGTGCGGCTGGGTCAGCGTCCCGGTCGACTACGCCAAGCCCCACGGCAAGAAGATCAGGATCGCGGTCGACCGGATCGACGCCACCGGAACGCCCGCCGAGCACCAGGGCGCGCTCCTCTACAACCCGGGCGGCCCCGGCGGCTCCGGCCTGCGCTTCCCGCGCCGGGTCACCACCAAGAACGCGATCTGGGCGAACACCGCCAAGGCCTACGACTTCGTGGGCTTCGACCCGCGCGGCGTCGGCAAGTCGGCCCCCATCTCCTGCGTCGACCCGGCCGAGTTCGTCAAGGGCCCCAAGCTCGACCCGGTCCCCGACAGCGAGGCCGACAAGCGCGCCCAGCGCAAGCTCGCCGCCGAGTACGCCCAGGGCTGCGTGGAGAAGAGCGGCGACGTCCTGCCGTACATCAACACGCTCAACACCGCGCGTGACCTCGACGTCATCCGCGCCGCCCTCGGCGAGAAGAAGCTCAACTTCGTCGGCGTCTCCTACGGCACCTACCTCGGCGCGGTCTACGGCACGCTCTTCCCGAGCCACGTCCGCCGCATGGTCCTCGACAGCGTCGTCAACCCGTCGACGCGCAAGATCTGGTACGAGGCCAACCTCGACCAGGACATCGCCTTCGAGGGCCGGCTCACGGACTGGATGACCTGGGTCGCCCGGCACGACGCCACCTACCACCTCGGCGACACCCTCGCGGAGGTCCGGCAGCAGTGGGAGACCCTGCGCGCCGCCGCCAAGAAGGCGCCGCTCGGCGGCAAGGTCGGCCCGGCCGAGCTCATCGGCTTCTTCCAGAACGCCCCGTACTACGACTCCATGTGGGCCCCGGTGGCCGAGGCCTGGAGCGCGTACGCCGCCGGCGACCCGCAGCCGCTGATCGACTCGGCCGCCTCGGACCCGACCGACACCGTCGGCAACGCCGCCTCGGAGAACGGCAACGCCGTCTACACCGCGGTCGAGTGCGCCGACGCGCCCTGGCCGACCAGCTGGAAGAAGTGGGACCGGGACAACAGCCGGCTCCACGAGCAGTACCCGTTCATGACCTGGGCCAACGCCTGGATGAACCTGCCCTGCGCCACCTGGTCCGCCCCGCGCCAGCGCCCGACCGAGGTGCGGACCGGCAAGGGCCTGCCGCCGGTGCTCATCACCCAGGCCGAGCGCGACGCCGCCACTCCGTACGCCGGCGCCGTCGAGCTGCACAAGCGGTTCAAGGGCTCGCGCCTGATCACGGAGAAGGACGCCGGATCGCACGGCATCACCAACCTGGTCAACCCCTGCCTCAACACCAAGGTCGAGGCCTACCTGCTGACCGGCAAGCTGGACGCCGGGAACCAGACCTGCGCCCCGCACGCCACTCCGCAGCCGTAACGGCCCGCGCCACCGGCCGGGGGGAGGGGCGGCCGTCCCTCCCCCCGACCCGCGTTCACCGCCGGGCGGCCAGCCAGGCGTCCTCCGCCGCGTAGTCGAAGAAGTCCACCCCGTACTTCGCGAGGCCCGGGAAGGCCTCCCGCCACTCCCGTCCCGCCAGGTGCCCGGCCAGCCACGCGACCGTCTCCGGCAGCGACTCCGCGTACGACACCACCGGCCGGTACCCGAGCTCCCGCTCGGCCGCCGTCATGTCGTAGACCATGGGACGCGGAGCGGTCCACGGGGTCAGCCCGACGATCCCCTCCGGCGGCGCACCCTCGATCAGCACCGTCTCGCTCCCGGCCCCCATGGCCGCGTCGATCGCCGCCCCGATCTCCGCCACCGTCGGCGCCTCGGGATCGGCGCCGTTGAGCACCCGGCTGCCCGGGTTCGCCGCGGCGAGCCGGACGAGCTCCGCGAGGTTGTCCACGTGGGCGGGATGGAACCGCGAGGCGCCGCCGTACGCGAGGAGGCGCACCGGCCGCCGGTCGAGGACCCGCTTCACGAACCACAGCTCGCGCGGCCCCGGACAGTACGGGCCGTGGACGGCGCCCGCCCGCAGCAGCGTCGTCGGCAGCGCGTCGCCCGCCGCGAGCAACTCCCGCTCCAGGGCCACCTTCCGCGTGCTGTACGAGGTGTCGCCCGGCGCCACCGTCCGCCAGTCCTCCGGGACCGGCACCGGGTAGGCCGGGAAGCCGTCCGGCCGGTCCTGCGTGTCGAAGCTGCGGCCCTGCTCGTCCTCGTAGACGGCGCCGCTCGACACCACCACCGCCGAACCGATCCGGTCGGCGAGGCCGGTCAGCTGACGGCCGTGCGCCCCGTCGTAGGCGACGATGTCCACGAGCACGTCACAGCCGTCGCCGAGCCCCGCCGCGAGCGCCCCCTCCTCGGTGCGGTCGAGCCGCACCGACCGGACCTCGTCCGGCCACCTCTCGTCCCTGACGCCGCCCCGCGAGGCGGCCGTCACCTCCCAGCCGTCCGCGACGAGGGCCCGCACGGACGCCCGTCCCACCTGTCCCGTCCCGCCCAGCACGAACGCGTTTCCTTTGCTCATGGACGCGACGCTACGGCCGTCCGGCGCCCCGGCCCAGGGGATTGCGCCGTGCGCGGATCCGCCCTCAGCGTCAGCTCCGGGGGAACTTCCGCGAGGGTCCCGCGCCGTCCGTCTCCGCGGCCTTCACCACCGTCGCGTACTCGTCCACGTACTCCTGACCCGACAGCCGCAGGATCTCGTACATGATCTCGTCGGTCACCGCGCGGACCACCGCCCGCTCGTCCGCCGACCCGGCGAACCGCGAGAAGTCCAGCGGCTCCCCGAACCGGATGGTGACCCGCCGGATCCTCGGCACGACCTTCCCGGGCGGCTGGATCTCGAAGGTCCCCACCATCGCGCAGGGCACCACCGGAACCCCGGCCGTCAGCGCCATCACCGCCACCCCCACCTTCCCCTTGTAGAGCCGCCCGTCGTGCGAACGCGTCCCCTCCGGGTAGATGCCGAGCAGTTCGCCCCGGTCCAGCACCCCGAGGCCCTCCCGGATCGCCGCCTTCCCGGCCTCCTTCCCCGAGCGGTCGACCGGGATCTGACCGGCTGCCCGGAAGAACGCCGCCGTGAGCCGCCCCTTGATGCCCGGCCCCGTGAAGTACTCCTGCTTCGCGAGGAAGGTGATCCGCCGGTCGAGCACGACCGGCATCAGGAAATGGTCGGAGAAGGAGAGGTGATTGCCCGCGACGATCGCCGCGCCCTCCTCGGGGACGTGCTCGAGCCCCTCGATCCGCGGTCGGAAGAGCAGCTTCAGGAGCGGTCCCAGCAGTACGTACTTCATCAGGTGGTAGAACACCCGCGACCCCCGTTCGTCGTCCGGTCATGCCCGTTGTATCCGTACGCGGGCCCGTGGTCCACTGGTGGGGGAGCGTCATATGACGGGCGAACGGGGAGCCAGGCGTCCCGGCCGCGTCCTCACCGCGCTGCTCTGCGCGCTGACGGCGGCCGGGCTGTACGGCTGCGCCGGTTCCGGCGCGCCGGAACCGGCCCCCTCGCCCGCCACCACGGCACCCACCGGCCGCTCGCCCTTCACCGGGCTGCCCGCGCGGCCCGCCCCCGTCCTCGCCGTCAAGATCGACAACGTGGTCGCGGCCCGCCCCCACACCGGGCTCGGCGCGGCCGATCTCGTCTACGTCGAACAGGTCGAGGGCGGCGCCACCCGGCTCCTCGCCGTGTACTCCTCCCGCCTCCCCGAACTCGCCGGACCCGTCCGCAGCGCCCGCGAGTCCGACATCGAGCTGCTCGGTGCCTTCGGCCGGCCGGTCCTCGCCTACTCGGGGGCGCAGTCCGCCCTGAACCCGCTGCTCGGGGCCGCGCCGCTGCACCCCGTCACCGAGAGCACCACCCCCGGCGCCTTCCGCCGCTCCCCCGACCGGCCCGCCCCGCACAACCTCTACCTGCGCCCCGAGCGGGCCCTCGCCACCGACCCGGGGGCGCCGAACGCCCGGGACATCGGCTTCCGCTTCGGACCCGCCCCGGCCGGCGGCACCCCGGTCGACTCCGAGACCGTCCGCTTCCCCGCGGCCCGCTACACCTTCACCTGGTCCGCCGCCGACCGGAACTGGCGGGTGGCGATGGACGGCCGCGCGGCCCGCGCCACGGACACCGGACCGCTGACCCCGTCCACGGTGGTCGTCCAGCGCGTCACCGTCCGCGCCTCCGAGTTCCACGACAGGACCGGCGCGGTCTCCCCGTACACCGAGACCGTCGGCAGCGGCACCGCGCTCGTCCTGCGCGACGGACGCGCCCACGAGGCCCGCTGGTCCCGGCCCTCGACGGCGTCCGGCACCACCTTCACCACCCCGGGCGGAGCGCCACTGGCCTTCGCGCCCGGACAGACCTGGGTGGTCCTGGCCCCGAAGGGCTAGGAACGCGCCGGGCCGGTCGGTGGGCGGCGGCGGGGACCGGACGGGGGAGCGCTGTCCGAGGCGGCCATCCCGATCGTGGCCACTCCGAGCACCACCCAGCCGAACCAGAGCCAGCCGCTGCCGCCGAGCGCCACCGTGTACGCCGTCGCCAGCACCAGCGCCGCGCAGGTGAGCACCGTCATCGTCTTCGTGGGACCGGACATGGTCCGCCCTCCTCGCCGAGGCCACGGAAGCCGTCCAGGCCATCGTGACCCCCGGAGAGGGGCGCGCGCTACTCCCCGGACGCTCCGGTGCGCGCCGGAACGAGAACCGGGCCCCGCGCCGTGATCGACGCGGGGCCCGGTGAGGAGTGCCCGGAGGAGTGCCCGGAAGGAGCGCGCGGAGCGTCAGCGCTGCTGCGTCCGGAGCGAGGCCAGGTACGCGTTGTACGCCTCCAGCTCCTTGTCCCCGTCCCGGTCGGCGGCCCGGTCCTGGCGGACCGCCTGCCGCTGCTCGGAGTGGTACCACTGGTAGACCAGCGCGATCAGCACGAGCACGGACGGGATCTCGCTGAACGCCCAGGCGATGCCGCCCGCCGCGTTCTGGTCGGTGAGCACGTCGATCCCCAGCGAGGCCGGCGGGTTCGCGTACGCCTCGACCATGGGCTCCGACGCCATCATCAGCGCGATGCCGAAGAAGGCGTGGAACGGCATGCCGGCGAACAGCTCCAGCATCCGCATCACGTAGCCGGGCCGGTGCGGGCCCGGGTCGACGCCCATGATCGGCCAGAAGAAGACCACGCCCACCATCAGGAAGTGGACCATCATCGCGATGTGGCCGGGCGTCGAGCCCATCAGGAAGTCGAAGAGCGGCGTGAAGTACAGCCCGTACAGGCTCGCGATGAACATCGGGATCGTGAAGCCGGGGTGCGTGACCACCTTCATGTACCGGCTGTGCAGCAGCTTCAGGAGCAGCTCGCGCGGACCCGTCGAGCCCCGTCCCGCCACCGGCAGCGCCCGCAGCGCGAGCGTCACCGGCGCGCCGAGCAGCAGCAGGATCGGCGACAGCATGGAGATCACCATGTGCTGCACCATGTGCACGCTGAACATGACCATGCCGTAGTCGTTGAGCCCGGTGCAGGTCACGAGCGCGACGGTCAGCACGCCGACGGCGAAGAACACCGTCCGGCTCACCGGCCACGCGTCCCCGCGCCGCCGCAGCCGCGCCACGCCCACGCCGTAGAGCCCGAGCGCCGCGAGGCAGCCGATCAGGAAGAAGAGGTCGGGAGAGAACTCCAGGCCCCGCCCCAGCGTGAACGGCGGCAGATCCGTGGTCATGCCGTGCCCGCTGTGATCCATCGTGTGCACTCCTGGAGCCCGATTCGCGCTTGTTGTCCGCACCAGACTAGAACCGCCCCCGGTCGCGACCACGACCGGGGGCGGATGTCACGTACGGCGGCGGCTCAGAGCACGCACTCGGCCTCGGCGTAGCGGTCGGCGGGGACCGTCTTGAGGGCCTCCACGGCCTGGGCCAGCGGGACCATCGTGATGTCCGTGCCGCGCAGGGCGGTCAGCATGCCGAACTCGCCGCGGTGCGCCGCCTCGACCGCGTGCCAGCCGAAGCGGGTGGCGAGGACACGGTCGTACGCGGTCGGGGTGCCGCCGCGCTGGACGTGCCCGAGGATCACCGGGCGGGCCTCCTTGCCGAGCCGCCGCTCCAGCTCCACCGAGAGCTGGTTGGCGACGCCGGTGAAGCGCTCGTGGCCGTAGATGTCGGTGCCGGCGGTCTTGAAGTCCATCGAGCCCTCGCGCGGCTTCGCGCCCTCGGCGACGACGACGATCGCGAAGCGCTTGCCGTCCTCGAAGCGGGCGCCGACCCGGGCGGTCAGCTCGTCGATGTCGAAGGGGCGCTCGGGGACGACGACGGCGTGCGCGCCGGCGGCCATGCCGGAGTGCAGCGCTATCCAGCCGGTGTGGCGGCCCATCACCTCGACGACGAGGACCCGCTGGTGGGACTCGGCGGTCGTCTTGAGCCGGTCGAGGGCCTCGGTGGCGACGGTGACGGCCGTGTCGAAGCCGAAGGTGACGTCGGTGGAGGCGATGTCGTTGTCGATGGTCTTCGGGACGCCGACGATCGGGAGACCCGCCTCGGAGAGCAGGTTCGCCGCCTTCAGGGTCCCCTCGCCGCCGATCGGGATGATGGCGTCGAGTCCCAGGTCGGCCACGTGGCCGCGGGCGCGCTCGACGCCGTCGACCAGGTGCGCGGGCTGGACCCGCGAGGAGCCGAGGATGGTGCCGCCCCGGGCCAGGATGCCGCCCACCGCTTCGAGATCGAGCTTGCGGTAGTCGCACTCCAGGAGGCCCTTCCACCCGTCGTGGAAGCCGATGACCTCGTCGCCGTGGTCGACGACGGCGCGGTGCACGACGGAACGGATGACAGCGTTCAGACCGGGGCAGTCTCCGCCGGAGGTGAGCACGCCAATGCGCATAGCCCAAAAACCTTTGCAACGTGGGCCGACTCCCGGACCACGTCGTCCGGCTGGATTCCCGCCACCCTATCGCCGCAGGGTGGCGGGACCGAACCGGATGTCCGCACAGTGGACAACGTACGTTCGTACGAGGGACCAACGGCGGCGCGCGGGACGACTCAGGCGGGCTGGGTGGCCGACGCGATGCGCTCGCCGCGCAGCGCCTCGTACCAGCGGTCGTCGGTCGGCGGCAGCGCGTTCACGTCGAGGGCCAGCTTCAGGAGCAGGTCCGCGATCTGCGGGTTGCGGGCCATGACGGGGCCGTGCATGTACGTACCGAAGACGGTGTCGTTGTACGCGCCCTCGGTGCCGTCGCCGGTCCCGTTGCCCTTGCCGAGGACGGTCCGGGCGAACGGGCGGGCCGTCGGGCCGAGGTGGGTGATGCCCTGGTGGTTCTCGAAGCCCGTCAGCTGGGGCAGGCCCAGCCGCGGGTCGATGTCCGCGAGGACGTCGCCGACGCACCGCTCGCCCTCGCCGCGGGTCGAGATCACGTCGATGAGGCCGAGACCGGCCTCGCGCTCGCCGAGGTCGTTGATGAACTCGTGACCCAGGATCTGGTAGCCGGCGCAGACCGAGAAGATGATCGCGCCGTTGGAGGCGGCCCGGCTCAGTCCGCCGTCGCGGCGCAGCCGCTCGGCCGCGAGCCGCTGCGGACGGTCCTCGCCGCCACCGATCAGGTAGATGTCGCCCGAGGTCGGCACCGGCTGGTCGCTGCGGACGTCGACGCGCTCGACGCTGAGACCGCGCTGCTCGGCGCGGCGCTGGACGACGAGGACGTTGCCCTGGTCGCCGTAGGTGCTGAGCAGGTCCGGGTAGACCCAGACCAGGCGCAGGCTGCTGTCAGTCATGCTGCATGTCCTCTACGGGTCAGTTGCCGACGCGGCGGCGGACGTCCTGGAAGGCGGTGTAGTTGGCGATCAGCTCGATCTGCCCGGGCGGGGCCATCGCGACGGCCTCGTCGAGGGTCTCGCAGACGCGGAAGTCCACGCCCGCGACCTCCAGGCGGACCGCGAGGTCCAGCTTGCGGTCGCCGATCACCATGATCGGGTGGCCGGCGAGCCGGCCGTAGTCCACGTCCCACAGCCAGGAGGTGTCCGTGCCGTCGGCGCCGCGCGCGTTGACGGAGAGGATCACCGGGGTCGGCGGCTGGTCGATGAGGGAAAACGTTTCGAGCCAGCCCGCCGGGTTCTTCGCGAGCAGCAGACGCAGGTCGCGGCCCTGGAAGGAGACGACGTCGTAGCGTCCGGCGACGGCCTGCACCTGGTACATGCGCTCCAGGGCGACCTGCGGCGGCACCCCGAAGACGGCGGCGACGGCGGCCGAGCTGGTGGCGTTCGCCTTGTTGGCGCGGCCGGGCAGCTGGAGACGGATCGGCCAGGCCGAACCGTGCGGGTCGAGCACGTGGTCGCCGCTGAGCGCCCAGCTCGGCGCGGGACGCCGGAAGCCGCACTCGCCGCAGAACCAGTCGTCGCCCGGACGCTGCATCACGCCGCCGCAGGCGGGGCACGACCAGGCGTCGTCCTTCCACTCCTGGCCGGCGGCCACCCAGACCACGTTGGGGGAGGAGGAGGCGGCCCACACGATCAGCGGGTCGTCGGCGTTGGCGACGACGACGGCCTTGGTGCCGTTGAGGCCCTCGCGCCACTTCTCGGCGAGCATCCGGGTCTCGGCGGCGCGGTCGAGCTGGTCGCGGGAGAGGTTCAGGAGCGCGATCACCTTGGGCGTGGTGTCACGAGCGACTCCGGCGAGGTACTTCTCGTCGACCTCGATCACGCCGTACTTGGAGTCCGAGCCGCCGGCGAGCGCCGAGGTGATGCCGGCGGGCATGTTGGCACCGAGCGCGTTCGAGACGACGGGGCCCGCGGCGCGCAGGGCCTCCGCGATCAGCCGGGTCGTCGTCGTCTTGCCGTTGGTCGCGGACACCAGGACGACGTCCAGATGCTGTGCGAGCCGGCCGAGGAGGTCCGGGTCGAGCTTCAGCGCCACCTTGCCGCCGATCACGGATCCACTGCCGCGCCCCGCCGCACGCGACACCGCGGCAGCGGCCCTGCCCGCCGTCACGGCCAGCTTGGCGCGCGGCGACAGCGGCTCTGGATTACCGGGGTGTCCTGACATCGTTCTTGTTCCTCCTTGCGTCGGTCCGGGCTCAGCCTATCGAGATCCGGCCAGCAGCCCGAACAGCGGCACCGTGGAGCGGCCGCGGGAAACAGCCAGGTCACGGCGGACCGTACCCTTACGGCCATGCGAAACCGCCCCATCCCCGGCAGTTCCGGCCTCGTCCGAGCGATGACTCTGCTCGGCGACCCCGTACTGCACCGTCCGTGTGAGCCCGTCACCGACTTCGGGCCCGAACTGGCCCGGCTCGTCGAGGACATGTTCGCCACGATGTACGCGGCGAACGGCGTGGGCCTCGCGGCGAACCAGGTGGGCGTGGGCCTGCGCGTCTTCGTCTACGACTGTCCCGACGACGAGGAGAACCGCCATCTGGGCCATGTGGTGAACCCGCGCCTGGTGGAGGCGGACGGCGAGGTGGTCCGGGGCCCGGAGGGCTGTCTCTCGCTGCCGGGACTCGAAGCCCCGACGCCCCGTTACGACCGTGCGGTGGTCGAGGGCGTACGGGCCGACGGGACGCCGGTACGCGTGGAGGGGACGGGTTTCTTCGCCCGCTGCCTCCAGCACGAGTGCGACCACCTGGAGGGCGGGGTCTACGCGGACCGGGTCACGGGGTGGCGCAAGTCACGTCTGCTCCGGTCGATCCGCAAGGAGCCGTGGGGGAGTGGCGCAGGGGTGCTGGGGTCCTGAGGGCCGACCGGCGACGTCCCTGACGCCCCGGTGCCCTGATGCCCCGATGTCCCGGATGCCCTTAGAACCCGGGTCCGTCGGGGCGGTCGTCGGCCTTCGCGAGGCGGCCCCACAGCAGGTCCGCCAGGCTTCGGACGAGTTCGGCGCGGGAGCAGGGGCGCTCGCCGAGCCACCAGTCGCCGGCCGCGTGCATCATGCCGACGATGCCGTGGCCCCAGATCCGGGCCTCGGCCTCGGCGGCGGGCCCGAGGTCGACGCGCTCGGCGATGACCTGGCCGAGCTCCTCGCCCATGCGGCGGAGCAGCGGCGCGGAGTGGCGGCCGACGTCGAAGCCCTGCTCGGTCTGGTGCGGTTCCTCCGCGGGGTGCATGAGGAAGCGGTAGACCTGGGGCATCGCCTCGATCGAGGCGAGATAGGTGTCGAGGGTGGCCTCGACGCGGCGGCGCCGGTCGGCGGGCGCGTCGAGCGCGGCCCGCAGGGCGGAGAGGAGGGCGTCCGTGTGCCGGGTGGCGAGGGCGCGATACAGGCCGCCCTTGTCGCCGAAGTGGCGGTAGAGGATCGGCTTGGTGATGCCGGCCTCGGCGGCGATCGCGTTCATGGACGCCTTGGGGCCGTCCCGGAGCACCACCCGGTCCGCCGCCTCCAGCAGTTCGCGCCGCCGCTGCTCGGTGGGCGTCTGCTGGTCGGTGGTCCGGTGTGCGATGTCCATAGCGTGTCTCCCCGCCCGTGCGATTCCGTGAGGCTGTCGCAACGTAACACCCGGCCGGTGCCCGTCGCTGGCCGGGCCGAACCGCTCCGCCGCTGGTTGACAGCCCATACCAGCCGGTAACAGACTGGTGTTACCGCAAGTAACCTAACGCTGGGAGGGAAAATGGGCGAGTTCACGCTCGAACTCAACGATGACCAGAAGCAGGTCCGCGAGTGGCTCCACGGCTTCGCCGCCGATGTGATGCGCCCCGCGGCCGCCGAATGGGACGAGCGTGAGGAGACCCCCTGGCCGATCATCCAGGAAGCGGCCAAGCTCGGCATCTACTCGCTCGACTTCTACGCCCAGCAGTTCTTCGACCCCACCGGCCTCGGCATCCCGATGGCGATGGAGGAGCTCTTCTGGGGCGACGCCGGCATCGCCCTCTCCATCGTCGGCACGGGCCTCGCCGCCGTCGGCGTCCTCGCCAACGGCACCGAGGAGCAGATAGGCACCTGGATCCCGCAGATGTACGGCGACGCCGACGACATCAAGGTCGCCGCGTTCTGCTCCTCCGAGCCCGACGCCGGCTCGGACGTCGCCTCCATGCGGACGCGGGCCGTGTACGACGAGGCCAAGGACGAGTGGGTGCTCAACGGCACCAAGACCTGGGCGACCAACGGCGGCATCGCCAACGTCCACGTCGTCGTCGCCGTCGTCGACGCCGAACTCGGCTCCAAGGGCCACGCCTCCTTCATCGTCCCGCCGAACACCCCCGGTCTGTCCCAGGGGCAGAAGTTCCAGAAGCACGGCATCCGCGCCTCCCACACCGCCGAGGTGGTCCTGGAGGACGTCCGGATCCCCGGCCACTGCCTCCTCGGCGGCAAGGAGAAGCTGGACGAGCGGCTGGCCCGGGCCCGGGAGCGCGCCCAGAGCGGTGAGCGCGTGAAGAACGCCGCCATGGCCACCTTCGAGGCCTCCCGCCCCGCGGTCGGCGCCATGGCCGTCGGCACCGCCCGCGCCGCGTACGAGGTGGCCCTCGACTACGCGAAGACCCGCGTCCAGTTCGGCCGTCCGATCATCGAGAACCAGGGCGTCGCCTTCCAGCTCGCCGACATGGCCACCGAGATCGACGCGGCCCGGCTCCTGGTCTGGCGCGCCTCCTGGATGGCCACGGCGGGCAAGCCCTTCACGGCGGCCGAGGGCTCCATGTCCAAGCTGTACGCCAGCGAGGTCGCCAAGCGGGTCACCGCCCAGGCCATCCAGATCCTCGGCGGCAACGGCTACACCCGCGAGTACCCGGTGGAGCGCATGCACCGCGACGCCGCCATCTACACGATCTTCGAGGGCACCAGCGAGATCCAGCGCATGGTCATCAGCCGCGCGCTCGCGAAGTAGCCGACCGGACGGGGCAACATGCCAGTAGGACGCGCATAGAGGGATCCTTGAAGAGTGGGCCCGCACCAAGCCGGTGCGGGCCCGGTTGCGTCTGGCTTAGACGGTCATTTGCGCTTCTGGGAGATTCTTGGGAGATCGTTTACGGCGAGTGGGGATGAACACGGGGTAGGCGCCGAACTCGCGGCGGTCGACAACCGGTCGCAGCGACTCCTCCCACAGGCCCTGCAGGTAGTCGGCGATGGCGAGCTCCATCTTCAGTGTCACATGGGAGTACGTTCCTTCGACACCCTGCAGCACATGTCCCATGCGGGCCTCGACCGCGACCCGGGGGTGCATGCCCTCGTCCAGCCACACCTTCTGTGAGTGCCGCAGACCGTGAGGCGTCAGCCCCTCTACGCCGAGCACCGGCCGGACGCCGGCCCTCTCCTTGGCTCCTCGCACGACCCCTCGTGGCGCGCGGCCCGACACCATCGGCCGCCAGGTCTCCGCGTACCAGTCGCCGCCCCGAAGCAGCCGACCGCCCTTCGGGGCGGTGAAGACCCATTCGCTTTCCGGCCTGCTCGCCATCAACTCGCCAAGCAACTCGGCAAGGAACGGCGGGAGGATCAGACCGCGCCCCGAGTCGTACTTGTTGCCGATCTCGGTGAAGGCACCGTTCACGTACTGGCTTTGCTGCACCGAGTGCAGGCGCGCACCCTGTCCCGTGTCCTTGAGGTCGACCTGGCTACGGTGTACGCCAGCCAGCTCGCCGATCCGCAGGCCGGTGTAGGCGCTCGCCAGCACGATCGCGTACTCGTTCAGTCCTCGCATCGCGAGCCCGTTGCGCGCGATGAGCAGCGCCTGCCGCGGGGTGGCGGTGACCTTCTCGTCCTTCGCCTTCGGCAGGTACCTGCCGCGGCGCCCGGACTTCCTCGCAGCCACGGGGTTGTCCATCCGAAGTCGTTCCGCGACCGCGTCGTCGAGCATGGTCCTGAGGACCGACAGGACGCCGTCTGCGTAGTTCTTGCTCAGCTGCTGCCGGAGTCGCTTCTCCCAGGCCGCAATGCCGGTGGGGGAGAGGTCTCCGATCGCCACCGATCCCCACTCGGGCAGGATCTGGTTCTTGATGCGGAGCCGGTACTCCTTCTCGCTGAGCGGACCAACGTCGATGGATTCGAGCCAGTGTTGGGCCCACTCCTCGACGGTCATGCGTCCGTCGCGCGGGTTGATGAACGTCTTGCGGCGGACGTCGGTCTCGAGGCCGGAGGCGTACTGCTCGGCAGACCGGGCGGTGTAGAACGGGTTCCCCTGGTCGTCGCGGGAGACGGAGCCCCAGCGGCCGTTGGGGAGTTTGTAGCGACCGCGGTACCGCATGCGGCCGTCGCGGCCTTTGCCGCGCTTCTCTGAGTACGCCACGCTCACCTCACTGGACGGGATGGTCGACGGGGAGCCGGCTCATGGGGGTTGCCGGCGTCGCCGTCATCCAGTGTGGGAGACCCGGGGCGTCGAAGCCCCTCCCTGCGGCAAGGCGTTGAGCCGTGCCTCCAGCTGTCGCGCACCTTCGCTCGTAGTGAGGCTCTCATCTATACAGAGAACCGGCTTGCCGTTCCGAGTGGTCCACCACACCTGCACGCTGTGCGGCATTCCGGAAACTCGAAGAACCCTGACTGACATAGGTCCCCCACGTGCCACCGAGGTTGGCCCGCTCGCTGGTACCGCATATGAGATCACATCGGCATATGCGTAGGGGAGTGCCTTGCGCCTACTTGTGAGCAAAATGTGGCGGTCAGTTACCTGTCTCGTCCGGCTCGTCGTCGGCCGGCAGGTTCTGCAGGTGTTTCTGGGTCCTGGCCCAGGCGAGGAGATCGGCGCGGATCTGCTCGGGGCTCGCATCCGGAGCGCCCTTGACGACGACGATCATCCGGGCCTGCGAGCCGAACCCGCCAAGGTCGAGGACGGTGGCATCGAGGAGGGGGCCGTCCTGCAACTCGTGCACGATCCGCAGAGGAAGGTCGGACGGCGGGGCCGCGGTCTCCTCCTGCTGCTCTTCAGGTTCGCCCCCTTCGAGGACGCGCTCGCCGGAGCCCGGCGTCCAGCCGAGTGCCCGCTCGACCTTGTGGAGCGAAGCCGGTACGCGTTTGCGTTCTTGTCCTGACTCCAGGTTCTGGATCGTCGACTCGCTGACGCCTGCCTTCTCGGCGAGCGCCACCTGAGTCAGGTTCCTCGTCTCCCTGGCTGCCTCGATGGTGTCTGCGAGGTGCTTCCAGTCCCTACTGCCCATGCGCTCATGATGCATGAAATCTAGGCAACACACACCCACTGCGGCACCCATTTGACCTGTACCGATCGGTGCTTAAGGCGCATTTATGTTGCCCTTTCAAGCTCCGGCGCACGCACGCAGTGCCTCGCGCGCAGCCCTCCCTTGGCACGCCGTGCACACAAAGGCACCCAGTCCAGGCAGAGCAACACCCAAAGAATCCGGGGGTACCGCTTGCATTCCCGGCGCTACACCCATAGTTTGTGTGTCGTGACACCGAACGGAGCCGCAATCAGGTCCATCCGTGAGGCACGCGGACTGAGCCTGCGACGGCTCGCAAGCCTCATAGGACGAAGCCCGGGATTCCTCTCACACATTGAGACGGAGGACGACGGGGCGTCGCCCGAGACGCTCGGCCGGATCGCCACATCACTGGCGGTCCCCATTGAAGCCATCACAAGGGAGAAAACCCGTGACCAGGAAGACCCTGGCCCCTGTAGCTGATCAGCCCAACCTCGACATCACGATCCTCGAGCAGCTCGTCCGGGCCGTCGAGGCACTGAAGGCCGATCCGGACGCCGAGATCCGCACCTACTCGCCGGCCGACGCCGCAGCCTTCATCGGCAAGAGCGAGAACTGGGTCACCGAGCAGATCCAGCTCGGCACGATCCCCTTCACGCGCATCGGCAAGACGCCCCGTCTGACCGCCGAGCACATCCGGTGGGTCATCAAGAACGGCGAGGTCATGCCGCACAAGTACAGCCCCCGCGCCCTCGCCGCTTAGCCGGCTTTGCGGGCGGCCGCCGGGCTCCTACACCGCGACGGCCAGCCCTCCGAGATCAACCCCTCCACCGCAAACACCTGCGAGAGAGAGCGAGAACCCCGTGTCCCGAGTATCCCCCATGCACCCCGAGTTGGTGCCCGTCCCGATCCCCGATGCGGTTGCCGTGCTGATCGGCCGGCAGATCCCCGAGCACATCCTGGCCGCCGAGATCGAGGCGACGAACCAGGCGTACAACGTGAGCCTCTGCCGGAAGCCCGAGTACCGCGAGGCCCGCGAGTACGCGCTCGCCGACCTGGCCCGCGCCAACAAGACGCTCGCCGCCTACAACCCGCTGCTCATCGTGCGGGGTGCGGCATGAGCGGATCGATGAGCGAGCAGCAGCTCGCGGAGATCGCCGACCTGATCGGCGGAGCGAAGCCCGCGAGGGACTCGGTCCTGATCGAGCTCGCCGAGTCCGTCCGGGACCGGCTCACGCACGACCACGCCACGCAGCGCGAGGACTGGTACTGCATGAACCTCACCGCGTTCATGGGTGAGCGGATGGGCCCGGTTCTGCGGCGCCTGCTGGACGCCGAGGCCGAGCTGACCAAGCTGCGGTCCCGGGTTGCCGAACTGGAGGCCGCTGTCGAGGAGGGCACCGTGGACCCGGCCGCCGAGTGGCGCCGGATCGAAGCTGAGCGTCCCGAAGCAGGCGTCACCCACCGATGCGGTATCCCGCTGGTCCGCCGCCTCGACTGCGGCCACTGCCCGCACGAGATCTGCGAGGACTGCGAGCGCTGCCCCCACACCTGCCGATGCGGCACTCCGGTCTCCATCCCGCAGCAGAGGAGCGAGGCGTCGTGACCATCAACCCGATCGAGCGCCTGGACGTACCGCTCGCCGACCTGGAGCAGCAGATCGAAGAGATCCGTACCCACGCCCGCGCCGCCAACCCCGACCCCGACGGCGCCCACTGGGACCAGTGGCACGAGTACCTCGACATCGACCCCGACCTCCGCGGACAGGACTACACCGGAGGAAGGCGCCCGTGACCCCGCAGACGGCGATCGTGTCCGCTCTCCTGTGCGACCTGGACGCGGCGCCTGCCCCGGTCCGCGAGTCGGCTGGCGGGATGCTGCTCCGCTCCCTCGGCCTCACCCCTGACCCGGACTTCACGGCGTCGATCCGCGACGGGCACACCGAGAGCCTCGACGACTGGACGCTGCGAGTCCTCGGACGGGAGGCGTCGTGACCCGCATCTGGCTCCAGCTCGCCGGCGGCACCGCCATATCCCTCGCCCTGATCCTCCTCGGGCGCCACCTCTCCAAGGAGACCCGATGACCGGCTACCTGCGCTGCCCGGCGCCGAACTGCGAGCACCACACGTACCTCAGCACCACCCGGGCCGCGGCCGAGGACATGACCGACCACCTCATCGCCAAGCACGAATTCCCCGAGCTCTCCGCCAGCCACCAGGCGCAGATGCTCCTCCCCATCACCGGCCCTCGCGCCGCCGCCTGAGCCGCCCGCCGGCCTGACGTGCCACCACCGGCAGGCCGGCGGGACAAGACCACAACCCCATAGACGGCGCGTCGAGCCACCCCCTGGGCTCCGCGCCAGCCAGGCCGCCCCTCCCCGTTCACGCCGGGGCGGCCTGGCCTCCTACACCCTCAGGAGCTCCGCATGGAACCGATCCCGTACACGGTCACCACTAAGGACGGCACCTACACCGTCCCTGACGCTCTCCCGCTCTCGCCCGGCCTCGTCCTCTTCCGTCTCCCGGACGGCATGCTCCCCACCAACCCGCGGCGCTGGCGAATTGGCCACACGCCGAGTGGACTCGGTATCGCTGACGCCATGCGCCGCGAGGACGGCATCCGCGCCATCAAGGTCATCTCCACCCTCGCCGACTGGACCCGGGACGCCGACACCGTCAAGGCCAGCATCGACACCGACGAGCTCTTCGCGATCCTCCTCCGACACGACTGCTGCGGACCGAACGTCGACCGCATGGCCGACGATGTCAGCCACAACGGCCGCTACACCGATGCCGACATCGAGGAGGCGGCCCGCGCCGCTGCGGACGAGCAGATGGACGGGCTGGAGCTCCTCTCCGCCATGGCCCACACGGTGCCGTGGATGGGCCTCGACACCGAGCCGTTCAACGAGGCCCACTCCCGCATCCTCGCCATCGCGAACCTTGCCGAGGTGGCGGCGTGATCACCTGCTCCCGCTGCACCGACACCGTCGGCCCGTTCGTCCGCCGCCCCGAAGGCCCCGTCTGCGAGGACTGCCTCGACGCTCAGGACGGCACCCAGTGACCGCCGCCGGGGACGGGGTCGAGCCCGGCCTGTACGACATCCCCGCCGAGCTCTACCACAGTGATCCCATCCCCGGCGGCAGCCTCTCCTCCACCGGCATCCGGCGCCTCACCGACTGCCCCGCCCGCTTCAAGTACTTCCTCGACAACCCCGAGCCCTACAAGCCCGCCTACGAGTTCGGCACCGCAGCCCACACCGTCGTCCTCGGCGACGGGCCCGAGCTGATCGTCGTCGACGCCGACCGTTGGGACACGAAGGAGATCAAGGCCCAGGTCGCTGAGATCCGGGCCGCCGGCAACGTGCCCCTCAAGGCCGCGGCCAAGCAGCGGATCGACGACATGGCCGAAGTCCTCGCCTCCCACCCCGAAGCATCCGACCTCCTCACTCCTGGCGCCGGCGTTGCCGAGCAGTCCGCGTTCTGGCCCGACCCCCGCGGCGTCTGGCGGCGAGTCCGCTTCGACTGGCTCCGGCCCGACGGCATCGCCGACTACAAGACCACCACCTCCGTCCACCCCGACGCCATCAGCAAGACGGTCGAGAAGTGGGCCTACTTCCAGCAGGACGCCTTCTACCGGGAGACCGCGATCGAGCTCGGGCTCATCCCGCCCCACGGCTTCTTCAAGTTCGTGTTCCAGGAGAAGACCGAGCCCTACCTCGTGCAGGTCGTCGAGCTCGACTTCCCCGCCCGCGTCATCGGCTCCGAGCGCAACGACCGGGCCATCCACACCTACCTCCGCTGCATGGCCACCGGCGAGTGGCCCGCCTACAGCAACACCACCACGTACATCTCGCTCCCGCCGTGGGCCGAGCGCAAGTACATCGAGGAGACCTCGTGACCCAGCTGCCCCCGCCCGTCCGCCGGGCACAGCCCCAGCAGACGCCGGCCGCCGACGAGTACGACGACGGACCGGTCACGTTCCGCCCCGCCTCCAAGGACGGGCAGAAAGCCCGGCTCTCCCTCCAGGGCCCCTCGGGATCGGGAAAGACGTGGACCGGGCTGTTCGCCGCCGCGGGTTTCGCCGAGGGTGAGCGGTTCGCCGTCATCGACACGGAGCGCGGCGCCTCCGGCCTCTACGTCACCGAGGTCGGCGCCCCGTTCGACGTTCTCCCCATGCGCCGCTACAACCCGCGGGGCCTCGTCAAGGCGCTCGCCGCTGCCGCCCAGGCCGGCTACCCGGTCGTCATGGTCGACTCGCTCACCCACTTCTGGAAGGGCGCCGAAGGCACGCTCGACCAGGTCTCGCAGGTCGCCGACAGCAAGTACCGCGGTAACACGTTCGCGGCCTGGAAGGACGGCGGCGAGATCCAGGACGAGATGATCGAAGCGCTCATGTCCTACCCCGGGCACGTGGTCGCGACCATGCGGTCCTCAATCAAGATGGTCCTGGAGAACGGCAGCAAGACCCCCGTCAGCAAGGGGATGCTTGCCGAACAGCGGCAGGGCATCGAGTTCGAGTTCGGGGTCGCCGCCGAACTGAGCCGGGCCAATCAGCTGCGGTTCATCAAGTCCCGCTGCCCCGCGTTCAACGGCCGCGAAATCGACAGGCCCAACGGCGCCGTCGACATCGCCAAGCCGTACCTGGACTGGCTGCGCGCCGGCGCCAAGGAGATCGACACCACCGCCTGGGTCGACGCGGCCAGCTCGAGCGCGGCTACCCCGGACAGCCTCCTCGCCCTGTACCGCGACGTCGAAGCGGCCAGCGCGCTCGCCACCCCGCTCATGCACCCCGAGACCGGCCAGCCCACCAACCTCGGCGCCTACATCCGCGAGCGCGGCCTCGCGCTCAAGGCCGCGAAGTAGCCCACCCCACCCGATCGGAAGGACACCGCCATGACCCGCCGCCTCTCCCCGGCTGAGCGTCTCGCCTCCGCCGAGAAGGACTTCCTCCTCGAGACCATCGCCGAACAGTCGTCCTGGGACCGGTTCCTCGTCGAGCAGGCCGTGTACGCCTTCGGTCTCCGCCACGACACCTTCTCCGCGAACGACGTCCGAGACGTACTGCCCGAGATGGGGCACGGCTTCCTGGGCGCCGCCATCAACAGCCTCCGCAGCGCCGGCGTCATCGAGCACACCGGTCAGGTCGTGCCCTCCACCCTCGACTCCACCCACGGCCACCGCCTCGCCCTGTGGCGACTGTCCGTCAAGGGCCTGCTGATAGCCGAGCAGCGCCGCGCCCGGGCCCAGCAGACGAGGCCCGCGGCATGAGCGCCGGAGACGGCCAGGACCGCGCCTGGCAACGGCACCGTACCGCTGAGCAGATCCGCGCCGACGTCGCCCGATGGCGAGCCGACCAGCTTATGCGCGAAGCCGTCGAATCCCTCGAGCTCTGCCAGACCCTCTACGCCCTCCCCGCGCGCCAGCCCACCCGGAAGGAGAACGGACAGTGACCACCGACCGCCAGCCCCCGAACCACAACACACTCACCTGCTACACCGACTACGGATGCCGCCTCCCGAACTGCCGGGACAGGTACAACGCCTGGAATCGCGAACGCGGACAGGCCATCACCGCCGGCACCTGGCAGCCCCTCGTCGATGCCGAGCCCGTCCGTCAGCACCTGCTCGCACTCGACGCAGCTGGGATCACTATCCACCGCGTCTCGGTCCTCACCGGCCTCCCGTACAAGTCGGTGCGCGCCTTCGTCCACCACGACTACGGGTACGCCTCGCCGCGTCGCCGCCGCGCAACTCCCGAGGTAGCGGCCAAGATCCTCGCGATCGGCTTCACCGACTCCGGCTACGTCAGCCCCGTGGGCAGTCAGCGCCGCTTCCAGGCGCTGGTGACCCTGGGCTGGCCCACCCTGCACACGGCCCAGCGAGTCGGCATCCACCCGTCGAACCGCAACACCATCTTCAAGGCCGCGTCTATGCGGGCCACCACAGCTCAGCGCATTGCTGTGGTCTACGACGAGCTGCGGGTGCAGTCGCCGGCCAAGCATGGCATCTCAACCGTGAGCATCAAGCGGGCCAAGAAGCTGGCTGCAGAGCGCCGCTGGCCGACTGTCGCCTACTGGGCGACCCGCATGGACGTCATCGACGACCCGGACTTCGAGCCGCTGTACGGCGTCACGAAGCGCGAGCTGATCGCCCAGGACGCCGCCTGGCTGATGCGGACCAACGGCCTCACCAAGCTCGCCGCAGCCGAACGTCTCGGCGTCAGCAAGGCCTACGTCGAACACGCCTTCCGCGACCACCCCAAGTACGCGCTCGACGTCGCCGCCTAGACCACCACCCTTTACTCCAGGAAGCAGACCTCCCATGGCACGTGGCCACGGCCGGATCCTCACCAGCATCTGGGAGGACACCGACTTCCTCGCCCTCGATGAGCGGGAACAGCGCCTCTACCTGTTCCTCATCTCCCAGCCCAACCTCAACCACGCCGGCCTCCTCGACCTGACCCTGCGCCGCTGGTCCCGCAAGGCCCGCGGCCTCACCTCCGTCGAACTGGAGAAGCTGCTCCAGTCCCTCGAAGGAGCCCGGTTCATCGTCATGGACGAGGACACCGAGGAACTCCTCATCCGCTCCTTCGTCCGCAACGACGGCGTCTGGAGGATGCCCAAGGTCATGGGCGCCATGGTCTCGGGCGCCCTGGAGATCTCCTCCAAGCACCTGCAGCGGGCACTGCTCGAAGAGATGGACCGCATCCCCCTCGACGAACTCAGCGGCGAGCCGACGAAGTACCGCGGCGAGGACGGGCCCTCAATCCGGGCTCAGGTTGCCGCCCACATTCAGGCCCTGCGGAAGGCCTTCGGAGACCTCACGCCCGACCCTTCCGGAAGGGGTTCCGTAACCCCCTCCGGAACCCCTTCGGTAACCCCCTCCGATACCCCTCGCGAAGGGGGTGACGAGGGGGGTCCGAAAGCCTCTACGCGCGGGCGCGCGGGCGCGTCACGCGCGCATTCCCCTGCCCTTGCCCCTACCCCTACCCCTGCCCCAGCCCCGAAAGAGGAGGGGGTGGGTGCCTCCGGCGTCGAAGTCGAACCCTTCGCGGTGGCGGAGCAGCAGCGGCCTGACGGCCTCCACTCCATCCCTGACGACTTCCACCTCAACGACACGATGCGCCGCTTCGCCGCCTCGACCTATCCGGCACTCGACCCCGACTTCGAGACCCAGCAGTTCATCTCCTACTGGCGGGCCGAAGGCCGCAAGAAGCGCAACTGGCACGAGGCCTGGCGCAAGTGGCTCGGGGACTCCGCCAAGCGAGCCAGCGAACGACGCCAGACCGGCAACGTCATCCAGCTCCCCAGCGGCCAGACCCTCACCGGCACCGACGCCAAGGTCGCCGGCTGGGGAGCCATCGCCGCCAAATTCGCCGCCGAAGATTCGGAGGACTCCGCATGAACCGCACCGAAGCCAGCGTGCTCCTCGGCCACTGCGCCGCCTTCGACAACCGGCAACCCTCCGAAGCCGCCGCCACCGCATGGGCCTCGGCCCTCCACGACCTGCCCCTCGACGACGACACCAAGGCCGCTGTCGCCGCCTACTACACGACCCCGCCACAGAACCCGAACGAACGCCTGTGGATCCTGCCGCACCACGTCCGCACCCTCCGCTCCAAGATCCGGTCCGCCCGGCTGGAGAACTTCCAGTACGAGCCCCGCCCCGACGAGACCACCGGCGAGTACCTCGCCCGCTATCGCGGCCAGGTCCAGGCCATCGCCAGCGGACGCTTCGCCGCCCCCACCGGCCGGCCGCAGCTTGAAGGCGGACCGCACCCCCGCGTTCTGGCCGAGCTCGAAGCCATCGGCTGGCAGGGCAACCGGACCGTCCCCGACGAGGACGGCAGCATCCCGCAGCCCCGGCTCGCCGACACTGTCCGCCGTACCGGACCCCTCGGTGTCCAGTGCCCCGCCTGCTCCGCCGAGATCGGGCACCCCTGCAAGTCCGGCATCTCCACCGCCAAGCACCCTCTCGGCAAGCCGCTCGCCAAACCGCACACCGTCCGGCGGAGGGTCGCGGCCGGTGAACCGGCGGTCGACCCCACCCGGCAGGCCGCCGAGGAAGACCGCATCCGCGAAGCATCCCGCCTCGCCCTTGCCCGAATCGCAGCCGACGAGGACATCCCGGACGCCGAGATCATCGACGAGGAGCCCGCCAGTGAGTGACGACTTCAGCACCGAGGACATCGCGGCCATGCGACGCGAGGGAGACCTGTCCAGCTTCCTCCGCGAGCAACTCCGCGCCGGACGCGCCCAGCGCGACCAGCCCGCCATCCCGGCCCCGAGGCGCCCCACCGGCCGCCCGCCAGGTGCCTGGCCCACAGGAACCGCCCCCGTCGGCCGCGCGCCCTCCCGGCACACCGCCGCCGACTGGACCCGAGCCCTCGACGACTACCGCGAATGGCTCCGCACCGCCGACCACCCCGAGTTCATGGACCAAGGCCAGATCTGCGGCTGCACCGGCTGCACCCCGCCCACCCAGAAGGAGGACCAGTGACCATCCGCCCCAACGCCCCCATGCCGATCGAGCTCCGCCACTTCATGCGCGCCGGCCAGCACCCCACCCGGTCCGTCGCCTGCCCCCACTGCGGTGCCGCCGCCCACCGGCCCTGCCGCGTCATGTCCAGCGGCCGCACCCTCGCCGACACCCACCCCGCCCGCCGCTCCGCCTGGGCCGAAGCCACCGCCTGCTGCCCCCACTGCCAGGTCGCCCCCGGCACCCCCTGCCACACCGACGGCATTCCGCTCCCCGACCTTGTCCACGCCCGCCGCTACCTCGAGGCCGAGGAGATGGCCGCATGAAGGTCCGCGCCGACATCGCCGCCCTTGTTCGCGCCGGCCACTCCGACGCCTCCATCGCCCGACGCCTCGGATGCGGCCGCGGCACCGTGAACGAGGTCCGACGAGCCCTCCGGCTCCCGCCCGCGGACGCCCTGGGCCGCCTGTACGCCGAAGAGGCCCCCACCGGGCAGGTCCGCGACTACCGGCCCGAGCGGATGCCCACCTCGCCCGCACAGCAAGCCGCCAACCGGGAACGGCTTCTCGCCGCCCTCCGTCCCGCCGCCTAGGAGCCACCGTGACCCGCCCCACGAGCGAGCGCTGTGCCCACGGCCACCCGTACCCCGAGAACCTCGTCGTCGACGCCCGCGGCTGGACCAGCTGCCGCGAATGCCGACGGATGGCCTACCGCCGCTGGTACCACGCCCACTACGTCCCCGCCGCCCCCGACGAGATCGCCGTCGAACGGGTTGTCCTCGGAGACCCGCCGCCGCGGCTCACCCCGAGCGAACGAGCCGCCGCCATACGCCGACTCGACGCCCGCGGGCTCAGTGCCCGGCAGATCGCCGAACAGACCCGCTGCACCCCACGCACCGTCCACCGCATCCGCAGCCGCATCCGCACCGCCGCCTGATCCGGACCCGCCACGAAGGAGACACACCCCTGTGAACCGTCCCACCCTTGCCGGTGTCGCCACCCTCGCCGCCTACATCGCCACCATCCCCGCCGCGAACCTGGCCGTCACCCACATCGGAGTCCTCCCCGTCGGCTTCGGCCAGGCCGCACCCGCCGGCGTGTACCTGGTCGGCCTGGCCCTGGTCCTGCGCGACCTCGCCCGCGAGACCCTCGGCCGTCGTGCGGTCCTGGCCGCGATCGCCGTCGGCACCGTGCTGTCGTTCGTCCTTGCCGACCCGCAGCTGGCCGTCGCGTCCGCCGCAGCCTTCGCCGTCGCCGAGACGATGGACTTCGCCGTCTACGAACCGCTCCGCCAGCGCGGCCTGCTGATCGCCATGCTCGCCTCGAACGCCATTGGTCTCCTCGCCGACAGCCTGATCTTCCTCAAGCTCGCCTTCGACTCCTACGCCTACCTGCCGGGCCAGATCCTCGGCAAGACGTGGATGACCCTCGCCGCCGTCGCCGTCATTGCGCTGATCCAGCGGCGCCGGGCCCAGGCGGCGGTCGCGTGAACGTCTTCCTCCTCGGCGCCCCGCCCGCGTTCATGAAATACACCGATGTCCCCCTGTTCATCTCCAACCGCCCCCTGTCGAAGCTCAAGAAGCTGTACCGGGCACAAGGCCCCGTTTCCGTCGACTCTGGCGGCTTCTCCGAACTCGACGACCACGGCAACTGGGACCACGGGCCCACCCCCCGCCAGTACGCCGGCCAGGTCCGCCGCTACGTCGACGAGGTCGGTATCAACTGGGCCGCCCCACAGGACTGGATGTGCGAGCCGTGGATCGTCGCCAAGACCGGCCTGTCCGTCATCGAGCACCAGCGGCGCACCGTCGGCAACTACCTCGACCTCAAGGGCATCGACCCCGCGGCGCCGATCATTCCCGTGCTCCAGGGTTGGGAGATCGCCGACTACGAGCACTGCATCACCCTGTACGACCAGGCCGGGATCGACCTGCGGAGCTTGCCGCTCGTCGGGATCGGATCGGTATGCCGCCGGCAGGGCACCATCGAGGCCGCCCGCCTGATCGAGCGGATCGCGGCTCACGGGATCCGGCTCCACGGCTTCGGCTTCAAGATCGACGGACTGCGGCGGGTCGGACACCTCCTGCCCTCCTCCGACTCCATGGCCTGGAGCGCGGCCGGACGGCGCGAGGAGCAGGGCTGCGACTTCCGCTTCCCCCGCCACCCAGGGCCCCACAAGAACGAAGCGAACTGCTTGCGCTACGCCCTCGCCTGGCGCGACCGAGTCCTGGCCGCGCTCGCTGACTCCCGGCCCGCCCCGTTCGTGCCCGAGCAGCTCGCCTTCGACTACTTCGCCACCGCCGCCTGAGCACGCAGCAGGTCCCCCCGCAGGCAGCGCGGGGGGACCGGTATCCAGCATCCCACCACCCAGGAGCAGACCCATGGCCACGTGGACCAGTCGCACCATTACCAGCACACGCCACGAGTGGGAGATCCCCGCCGCCGAACCGTGGGGCGCCGCCCTCGCCGATGTCGAGTCCGCCACCGCAGTCGCGGCCATCCACTACCGCAAGATCCACGGCTTCGCTGAGGACGCCCCGCTCCCGGGCAACGCCCTCCAGTTCCACGTCACCGACGACGCGATCGTCATCAGCTTCACCGCTGAACGTCCCGCCTGACCGCCCTCGTCTCCATCCCCGCCCCCACACCCCGCACGGGGGCGGGCCCAACCCGACAGGAGCCACACGTGAACGACCGCCCCGCCTACGCCCAGCTCCGCAAGATGGTCCGCATGGCCACGGCCGACTCATGGACGTCGCCGACCGTCGTCGACGAGCGCACCCAGAAGCTGTACAACCAGCTCCTCGCCGACGCCGCCACGGTCCGGGGCGCCGCCCGCACCGCCAGCGGACAGCAGCCCGAGACGCACTCGGGCTACGACATCGCCGGATACCCCGAGCCCCACGCCGGTCCCCGAGAGAAGTGCCCCGACCCGGCCTGCGAGACCGACCAGCACGCGACCTGCGGCGCCGAGTGCCCCGCTGTCGGGCAGCCGGCCGAAGCACAGGCCACCGACGAGGCCGAGACGCGCGTCCGGTGGGGCGTCGAGTCCCGCTACCCCAACGGCGGCACGTTCTCCCTGCCCGCTGTCGACGACCGGACCAGCGCTGAGAAGTACCTGAAGGCCACCCGGGAGAGCAGCCCCGAAGCAACCCACCGCCTTGTGCGGGAGACGACCACCTGGACCGTGGAGGACGAAACCCGATGACCCAGCAGCAGCCCGCGCGTACCGACCTGTACGACGCACTCGACCAGTCCTGGTACCGCTGGGGCCCGCCCGGTACACCGAAGACCGACAGCCTCAACCGGCTCATCGACGCCCACGCGGCCGAAGTCCGGGCCGCTGCTCTCCGCGAAGCCGCCGACGCCATCGACGCGCGGCAGAACAAGCTCGACGCCGAGATCCGCGCCGAGTACGGCGAACTCGACCGCGACACCGAACTCGAAGGCGCCGCGACCCGCAGCATGGCCGCCCACCTCCGCCGGATGGCCGAGGAGGCCCGCTCATGACCACCCCCGCCGAGCTGGCCGCGTACTTCGAGACGCGCGCCCGACAGCGCGAGCAGGACATCGACGCCCGCCTCGCCGAACTCACCCCCCGCGAACGCTCCCTCGTCCGCGACGCCGCCGTCATGGGCTACGTCCTCGGCAGCCGTCACCGGGACAGCGAGCCGTTCCCATTGGACGTTCCGATCATGCGAGGTGTCGTCTACGCCACTCTCCGCGAGGAGGGCAACTACTACGCCGTCCTCCGAGGCGACGCCCACCAGTACACCGAGCAGGGAGACGCCCGGTGACCCAGCCCACGGACCGGCCCGGCATCGACCAACTCACCAGCGACCAGCTCGACCAGCTGTACGCCGAACGGGACTGGTGGCACCAGGCCTATCTCGCCTCACGCGACTACGAAGACCGGCGTACCGCCGAACGCGACCAGTTTCAGCGGGAGCGGAACGAGCAGCACGCCCGCGCCGACAAGGCCGAGGCCGCCCTCACTGCCGTGCGCAAGCTGCACGCCCCCGTGAACCACCGAGGGCGGACCATCTGCGGCCACTGCTCCGGCTACGGCGGCGGCAGCTGCGACAACGGCCCCCAAGGCCACCCCTGCCCGAC
>NZ_JBHXRW010000037.1:0-81691 GCF_042716635.1 Streptomyces sp. NPDC058664 | reverse complement strand
TTTGTGTCTGGTGTGTTGGTTTTTTTTTTTATGCGACTGGGGTGGCGCGTTGTAGGGGGCCCCGGCGCGGGGACCGCCGCGGGGGTCGCCCCCCCCGCGCGGCTGTCCCTCAGGGCTCAGGAGCTCCGGTTCTCCCGGTCGCCCGAACGCAGCTCCAGCGTGCAGCACTTCACGCTGCCGCCCGCCTTGAGCAGTTCGGAGAGGTCCACCCCGATCGGGTGGAAGCCACGATCACGCAGCTGTTCGGCGAGGCCCGTCGCGTTGTTCGGCAGTACGACGTTGCGGCCGTCGGAGGTGGCGTTGAGGCCGAAGACCGCCGCGTCGTCGTCCGTCGCGATGACGGCGTCAGGGAACAGCCGCTCCAGTACGGCCAGGCTTCCGGGGGAGAAGGCCGGCGGGTAGTACGCGATGGTGTCTTCGTCCAGTACGGTCAGCGCCGTGTCCAGGTGGTAGTAGTTCGGATCGACGAGCGTCAGGCTGATCACCGGACGACCGAAGAACTCCTGGGCCTCGCCGTGGGAGCGGGGGTCGCTGCGGAAGCCGGTTCCCGCGAGCAGAAGGTCGCCCACGAGGAGGTAGTCGCCCTCGCCCTCGTTGACCAGCTCCGCCGTGCGCGGCTCGGTGAAGCCGTGCGCGTGCAGCCAGTCGCGGTACGCCGGTGCCTCGTCGACGCGTTCGGCGTCACGGAAACGGGCGACGAGGGCTCGTCCGTCGACGACCGTGGCCCCGTTGGCGGCGAAGACCATGTCAGGGAGGCCCGGTACGGGGTCGATGAGCTCGACTGTGTGACCCAGCTCCAGGTAGACCTCGCGCAGCCGCTCCCACTGTGCGATGGCCAGCGGGGTGTCGACGGGCTTCCGCGGGTCCATCCAGGGGTTGATGGAGTAGACCACGTCGAAGTAGGTGGGCCTGCACATGAGGTAGTGCCGGGGACGTGCTGTGCGCATGGGTGTGAGTCCCTGAGGGTCGTAGGGCGTTCGAGAGCCGGCCACCCGTACGGGTGGGCGAGGCGCCGGGGGTCGCCCGAGCGTGCTCCGGCCGGTGCGGCGGCTGTCGGCGCCCCTCGTGGGGCTCCTCCGGTGGTGCCGCGGGAAACGCGCCCAGTAAAGCAAGGCTTACCTAAATATTGCAATGGCGCGCTACGATGGGCTTGTTGTCGGCCGGTCGTGGCTGTGACGCCCGGCCCACCCGCGGTGCCGCTCCGCCGGTGCGCGGAACGACTCATTCCATCCCGGCGCTCTCACACGGAAGGCGGTCGGCATGTCCAGGGACACGGATGCGCTCGCCGAGGACGGCCACCAGACCGTCTCCGAGCTGGACGAGGCGATCATCGACCTCGTCCGCCGGCGTACCGCCCTGTGCGGAGAGCTGGCGGCGCTGCGGCGAGCGGCGGGAGGCCCCGCGATCGAACTCGCCCGCGAGAACGCGGTACTGCGTCGCTATCGCGAGGCGCTCGGGCGCGAGGGCACGTCGATGGCGATGCTGCTGATCGAGCTGCAGCGGCGCACACGATCCGTCCCGGTGCCGACGGCGCGTCGGACACCCCTGGTCGAACGGCTCGTCCCGGCCGAGCGGCACTGAACCCGGCGGGCCCGGACCACCGACTGGGCCCGTGCGCCCGCCGAGCCCGTCGCGGACTCCTCCGGCGAGCCGCACCGCGTGGCCGGATGCGTACCCGTCCGCCGACGGGACGGCCAGTTGCGCGTCGTGCCCGCCTGGGGGCCAGGACACGACGCGCACAACCGCCACGACGCACCCCGCGCCGAGGCCGACGGGTTCGCCGTGATGACCGACGCCCGGGGAATCGCAGCCCCCTCGGCGGCGAGTTCGCGCCGCCCCGTCGTGTGGACCGCGCCGACGCCCTGCTGCGGCAGCCATGTGAGTGGACAGTTCGAGGTCCATCGCAGTCCGTCGCAGCGAGTTCGAGCACCTGGTCCGCGGCGAGCTCGGGGCGGTCGCCGCGGCCCGGGTGCTCTGGAGCGGGCCCCGGTTGTTCTGCTTCCGGGCCAGTCGCGCGGGGGCGTGAAAAGTGAACGGCCATGCGAATGCGCGACGACCTTCGAGCCGTGGGACTCGAGTCGGTTCTTTCCCGTGAGGCAGCCTTTCGACGGGTGGACAGGAAGCGGCGGTGGAGGAACCGTCATCCCGGGAATCGCCGGTCAGGCCGACCGGGGATTCCCGGCTGCCTTTCGCCGCGCGCAGACCATGCCACCAGCGGAGCAGCGGGAGCCGGAGGATCGCCGGCACCTGCTGGGCGGTCCACCGTCGTCACCTCTCGCCGAGGAACTCCCTGGCGCCGCGGAGTCCGATGCCCAGCCGGTGTTGCGTGGCTCGACTGTCGAGGCGCACGTCCAGTGCCCCCGGCGGCCGACGTGTCCGCACGGGCGGCCTGTGGGCAGCAAGGAGGGCGCGATGCCGTCGCGGCGGGCGATGAGCACGCCCGGCGAGTAGCGGCTGAGGGCATCGGAGCCGGCGAGGTGGAAGACGCCGGCCTCGTCCGAGGCCGAGAGCTTCCACGATCGGACCCGGCAGGGAGCGCGGAGCACGCCGAGGTGGCCGGAGGCCGTGGCGGCGAAGGTGCTCGTAGCCGAGCTCCATGACGACGTCGTCCCGGTGGGCGAGGCGCCACGACGCCTCGATCATGGCCGCACTCCTGTCGGACGGCCTCATGGCGTACCGCCACGGACCTTGTCCGTGAACCGGGCGCTGCGCGTCGCCGTCGTTCCTGGCGCCGCAACCACTGCTGTCGCCTCGGGCTTGAAGATCAGATCGTAGACCCGCTGCATGACGGCGACGTCGAATCCGGGATGGCCGTGCCCTCCGTGTTCGTGACCGTCGGCGTGGCCGCCCGGTCCATGCCCAGCGGTCGCCGGGCCCACCCACGGTGTCTCGACGCCGACCCATTGTCCTTGGGCGAACCACGAAACGGCTCCCACGGTCTTGCGGGTGACCTGCCCCGGATGCGCGGCGGCGTGCGCCGCGCACCAATCCTCGATGCGGTCGTCGACCCAGCCGTGCAGTCGCCAGAAGACGGGGTGTACGTGTGACGAGAACGTGTCGTTGAGATCGTCGTAGTAGAACGGCTCGCCGCTGCGCGTCGCCTTGATCCACTTGTCGGACGTATCGGTGGGCGGCCGCCCGCCCGGCAGCGGCATGAGCGGATTCTCGGGATCGGTCGGAAGCGAGGACCACCGGATGTGCATCAGATTGTGGATCAACCATTCGATCTTCGCGCCGAGCTGGTCGAGGGACAGTGTCGCAAGGTAGTGAGGATTCTTGAACCGTCGCTCGAGGAACGTCATCCGTGATTGCCAGTACTCGTCGCTCTTGATGGTTGCCAGTCCCTTGGAGGCGGCATCACCCTGCCCCTGATCCCATGCCTGGGGCACGGAAAATCCGTCGCGATTCCGTGACTGCCGGTTCGGGGAGGGAATGGACGTCCATGCCTGGATCATGGGCAGACCGTGTCCGCTCAGCAGCTTGCGGACTTCTTGGATCATCTGGCGATGCATGTAGAGAAAGTCCTCACCGGCGCCGTTGTCCGGCTCGCGCAGGTCGACGGTTCCGCGTGTGGGGATTTGGTTCGGGTGCGGCGGGGCCCAGCCGAGGTCGGTGATCTCCGCCTTGTCGCTGTCCGAAATATCGCCGTCGCTCGGGGTGGTCCAGTTGTCTCGCAGCCCGTGCCAGATCGCGTGGTGCAGGCGATGGGGCCGCGAGCCCAGCATTTCGAGCAGCTCGGGAGGGAGCGGGATCACCTCGCGCGCCTCGACGAACGCGGGGCGCACCATGATGAACGAGGCGACGCTGCCGGACCGGGCCGCGCGATCGAGCGTCTGGTTCGGCGCGAGGTCGTCGTGGTTCTGGCTGCGCACGACCGAGCCGACGATCGCGTCGATCTGCCGGCGGCCGTTCGGCCATTTGGTGGTGTAGTGCCCGTCGTACTCGTACAACCAGCCGTCGCTCGGCGTTTCGGGCAAGCCGTGGGCGTTCCACTTGATCCAGGTGACTCCGTCGCGATCCTCGATCTTGCCGTTCAGGCGCATGTCGAGCGGACTTTCGTCGGTGCCCATCTCGAACAGCCCTGTGAGCGCGCCCGTGACCGTTGGATGGAACGTCATCACTCCCTGGGCGAAGAGGTAACGGGACCACGTGTCGACGTCGTCCTTCACGATGTGGTCGGGGTCGAGGCCGGGCAGGAGGTCGGCTCGATTGGTGAAGCTGCGGTAGGTCCAGCTGCCGGCGACCAGGTCGTAGATCATGTTTATTCGCCCTTACTCGTATGACTGGTCCTCCACCCGCTGGAGCAGGCGCCGGTCGGACTCACCGCGGGGGACGCGGTATCAGTTCGTCGACGACGAAGTTGAAGTTTCCGGCGGGGCCCGCTTCCGACCTGATCAGGCGGTCGAGGAAGAGCGCGACCCCTGCCGTTCCCGTGGCGAAGTCGGCGCTCTCGCGGACCGCCTGCTCTCCGGGGAATCCCGCTCCCTCCGGGCAGTCGATGCGGAAGAGGAGGACGCCTTCCGCCACCGTCCAGGCGGCGTCGCGGTACTGCGGATCCCCGGTGAACTCCCCTACGTCGAGCAGCACGTTTCCCAGCCCCGACAGGCCGTGGAACAGTTGCGGGAAGACGGCGTACTTGTGATGGACGTTGTCGACGAGGGGCCCCAGCCACTGGTGGAGCCCGTCGTCGGGCCGGACGGCGAGGTAGCGGATCAGCGCGGTGAGGACGCCCGCCGAACCGGAGTCCCAGTAGCACCTCGGCACGATGCGGCCCGCCTCCGTCTCGTGGGGGACCATCGCCGGAAACCCCTCGAACTCCTCCCCGTGCCGGACCGCATGGGCCAGCTCGTGGTCGAGGGCGGAGCGCCCGAGCGCGAAGGCGCGCTCGTCCCGAGCCGCCCGGGACAGGTAGAGCAGGAACAGTGCGATTCCGCTGCCGCCGAAGGCGTAACCGAGAGGCACGTTGCCCTCCTCGTCCGGCCAGTAGGCGCCCTGGGGGCCGCGGACACAGGTGTCCGCGAGTCGCTCGCCCACCCGGACGGCGGCGTCGAGGAAGGAGTCCCCGTACCCGTCGAGCCAGAACCTGAGGCAGGCGATCCCGTAGCCCGCCGCCCCGAAGAGCACGTTCGGCGAGGCGCCGAGCAGGGAGTGCCGGCCGGCCCTTCGCATGAGGTCCGCGGCGGCGTCCGGCCGGCCGATCTCGTGAAGGACCCAGGCGATGCCCGCTTCTCCGAGATAGAGCCCCGGTGGGTACGACTCGTCGGTGACGTCCCGGTCGGCCATCCAGGCGGCCAGGTGGGGCGGAACCTCGAGCCCGGCGTGGTGCAACGCGTGCAGGACGCCCGCGGCGCCGTAGGCGACGGACAGCGGATTGGTCTCGAACACGGCGGGATCCGCGGGGAACAGCCTGTCGCGGCGTTCCGGTGTGGCCGTGCGTTCCAGATAGCGCAGCGCGGCGCTCCGGGTCTCTCCGGCGAGTTCGCGCGTGCCGCGCCTCGGCGGTCGGCGCGGTCCGCGGCTCCGTTCGGGGCCGCCCGTCGCCCGGTGGCCCCGCGGCGTCGGAGCCGGTCCGGTGACGGGGACGTCGGCCAGGGAGGCGATGACCTGGTCGATGTCGGGGGCGTGCCCGGAGGCCGACCGGTCCATGAGCTCGTCGAGCAGCCCCACGAAGCGGTCGGACAGCCTGAGGTCGTCGGTGAGGTCGGCGAGGAAGCGGCGGCGCGACGGCGGGTACAGCTCGGACATCCCGTTCGCCAGCAGGACGCTGCCGAAGACCACGGCTCCCAGCGCGTAGATGTCGTTGTCGCGGTCGCTGGTCCCCGACCGCACCGCCCCGGGCGCCGCCATTCCCGGAGTGTGGAGGCCGACGGACGGGTCCACGCCTTCCTCGACGGCGCATTCGAGGTCGATGACGCGGATCGAGGACGGCTCGGAGACGATGACGTTGCCGAGGGAGAGGTCCCCCAGCACGATGCCGCGGTCGTGCGCCACCTTGACCGCACGGGCCAGCTGCAGCCAGAGGCGGCGGAGGCCGGAGTAGTAGTCGTCCAGGACGGCTTCCGTGATGTTCGTCCGGTAGAGCGGGTTCCTCTTGATGCTGTAGCGACCCAGGTGGTCGCCGGGCAGGTACTCCTCCACCAGGAAGGCGTGTCCGCCCTCTTCGAACATCTCGACCGCGCGCACGTAGAGCCCACAGTCGGAGAGGCCCCGCAGGATGCGGTGCTCCTTCCGGAGCAGTCCCACAGCGTCGAGGCGGCCCCGTCCCACTTCGATGTGGGGCCGCGCTTCCTTGATCACGACGGTCCGGCCGGTGGCCCTGTCGTCGGCGAGGTAGACCCCGCCCCGGTTGGAGAAGTTGAGCGCCGACGTCACGCGGAAGCGGCCGTCGCAGAGCGCGGGCGTCGTTCCCCTCCGCGACGGCTGGGCCAGGACGTGCGGGTCGGTCAGCCAATCGGGCGGGTCCCAGTACGGGCGGCGGACGTCGGGCACGCACGCGCCGTGGGGGTCGACGATGACGAACTGGCGGCTGCCGTCCGGCTGCAGCAGGGTCCGCGGGCTGAAACCGCCGTACCGGTAGTACACGCAGGACGAATCCGGCCACCGTCGGTCGGAGAGGATGTAAGGGCCGGTGAATTCGCTCAGCTGGTCCGCCAGGGCGTTTCCCAGGCGGAGGAACGCCCGGTCGTCGGGCGGATAGAACGTCATGAACTTCCCGCTGGAACCGCGCGGCCACAGCTTGCCGTTGACCTCCGCCACCGTCTGCGCGTCCAGCAGGAACTTGAACGGCACAGACGCGTCCAGAGCGCAACGGATCGCTTGTTCCAGGCAGGCGAGGGAGTCCTGGGAGCGAACCGCCACATGGATCTTCCAGCCCTGCTCGGGCATGGAGACGCGGGGCGACTCCGCGACGTACCACAGACCGCTCCGGCGGACCGTCCAGTCGGGCGGCGCGAGGGCCTCGAACGCCTCGACGTGCTCCGGATCCGGCGTGTACCCGTCCGCGCTCTCGAACCACCTGGGGTGGTACCGCGAATAGGCGTAGACGATTTCCCAGTCGTGCATGGCACCGCCCCGTGCGGTCGTCGTGCGGCGTAGCCGTGCGTACGCGACGCCCCCGAGAACCGCGTGGATCGCTTCACGCCGCCGCTCGGGGGAGCCGCCTCAAGGGGGCGCCGTCACATGATGGTGCCTCCGCCGGGGCCGCCGCAGCTGTGGTGGTCGCAGGAGGTGAGGCTGACGTACGCAACCTCGTGTTGGAACTGCCGGGAGCTCTTCGCACTTTCGACCAGGATCTTCTGCAGTTCGAGGATCGAAGGCATCACCTGCTTGGCGAGTTCCTCTTCTGACTTTCCCGTACCGGTCGGTTCCGTCATCTCACCCACTCCTCGACGAATTACGGGTCGTCTTGAAAGTTGAACCGAGGATTGGTGGCGACCGACCCATCCGGGTCCGGTGGGCCGTCGGCTCTGGGCCGGACGCTCGACAGTCGCAGGCAGTCGTCGCTATCGGTACGACGCCACTTCCAGACTGCGCCACGTACCCTGCTTCCGCAATCTCAGGCCGGTCGTTGAACGCCATGGGACTCGTGCCGGGCCCGTTGGCCGAGCTGCCGGAAGAGGTGGGTCTCCAGCAGCTGGACTTCGACTGACAGGCGGGTGGCTCGGGCGTCGGTGTCGAAGTCGCAGGTCGAGGGGCCGTTTCAGAGAGATCTGAAACGGCCCCTCGATCGCTGGACGAGCCAGGTGACGGCTGTGGCGCAGGCGATCCCGAAGGCCAGGGAGACGACGAACGCCAGGTGCTTCGAGATGCCGTCGAAGACCGGGTAGACCTGCCAGTGCGTCAGATGGATGGCGAGCGAGCTGCCGGTGAGCAGGCCGGCGAGAGGGTTGAGGCGGTGGCTGCTCGGCAGGGTGGGGAACCAGACCAGGAGGACGAAGCCGGCGATGACGAACAGCTCACGGCGAGGCTCGCCGGGGAAGACCCCCGGGACCATGGCCAGCGCGGCGATCGTCACGAGGAGACGCTGGGGCAGGGGGGCGGGACCGCGCGGTCGCCCAGCCGAGGGCGAAGAGCCAGAAGACGGTGACCGCGTCGGTGATCTGGGCGCGGGCGGGCAGGCCCACGCGTTCGTAGCGGGTGAGGAGACCGACGGCGGCCAGGGCGACCGGCAGCCCGCAGGGGAAGCGGCGCTCCAGGCGGTGGACCGGAGGGAGGGCGAGGAGCCCCGGGAGGACGAGCAGGATGTGGACGAGGGCTTCGACGAACCAGAGGTGCAGACCGGGGCCCGTGTCCTCGGGCCACAGTGCGTTGTGGAGGAACAGGAGGTTGGACAGGTCGCAGTCGTCGCTGATGAGGAGCGTGAACGCGGTCCACGCCATGGTGGGGACGGCGGTGCGCGCGGTGCTCCGGGCCGTTCGGCCCATCCGCTCGCGGCGTTCGGCGGAGGGCAGCAGGAAGCGGGCGAAGTGGAAGCCCGCGACGGCGAGCAGCAGATGGGCTCCGCCGCGGATCTCGAAGATCCGGATGTGCGAGCCGACGAAGCGGGATGGCGATCGCGCGCAGGACGACGGTGGTCTCGACGGTCCGTCGCCACGAGCGGCCGCCCCGGCAGGCTGTGGCCTTCCGGCCGAGATCGCGGATCGGCGTCATGTGCAGGCCGGCCGGTCCAGGGCGCGTACGGCCCGGTAGTCGGGCTTGCCCGTGGCCCGACCACAGGTTGACGTACGGGTGACGTCGTAGATCAGGGGCCGTTTCGGAGGAATCCGAAACGGCCCCTCGACTGTTCTCGGAAGCCTTGCGGCGTCCGGGAGCGCCGGCACGAGGCCAGGGGACGGCGAGAGCGTGAGCGGTGACTCGCTCGGAGCAGGTAGCACGCGCGGACATGCTTTCCGGTGGTAAGTGGGGCTTCCCCTGTGTGAATGTGCGGCGGAACGGTGCGGAGGAGAGGGGCCGGACACGACGCGCGCCGAACCGATCGAGATCATCACGCGGCCCGGCCCCGCAGGTCAAGCCCTTGACAGCGACGCGCGACGCCGTCGTGACCCTCCGTGCGGGCGGCTGCCGGCCCCGGGATCACGCCCTCACCCGTCGCCGTCGCGCCGATATCGAGGCACTCGCGGAAGCTTCACAGAATCCCCAAGTGCGTGTCGTTGTTGACGGGTTCGTGGAGGGTGTGCAAATCTCTGCCCGCCCGGGGATCTCCGACACTCCGCCTCGGGCCGCACGTGACTGACCACACTTTGCGCCGGGAAGGGCAGCCCCTCTCAACCAGCAGTGTCCGAAACGCTCTTGACCGAGCGTCACACCCCCCATTCTCCAGCAGCATTTATCGCCTGCGCCAGCCTGCCCTCCACCACCGTGGAGACGCCGGCCGCGCTCAGCCGTGCTCCGAACCACACGAGGGAATCGCATGGGCAAGATCGCCGTACTCACCAACGACCTCCAGGCCGACGTCGTCCACAAGACGCCCGAGCGGACCGCCGCCATGGCCGAGGCACGGCCCCACTTCGTCCGCTTCCTGGAGGAGATGCGCCGCCGTGGGCACGGCATCTACCACCTCCAGCTGGTGAACCTCCCCGACGACCCGAACGTGGAGCGGGACTTCGACGGAACCCTGCCGCTCCAGCGCGGCAGCGAGGGCGCGGCCATCCTGGAGTACTTCCTGGACCCCGCCGACACCGTCGTGGAGAAGAACAAGGACAGCGGTTTCTACGAGACGGAACTGCACGACCTGCTGCAGAAGGACGGCGTGGACACCGTCCTCGTCACCGGCCTGCAGACGCAGATCTGCGTCCAGACGACCGCCGCCGACGCGTTCTTCCGCGGCTACAACATCTGGGTCCCCTCCGACTGCGTGGTGTCCGGCGACCCCGAAGCCCGCGACCGGTCCCTCGAGTGGCTCAGCGGTTACTGCGCCACCGTCGCGACCTCCGAGGAGATCCTCGCCACGCTGGACAGCGACGGCGAGCTCGCCCGCAAGGTCGTCAAGATCCTTCCGTAACACCTCCCTTCCACCGCGCGGCCTGCGCCCACCCCCTACGCCCCGAAGGGAAACCCGATGACCACCCCCACGACCGATCTCGGTGAAGTAGTCCTCGACCACGGCAGTGGCACGCAACTCAGCCACGAACTGCTCGCGCTGATCGTGGAGACGCTCGGCGATGTCTACATCGGCGAGATGGAGGACAGCGCGATGCTGCCCATCGCCACCGGGCAGATAGCCATGACCACCGACTCGTTCGTCGTCGACCCGCCCTTCTTCGGCAACGGTGACATCGGCAAGATCGCGGTCTGCGGGACCGTCAACGACCTTGCCGTGGTGGGCTCCAAGCCGCTCTACCTCACCCTCGGCATGATCCTGGAGACGGGCCTGCCGATCGCCCGTCTGGTGCAGGTCCTCACCTCGATCAGGGAGACCGCGCGTGAGGCCGGCGTCCGGATCGTCTGCGGCGACACCAAGGTCGTGCGCAAGGGCGAAGCGGATCAGATCTACCTCAACACCGCCGGGGTGGGGGTGTTCGAGCGGGCTCCGCTGAGGATGCGGAACGTCAGGCCGGGCGACCGGGTGATCCTCAGCGGCCCGATCGGCAACCACACCGTGCACCTCCTCTCGATCCGCGAGGGACTCGGATTCGAGCAGCGGGTCCTGAGCGACTGCGCCCCGGTCAACGGCATGCTCGACGAGCTCTTCGCCGCCGTCGACGAGGGCGACGTGCGCTCCGTGCGCGACGTCACCCGGGGCGGTCTCGCCGCGGTCCTGCACGAGTACGCGGAGGCGGTCGACCACACCATCCGCATCGAGAAGGACGCGCTGCCGATCCAGTTCGAGACCCTCATGGCCACGGACATGCTGGGCATCGACCCGATCCACTCCGCGAACGAGGGGTGCGTCTGCCTGTTCGTCGACCCCTCCGCCGAGCAGAAGGTCCTGGACGCCCTGCGCTCCCACGCGTACGGAACCGGCGCGGTCGCCATCGGCGAGGTCACCGAGCAGGACGGCGCGCTCGTCCTGATGCGGGACGCCGAGGGCCGCGACTCCGTGGTCGAGGAACTGCTCGGCGCCGAACTCCCGCGGCTCTGCTGACCGATGACCGCCACCGAACAGGATGTGTGCGGAGGCCCTCGACGGGGTGACTCCGCCACGACAGCGAGCGGGACCGCCGGAGACCCCGGCGCGACGCCCGTACGCCGCCTCGCCCGTGTCACCGGAGTGGTCCAGGGTGTCGGATACCGGCCCTTCGTCTACAAGTCGGCACTCGCGCACGGTCTGACGGGCTGGGTCCTCAACGACCCCGAGGGTGTGCTCACCGAGGTCACCGGCCCGCGCGCCGACGTGGAGGCCTTCCTCGCGGACCTCACCGACCAGGCGCCGCCGCAGGCGCGGGTCACCGGGGTCCACGTCGAGGAACTGCCCGTGCCGGCCGACCCGCCGGCCGAGTTCGTCATCCGGACGAGCGTGCACACGGGCAGCAAGGACACCATCGTCCCCGCCGACGGCCACGTGTGCGCGGACTGCCTCGCCGAGCTGCGCGACCCGGCGGACCGCCGGTACCGCTACCCCTTCATCAACTGCACCAACTGCGGTCCGCGTTACTCGATCGTGCGGGCGCTGCCGTACGACCGGGCGCAGACCACCATGGTGGACTTCACCATGTGCGCCGCCTGCGCGGCCGAGTACGGCGATCCGCTCGACCGCCGCTACCACGCCCAGCCCAACGCCTGCGCGGACTGCGGCCCCCAGCTCCTGTCGGCCGACGCCGCGGGGACGGCCCTGCGGGGCGAAGACGCGCTGGCGGCCGCGGTGACGGCGCTGCGCGGGGGGAGGATCGTCGCCGTCAAGAGCGTCGGAGGCTTCCACCTGGCGGTGGACGCCCGTGACGAGGCGGCCGTGCGCGGCCTGAGAGCGGGCAAGCGCCGCGACTCCAAGCCCTTCGCCGTCATGGCCCGCGACCTGGAGACCGCGGCCGGCTTCGCCGAGATCGGACCGGCCGAGGCGGACCTGCTCGCCTCGTCCTCGCGGCCCATCGTGCTCGCCCGGAAGAAGCCGGGCGGGCTGCCCGAAGCCATCGCACCCCGCAACCCGAACATCGGCGTGATGCTGCCCTCCGCGCCCCAGCACCATCTGCTGCTGGCCGAGGAGGGGCTGGACACGCTGGTCATGACCAGCGGAAACATATCGGGGTACCCGATCGCGTACCGCAACGAGGACGCGCTTGAGCACCTTTTCGGCATCGCGGACCTGATCCTGTACAACGACCGCGCCATCGAGACCAGGGTCGACGACTCGCTCGTACGGTGCTCCGACCACCCGGAGCTCGAAGGACCGCTGGTCAGCTTCCTGCGCAGGGCTCGCGGCTACGCCCCCTACCCCGTCGAGGTCGGCGTCGAGCTGGCCCCGATGGTCGCCTTCGGCGCCGAGCTGAAGACCACCGTGGCGCTCTCCCGGGGCACCCGGGTCTATCTGAGCCAGCACATCGGCGACCTGAAGAACGACGAGACCTGGGAGTCCCACCAGCAGACGGCACGCCATCTGGCCGCCCTGCACGAGCTGACGCCCCAGAACGCGGCCGTCGACCTGCACCCGCAGTTCCGGGCCACGCGACTGGCGCTGAAGGAGGAGGGCGCCGGTTACGACCGGGTCGTCCAGGTGCAGCACCACCACGCGCACATGGCCTCCTGCATGGCCGAGAACCGGCTGACCGGTCCCACCCTGGGCGTCGTGTTCGACGGCGCCGGCTACGGCCCGGACGGCACCACCTGGGGCGGCGAGTTCCTCCTGGGAAGCTACCGGGAGGCCCGCCGGGTCGCGCACCTGCGCACCGTTCCCCTGCTGGGCGGCGACCGCGCGGTGAAGGAACCGGTCAGGACCGGCTTCGCGCTCGCCCTCGACGCCCTGGGCGAGCCGGAGGCGGCGGTGGGCGCCTTCCCGGTCCTCGGACAGTGGGACGAGCGGCAGCTGCACGTCTTCGCCACCATGGCCCGGCGGGGCATCAACGCGCCGCTCGCCTCCAGCATGGGCCGGCTGTTCGACGGCGTCGCCGCACTCCTCGACGTCACCACCCACGCCGAGTACGAGGCACAGGGGCCGATCGAACTGGAGGGCCTCCTCGCCAGAGACCTCTCCATGACGGCCCCGGACCAGCGTTATCGCTTCGCGCTCGACGTCGCCGCGGAGACCGTCGAGATCGACCCCAGGCCCGTGGTGCGGGCCCTGGCCCGGGACCTCGCCGACGGCGTGGACCGCGCGGAGATCAGCAGACGGTTCCACTCGGGTGTCGTCGACATGGTCGTCGAGCGCTGCCTGGCCGTCCGCGAGACCGAGGACGCGGACGCCTTCGAGCAGGTGGTGCTCTCCGGCGGGGTCTTCCTCAACGAGTTCCTGCTCGTGAACTGCCTGGTGGAGCTGCGGCGCGCAGGGTTCCGCGCGTACTGCCAGCAGCAGGTGCCCACCAACGACGGGGGCATCGCGCTGGGGCAGATCATGGTGGCCCACGCCCGGCTCACGGCGTCCGACGAGGAGCCGCGCCGATGAGCGGACACGAAGGGACGGGCGGACGCGAAGGGACGGGCCCGGAGCACGTGGTGGTCCTGCACCGCTGGCGGGACCGGCACGCCCGGTACGCCGCCTACCTCGACCACCGGGCCCACCGGGTCACCTACGTCACGACGGAGCTCGGCCGGTCCTCGGTCCCCGAGGACGCGGCGGCGGTGCGGACCGTCCCCGCCACCGACGACCCCGTCGAGACGCGGACCGCGGTCGCCGAACTGATCGAGCGGTTCGGACCGGTGAGCCGTCTGGTGGCACTCAACGAGGGAGACCTCGACACCGCGGCCGAGCTGCGCGTCGCCTTCGGGCTGCCGGGGCAGACCCCGGCGGAACTGGAGCGCTTCCGCGACAAGCTGACCATGGTCCGCCTGGTCGACGCGGCCGGCGTGCGGGTCCCGGAGTACGCCGACGCCGACACGGCCGAGGACGTACGGGCCTTCGCCGAGCGCCACGGCTGGCCGGTGGTGGTCAAGCCACGGCGCGGCACGGCCAGCAGGGGAGTGCTCCTGCTGCACTCGAAGGACGAACTCGACGCTCACGCCGGTGACTTCCTCCCGGACCGGCACGAACCCCGCATCGTGCAGTCCTTCGTCGCCGACCCCGTCCTGCACGTCGACGGGCTCTGGACCGGCGCCGCGCTCGGTCCCTGGCGCGTCTCGCGGTACGTGAACAACTGCGAGGAGTTCACCAAGGGCAGCTTCCTGGGATCGGTCGAGGTCGACGATCCGGAAGTCCTCGGACCGCTGGCCGACTTCACCTCCGTGGCGGCCGAGGCGCTGGGCGACGGCCTCCCGTGGGTGTTCCACATGGAGGTGTTCCTGGGCAGGGCCTCCGACGGCTCGCCCCGGCCGGTCTTCCTGGAGGCGGGGGCGCGGGTCGGGGGAGGGGAGATCCCGTTCGTGTGGCGCGAGGTGCACGGCCTCGACCTGATGTCCGCGGCCGCGGACATCCAGCTGGGGCGCCCGCCCGCCGTGCCCGAGGTCGACCCCGAGCCCGCCGCGGCGGCCGGCCCGCCCGCGCGGGACACGACGCCTACGGACGGGCGGCAGCACACGACCGCGGGCTGGCTGCTGCTGCCGCTCCCCGTCCCGCCCCCGTGCGAGGTCACGGCGGTCAGCTGGGCCGCGGGGGCCGGCGAGGACGGCCCGTACGCGCACGTGGTGCCCGGACCCGGTCACGTGATGCCCGCCGTGGGCGGTTACGAACACGTCGCCGCGCGGTTCCGTTTCCGCGGAGAGTCCAGCCGCTCGGTGGAGGCCGCGATCCGCAAGACCGCGGAGTCCTTCGCCATGAGCTGCCGACCCCGGCCCTGCTGAATCCCCCCACGACAGAAAGTGTGAACCCCGGATGCAAGAGCGCCGACCCCGACTCGTCGTCGTGGGCAGCCGACTGAAGGCCTACCGCGAGTACGCGATGGCCTCCCTGGCCCGTGAGTACGAGATCTCCCTGGTGACCTCCCAGGAACTCACCTGGGAGAAGCCCTACGTCGCGTCCTTCCGGATCGCCGACACCACCCGGGCGGAGACCCTGCGCGAGGCGGTCGACGAGCTGCACGCGGAAGCGGCGGAGGCCGACGGGGCCGACTCCCCGGCCGGTCTGTTCACCTGGGACGAGCTCTCGCTGATCGCCACGGCCCGGGTCGCCGAGCAGCTCGGGCTGCCCCATCTCTCCGCCGCGGCCGCCGAGGCCTGCCGGGACAAGTTCACCACCCGGTCCCTGCTGGACCGGGCCGGCCTGCCCGGGGTCCGGCACCGTCTCGTGCACAGCGCGGAGGAGGCGGCCGCGGGCGCGGCCGAGATCGGCTACCCGGTCGTGCTCAAGCCCCGCTCCCTCGCCGGGAGCATGGGGGTGACGCTGGTGCGCGCCGAATCCGAACTGGCCGCCGCCTACGACCTGGTGGCCGGTACCACGTTCCCCGGCATCCGGACGGAGCGGGGCGTGCTGGTCGAGGAGTACCTGACCGGGCCGGAGATCAGCGTGGACAGCTGCGTGGTCGACGGCGAGGCGGAGCCGGTGTTCGTCGCCCGCAAGCGCCTCGGCTTCGACCCGGCCTTCGAGGAGGTCGGCCACCTGGTCGGTCCCTGGCGGCACGAGCCGTGGGCCGACGAGGTCGACGCCCTCGTCAGGGCGGCCCACCGGGCCCTCGGCGTCGACCGGGGCATCACCCACACCGAGATCCGCCTGACTCCCTCCGGCTGCCGCCTCATCGAGCTCAACGGGCGGCTCGGCGGCGACCTCATCCCGTACGTCGGCACCCTGGCCCGTGGCATCGACCTGACGGTCGCGGGTGCCGCGCTGGCCTCGGGCCGCACCCCGGACCTGACCCCCCGGCACGAGCGGTACGCCGAGGTGCGGTTCCTCTACCCGCCGCACGACGGCGTCCTGGAACGCCTGGAGCTCGGGCGGGCGGGAGAGGTCCCCGGTGTGACGGACGTGGTGCCGCTGGCCGGCCCGGGAGACGAACTCCTGCTGCCGCCGAAGGCGCTCACCCCCCGGACCGCCGCCGTCATCGCGACCGGTGACGACGAGACGTCCTGCACCACCGCGCTCGACCGGGCGGAGGCGGAGATCAGGCCGGTCATCGGCGGGTCCCCCCTCGACGGCCTCGGGGCACTCCTGGAGAACCCGGTCACCCGGCGCTACCTGGCGGCGGAGCGGGAGGCGGCCCACATGGTCGTCCCGGAGCTGCGCAACGACTGGAACAGCTACGGGGCGGGCGGCGGCAAGGCGCTGAACCGGCCGGTCTTCCTCGACTCCTCGGACCGCGTCCGGCTCGAAGCCGACCTCAACGGCCTGTTCGAGCTGCTGACCACCATCCCCGACCGTCTCTTCGACGGCGACCGCCGTGCCTTCGCCCGTGCCGTCGGCATGACGGACACCCAGGTCGACCTGGTGATGCGGGGAGCGGGCCGCCGGATGCCCGCCATGTCCCGGGCGGACATGTACCGCGAGCCGGGCGGCTTCAAGCTGATGGAGCTCAACACCGGCAGCTCCCTCGGTGGTTGGCAGATGGGCGAGTTCTCCCGCCCGGCTGACCGCAACAGGGCGTTCCAGGACTTCGCCCACCGGGAGCGCCTGACCCACCCGGACCCCATCGGACGGATCGCCGGCGTGCTGCGCGCCGAGGCCGCCGACGCGGGGTTCGAACTGCCCGCACGCCCGGTCCTCGCCCTCACCGAATGGCCCGACGGATACGCCTACACCAAGCCGTGGCTGGACTTCGTCGTCCCCGACTGGCTCCGTCACGGCTTCGACGCCGTGGTGTGCAGCCTCGCCGAGTTCGACTACCGCGACGGCGTCCCCCACGTCCACGGACGCAAGGTGGACGTGGTGTACCGGATCTTCCTGCCCGGGGAGATGGCCGACGAGCAGCGCAGCCGCGACCTGGTCGACCCCCTGCTCGACGCGGTCCACGCCGGGGACACCTTCCTGTTCGCCGGACTGGACTGCGAGCTGTACGGCAACAAGGGCAGCCTCGCCATGCTCAGCGACGAGCGCAACCGCGACGCCTTCACCGCCGGCGAACTCGCCCTGGTGGAACGGATCCTGCCCTGGACCCGCTTCCTGCGCGACGAGGCCGTGCACCGCGACGGCGACACCGTCGACCTGCTCCCGTACGTCCTGGCGCACAAGGACTCCCTGGCGCTCAAGCCCACGCTGCTGTACGGCGGCGTCGGCGTCATACCGGGCTGGTCGGTCGGCCAGGAGGAGTGGGAGAAGCACATCAGGGGCGCGGTCGGCGGACCGTTCGTCGTCCAGGAGCGGGTGCTGCCCGTCGCCGAACGCTTCCTGGCCGAGGACGGCTCCGGCTTCGAGCGCATGGTCGTCGCCTACGGCGTGCTCATGGTCGGCGGAGAGTACTCGGGCATGCTGGTGCGCGGGACGCCCGACCCGCGGGTCGGCATCGTCAGCATGTCCAACGGGGCCCAGATCGGCTGCTGCTACCACGTCACCGACGAGCCGGGGGGCGAGGCGTGAGCGCCCGTCGCCCCGGCGGACTGTGGCGGGACGGCGAGTTCCTCAAACTGTGGGGCGGCGAGTCGGTCTCGCTGATGGGAGCGCAGATCACCCAGCTGGCGCTCCCGCTGGCTGCGGTCTACCAGTTCCAGGCGTCGTCCACCCAGCTGGGACTGCTCAACGCGGCCGGCTTCGCCCCCTTCCTCGGGGCGACCCTGTTCATCGGGGTCTGGGTCGACCGCCGGCGCCGCAGGCCCCTCATGATCTGGAGCAACATCGGGCGGGGCCTGCTGGTGGGGAGCGTCCCGCTCTGCGCCTACCTGGACCTGCTGACGATCGAGTACCTGTACGTGACGGCGTTGCTCGTCGGCGTGCTGACCGTGCTGTTCGACGTCTCCTACCAGTCCTACCTGCCCTCGTTCATCAAGCGGGAGCATCTGGTGGAGGGCAACAGCAAGCTCCAGGCCAGCAGTTCCCTGGCGCAGATCGGCGGACCCGGCTTCGCCGGCCTGCTCGTCGGCCTGCTGACGGCACCGGTCGCCCTGCTCGCCAACGCCTTCTCGTACGTCGTCTCCGTGGCGAGCCTGCTCGCCATCCGGCGACCGGAGCCCGCCCCGGACGTCCCCGACGAGAAGACCTCCACCGCCCGGAGCATCGCCGAAGGGCTGCGCGTGGTGCTCCGCAACGGCTCCATCCGGGCCATCGCCCTGGAGGCCGGCACCTACAACTTCTGCTGGATGTCCCTGCAGACCGTCTTCGTGCTGTACGCGGCCCGGGAGCTGGGGATGAACCCCGGCACCATCGGCCTCGTCCTGGGCGTGGGCGCCGTCGGCTCGCTGGTGGGAGCGGTCGCCGCGACCTGGCTGAAGAACCGGCTGGGCCTCGGCCGGGCCGTGGTCGCCGAACTGGTGCTGTGCTGCGCGGCCCCGCTCCTCGTCCCGCTGGCCCCCGGCACGGGACCGCTGTCGTACGCGATGTACGTGACGGCCTTCGCCTGCTGCGGCATCGGCTCGACGATGTCGACCATCCACGTCGTGAGCCTGCGCCAGGCGATCACCCCGGACCGCCTGCTCGGCCGGGTGAACGCGGGCTGCCGGTTCATCGCGTGGGGGCCGCTGCCGCTCGGGGCCCTGGCCGGCGGACTCCTCGGCGACGCGATCGGCCTGCGCGACACCCTGTACGTGACGGCCTTCGGCTTCCTGACCGCGATGCTCTGGATCGTGTTCTCGCCCGTGCCCCAGCTGAAGGACTTCCCCGCCCAGCCGACCGCGGAGCCGGTCGACGAGAAGGCGTGACCCGCCCCGCTCTTCCCACCGCGCGGGAGCCCTTCCCCGGCTCTCCGCCGTCGCCGTACGCCGTCCTCGTCCCGAGCACGGCACACCCCATCGCAGAGGAGACCCCTCGTGTCCACGTCCGCACCCGGACCCCTGTTCCGGACCGCAGGAACCGCCGCAGGTCTGGAGAGCGTCCGGACCCTGATGAACGCGGCCCTCGACATCCTCCAGGAAGTGTCGGCACAGCGCACAGGACCCGTGGCCGCCGGCGGCCCCGAGGGCGCCAGGGCCGCCGCCCGGGAGGCACTGGCCGGCCCCCTGCTGCCGGAGGACGGCAGCGCCCCTGAGACGGCCCTGGCCGACCTCATACGTCCGTACGCGCAGTGGTCGGCCGACCTCACCCACCCGGCCGCCCTCGCCCGCATGCAGCCGCCCCCGATCGACGCCGCCGCCGTCGCCGAACTGGTCGCCGCGGTGCTCAACCAGTCCCTCCACGCGTGGGAGAGCGGCCCCTTCGCCCTGGAGCTCGACCGCTGGGTCGTCGCCAGGCTGGCCGAGCTGGCCGGCTACGACCCCGAGGAGGCGGGCGGCACCCTCACACCCGGCGGCAGCGTGTCCAACCTCATGGCGATGACCATGGCACGGGACACCGTCCTGGCGGAGAAGACCGGCGCGTACCCCTTCCTCGGCGGGATGCGCGCCTGCGCCGGGCAGCCCGTGGTGCTCTGCCCCGTCGGCGTCCACTTCTCCATCGAGCGGGCGGTGCGCCTCCTCGGCATAGGCGAGGAGAACATCGTCACCGTTCCGGTCGACAAGGCCGGCCGGATGATCCCCGAGGAAGCCGACCGGATCCTCCGCGAGCTCCCCGAGGACAGGATCGCCGTCGCCATGGTCGCGGTGGCCGGCTCCACCGACCTCGGCATCGTCGACCCGCTGCCGGAACTGGCGGCCGTCGCCCGGCGCCACGGCGTCTGGCTGCACGCCGACGCGGCGTACGGGGCCGGCGCCCTCTTCTCCCCCCGCCTGCGCGGCCTCCTCGACGGCCTCGCCGAGGCCGACTCGATCACGGTGGACCTGCACAAGTTCGGCTGGGCCCCGGCCTCCTCCGCCGTGCTCCTGGTCCGCCGGGCCGAGACGCTGCTGTCCTTCGGCCTCCAGCCCACCACCTGCCTCAGCGCGGACGACGACACCTGCGCCGGCTTCATCGGACTGCAGGGCAGCTCCCTGCAGACCACCCGCCGGTCCGACGCGCTGAAGATCGCGGTCACCATGCGCACCCTCGGCGCCAGGACCATGGCGGCCATGGTGGACACCTGCCACGACCTCGCGCGGTACGCGGCGGAGCGGATCGACCGCGAGGCGCGGCTCGAGCTCTTCGCCGAACCGCCGCTCACCTCGGTGCTCTTCCGCTACGTCCCGCCGCAGGGCGGCGACGCGGACGCCGACGCGTTCAACGGACGCCTGCGCCGCCGCCTCATGGAGGAAGGGCGCTCCCTCATCGCCCGCACGCACATCACGGGCGAGGACGGCGTCAGCCGTGTCTACCTGAAGCTGATGCTGCTCAACCCGGAGACCACCCCGGAGCAGCTCGACCACGTCCTGGACGACCTGCTGGCCGCCGCCGAGGAGCAGGAGACCGGAGAGCACGCGTGACGCCTCGCGTCACGCGCCGGGAGAGTCCAGTGGAGAGAGACCGGAAATGTCCGAGGTGAACGCCCCGCGTGCGGTGCCCGCGACCGGCCCTGGCGAGCCGGACCCCGTACGCGAATCCATGCAGGTGCTGCCGCGTGCGTTCGCGACGCCGCTCACCCTGCTGACCGGCCGGCCGTACGCGGGACAGCGCCCCGTCCGCCCCACGCCCACCCGGCACCTGGTGAACGCCCTCGTCTCGTGCGCCCTCGGCGTGGCCCTCGGGGTGACGGGCCTGGCGGCCGGCGGCCCGCTGCTCGCCCTGCTCGTGCCCGGCTGGGCCGCGACCCTGCACGGCGCCCGCAACCTGCGGATGATGATCTACCACCAGTGCGCCCACCAGAACATGTGGCGCAAGCGGAAGCCCGACGTACTGGTGGGCCGGCTCATCGCCGCGGCGCTCATGATCCAGGACTTCGACCGCTACAGCGCCGAGCACGTCGGTGACCACCACGCCGTGCACCACATGACGACCCGGGACCCCACCGTCCAGGCCTTCCTGGTGACCCTGAAGCTGCGGCCCGGCATGAGCCGTGGCCGGATGTGGCGCAGGGTGCTGGGCGTCTGCGTCTCCCCCTGGTTCCACGTCCGCTTCCTGGTCGCCCGGGTCCGCTCGTACTACACCTACGCCCCGCCCGCCTGGCGGGTCGGCACCACCCTGGTGTACGCGCTCGTGGCGGCGGTCGTCACGGTGCTCGGCCTGTGGGTGCCGGTCCTCGTCGCCTGGGTCCTGCCGATGACGCTGTTCTTCCAGATCAGCAACGTCTTCCGGCTCTGCGTGAAGCACAGCTTCCCGCAACCGGACCAGGCTCCCCGCCGCGGCAAGGAGTACTTCGCGAGCCTCACCAACGCGATCTTCGTCGGGGAGCGCGCGCCTTCGCCGCGGCTTCCGGTGCTGCGGCGTCACGCGGCCTGGGCGCGCTGGTGGTTCCGCATGCTGTTCGTCCACTTCCCGGCCCGCTACCTGGTCCTCACCGGTGACACGGTCGTGCACGACTACCACCACCGCTACCCCATGAGCCGGGAATGGGCCTCGTACCTCTTCGCGCGGGAGGAGGACCACCGGCGCGGAGCACCCGGCTGGCCCCCGTACCACGAGGTGTGGGGTCTTGTCCCGGCCATCGACCACGTCCTCGACTCGCTGCGGACGGCCGATCCCGAGGAGTTCGATCCCGATCGCCTCGCCGAGGTCAACCACCGCGCCCTGTTCATGGCGTTCGAGGACTGACCGACCACCCACGGGTCCCAAGGACACCGGAATCCGAGAGGAAGCTGCCGATGCACGCGCTGCCAGGCCGGGGTGAACGCCTCGTCGTCCTCGGCGTCGCCGAGAGCGACGCCCACGCCGTCGCCAACCAGCTCATCGCCCTGCAACTGCGGGACTACGGCTTCACCGTGGTCAACCTCGGGGTCTGCACCCCGCTCGGCGACTTCGCCGACGCCGTGGACGCACACCCGCAGGCCGAGGCCGTGCTCATCGGCAGCCTCAACGGTCACGCCCGGCACGACCTCCGGGATCTGCCGGCGCTGCGGGCCGCGGGCCGGCTCCGCCCGCCCGTGATCGTCGGGGGCAACCTGTCCGTGGGCAGCCGTACGACCGAGGCGGACCTGCGGCGCCTCCGGGACCTGGGGGTCGACCACATCCTGACCGACGGCAACGAGATCGTGCTGCTCCTCGACCGGCTGCGGAGCACGGGCAAGGCGGCCGAACTCCAGCATGACTGAGCTCGACGTACTCGAACTGGCCCCGGACGTCGCCGACTCGCTTCCCGACTGGTCCGAGGTCGTGGCCCACCTCGCCTCGCCGCGGCTGCCGCGCGTGGTCGACGTGCTACGGGCCGCGGAGGCCCGGGGCCGCCCCGCCGTACAGCCCCGCTGCGGGGTGGGCGGGCACGGGCCGATGAGGGAGCTGCTGCGCGAACTGGAGGGCGCGGGACCGGACATCCTGTCCGTCACGATCGACTCGCACACACGGCTGCGGAAGTTCCGCGCGGCGCGGGACGTCCTGCTCCGCGACCCGGCCGAGCTCAACGGCTATCCGCTGGTCACCCACGGGTGGCGAAGGGGCCGGGAGCTCGTCGGGACGGTGGGCGTGCCCCTGGAGGTGCGCCACGGTTCACCCGACCCCCGCGAACTGTTCGCCGTCTCCCTGGTCTCGGGCATCACCTCCTTCGAGGGCGGCGGCATCGGCTACAACCTGCCCTACTCCAAGGACGTTCCGCTGTCCCGCTCCCTGCGCGCGTGGCAGCGGGTCGACGCCGTGTGCGGCACGCTGGCCCGCTCCGGGGTCGTCGTCGACCGGGAGCTCTTCGGAACGCTCACCGCCGTGCTCGTCCCGCCGTCGGTGAGCCTCGCCATGACGCTCCTGGAAGGGGCCGCCGCCGTCGCGGAAGGCGTCCGCTGCCTGTCGATCTCCTATCCCCAGAGCGGTGAGGTCCACCAGGACGTCGCGGCCCTGCGCGCGACGCGCACCCTGGCCCGCCGCTACCTCGGCCCGGACGTGGAGGTCTATCCCGTCCTCCACGAGTTCATGGGAGTGTTCCCCACCACCCACGAGTTCGCGGGCGGACTGATCCTGCTGGGCGGGCTGACCGCCCGGCTCGGCGGCGCCACCAAGGTGATCACGAAGACGGTGCAGGAGGCGCGGGGCATCCCCGACGCGGCCGCGAACGCCTCCGGACTGCGCACGACGGCCTTCGGGGCGTCGGACCTGCTGGACTTCGTCCGCGTGGACGAGGACCGGGTGGCGGAGGAACAGCACTGGATCGAGCGCGAGGTGGCCGAGCTCGTCGAGCCGGTCCTCGCGGCCGGCAGCCTCTTCGAGGGCATCGAGGGGGCCTTCCGGGACGGCAGGCTCGACATCCCGTTCAGCGCCAGCGTCCACGCCCGCTCCGAGATCGTGCCGCGTCGCGACGCCCGCGGCGCGGTCCGGTACGGGAGCAGTGGGAACCTGCCCTTCTCCGGTCCGGTGCTGCGCCGCCAGGCCGCGCTGCTGCGCGACGCGGAGGGGACCCCGCCGCGCAGCCGGATGGCGGCGGTCCACGCCGACATCCACCACTTCGTCGCCAGGGAACAGTCCCTGTTCGCCCCCGGCCGCCCGCCCTCCGGCAGCCGTCGGCCCCCGCCCCCCGACCCCTCCCGCACATCGCTCTCCCTACCACCGATCGAGGTACCCATGACGAGCACCGCATCCGGCTTCTCCGCCCCCGTCCCCGCCGGTCTGCCCGATCCGGAGGCCGGCGCCCGCGTCGTCGCCGACGACCGGGCCCACCTGTTCCACTCCTGGGCCGCGCAGGGTGCCGTGAACCCGATGCCGGTCGCCGGGGGAGAGGGCCGCCACTTCTGGGACTACGAGGGCAGGCGCTACCTCGACTTCTCCTCGCAGTTCATCAACCTGAACATCGGTCACGCCCACCCCAAGGTCGTCGCCGCCATCAAGGACCAGGCCGACCGGATCTGCATGATCGCCTCGACCTTCGCCAACGACCGGCGCGGCGAGGCCGCCCGGCTGATAGCGGAGATCGCGCCGGGCGACCTCAACCGGGTGTTCTTCACCAACGGCGGAGCCGAGGCCAACGAACACGCCGTCCGCATGGCCCGCATCCACACCGGACGTCCCAAGATCCTCTCCGCGTACCGCTCCTACCACGGAGGGACGGCGACCGCGATCAGCCTCACCGGCGATCCGCGCCGCTGGGCGAACGAGAACTCCGGCAGCGCGTCGGGGAACGTCGCCCACTTCTTCGGCCCGTACCTGTACCGCTCCCACTTCCACGCGACCACGGAGGCCGAGGAGTGCGAGCGCGCCCTCGCCCACCTCGAACAGGTCATCGCGTTCGAGGGTCCGTCCACGATCGCGGCGATCGTGCTGGAGACGGTCGTCGGCACCGCCGGGATCCTGGTCCCCCCGCCGGGCTACCTCGCCGGGGTCCGGGAGCTCTGCGACCGTTACGGCATCCTCTACATCGCGGACGAGGTCATGTCCGGCTTCGGCCGCACGGGCGCCTGGTTCGCCGTCGACCACTGGGACATCACCCCGGACCTGATCACCTTCGCCAAGGGCGTCAACTCCGGTTACGTGCCGCTCGGCGGGGTCGTTCTCTCCGACGCCGTGCACGAGACCTTCCGCGACGTGGCCTACCCCGGTGGGCTCACCTACTCCGGCCACCCCCTGGCGTGCGCCGCCGCGGTGGCCACCATCACCGCGATGCGGGAGGAGGGCGTCAACGAGAACGCCGCGCGCGTGGGAGCGGAGGTCATCGGCCCGGGCCTCCGCGAGATCGCCGAGAGGCACCCGTCGGTCGGAGAGGTGCGCGGGCTCGGCGTGTTCTGGGCCGTGGAACTCGTCCGCGACCGGGAGACCCGCGAGATGCTCGTCCCGTACGCCGCCGGCGGTGAGCTGGCCCGCCCCGTGGACGAGGTGGTCGCCGCGTGCAAGGAGGGCGGCATGTGGCCGGTGTACAACTACAACCGCATCCACGTCGTCCCCCCGTGCACCATCACCGACGAGGAGGCCCGCGAGGGCCTGGCCATCCTCGACCAGGCCCTGTACGCCGCCGACAAGTACGTGGGCTGACCGCTCGCTCCCGAGTGGGGCGGACGTTTCCACGTCGCGGGTCAGGGGGCCGTTCCGGAGAGATCCGGAACGGCCCCTCGGCCGTTCCCGGGGACCGGCGGAGCCCGGACGGCGAGCGGAGGAACGCCGGGACGGCACCGGTTTCGAGGGCGCGGCGTTACACAGGCACGAGATCCGGGTCCTGTCGAGTGTTGCGTGTACCTCACCAGTGGGTGCTGTTCAAGGAGAGCCCCCGACGGCCAAGCTGAGCGGCGTGCTCCGGATCCTTGCGGACGCACTTCTGATCGAGTCGAGAACACGCCGTTGACGGCCAGAGCAGCGAACGGAGAACACTCGTGATTGTCGGAGTCCTCAAGGAAGCGCGGGCAGGTGAGAGTCGCGTCTCGGCCACCCCGGCCACGGTCGGACAGATCCGCGCACTGGGGTACGAGGTCGTCGTCGACCCGGGCGCGGGCGTCGCGGCCGGCTTCACCGACGGCGCCTACGAGGCCGCCGGTGCGACCGTCGGTGACGCGGCGGGCGCGGACGTGGTGCTGGGGGTCAACGCCCCCAGTCCGGCGCAGCTGGACCGGGTACGGCCGGAGGCGACGGTGATCGCCCTGTTCGCGCCGGCCTTCGACCCGGCGATGGTCGAGGATCTGGGCCGGCGTCCCTTCACGGCGTTGTCCATGGACGCGGTGCCGCGCATCAGCCGGGCGCAGTCGATGGACGTGCTGTCGTCCATGGCGAACATCGCCGGCTACCGGGCCGTCATCGAGGCCGCGCACGAGTTCGGGCGGTTCTTCACCGGGCAGGTGACGGCGGCGGGCAAGGTGCCGCCGGCGAAGGTGCTCGTCGCGGGCGCGGGTGTGGCGGGTCTCGCCGCGATCGGCGCGGCCGGGTCGCTCGGCGCGATCGTGCGGGCGACCGACCCGCGACCGGAGGTGGCCGAACAGGTCCGGTCGCTGGGCGGCGAGTACCTGTCGATCGAGTCCCCGGAGGTGGAGGTCTCCAAGACCGGCTACGCGAAGGAGATGGGCGAGGACTACAAGGCGCGTGAGGCCGAGCTGTACGCCGCGCAGTGCCGCGAGGTCGACATCGTCATCACCACCGCGCTGATCCCGGGCCGTCCCGCGCCGACGCTGATCACCGCGGAGATGGTGGCGAGCATGAAGCCGGGGTCGGTCGTCGTCGACATGGCCGCCGCCAACGGCGGCAACGTCGTGGGCACGGTGAAGGGCGAGAAGGTCCTCACCGAGAACGGTGTGACGATCATCGGCTACACCGATCTCGCCGGGCGGCTGCCGGCGCAGGCCTCGCAGCTGTACGGCACGAACCTGGTCAACCTGCTGAAGCTGATGACGCCCGGCAAGGACGGCCTCCTGATCCTCGACTGGGACGACCCGGTGCAGCGCTCGATCACCGTCGTCCGCGCGGGCGAGTCGGCGTGGCCGCCCCCGCCGGTCCAGGTCTCCGCCGCCCCGGCCCCCGTGCCCGCGGCGCCCGCGAAGGAGCCCGCGCCGAAGAAGGCGCCGATGACGCCGAAGCAGAAGTTCGGCGGCGTGGCCCTGGGCGCGCTGGCGCTGTTCCTCACCGCCGCCTTCGCCCCGGCGGCGCTGCTGCCCCACGTGACGGTCTTCGTCCTCGCGATCGTGATCGGCTACTACGTGATCGGGCACGTGCACCACGCGCTGCACACGCCGCTGATGTCGGTGACGAACGCGATCTCCGGGATCATCGTCGTCGGCGCACTCCTCCAGATCGGTCACACGAGCACGACGGTCACGGTGCTGTCGTGCGTGGCGATCCTGCTGGCCAGTATCAACGTCTTCGGCGGCTTCGCGGTGACGCGTCGCATGCTCGCCATGTTCAACCGGAGCTGACATGACTGCGACCCTCGCCGCCCAGGCGGCCTACCTCGTTGCCGCGCTGCTGTTCATCCTCGCCCTCGCAGGGCTCTCCAAGCACGAGTCGGCCCGGCTCGGCAACGCCTTCGGCATGCTCGGCATGGGCGTCGCGCTCGTCGCGACCGTCGTGCTCGCGGTCGACGGCGACATCAGCACCGCCGGCCTCGGCCTGATGGCCGTCGCGATGCTGACCGGCGCCCTCATCGGCCTGCGGCGCGCCCGCGGCGTCGAGATGACCGGAATGCCCGAACTCATCGCGCTGCTCCACTCCTTCGTCGGCCTGGCCGCCGTGCTCGTCAGCTGGAACGGCTACCTCAACGTCGAGCACGACCCCGACGGCCACGAGGCCACGGCCCTGGACGCGCTCGGCACCCTCGGTATCCACCACGCCGAGGTGTTCATCGGCCTGTTCATCGGCGCGGTGACCTTCACCGGCTCCATCGTGGCGTACCTGAAGCTCGCCGCGAAGATCGACTCCAAGCCGCTGGTGCTGCCGGGCAAGAACGCCCTCAACCTCGGCTCGCTGGTCCTCTTCGTCGCCCTGACGGTGTGGTTCGTGATCACGCCGGAACTGTGGCTGCTGATCACCGTGACCGTGCTGGCCCTCGCCCTGGGCTGGCACCTGGTGGCCTCGATCGGCGGCGGCGACATGCCGGTCGTCGTCTCCATGCTGAACAGCTACTCCGGCTGGGCGGCGGCGGCCTCCGGCTTCCTGCTCGGCAACGACCTGCTGATCATCACCGGCGCCCTCGTCGGCTCGTCCGGTGCCTACCTGTCGTACATCATGTGCAAGGCCATGAACCGCTCGTTCCTCTCCGTGATCGCCGGCGGCTTCGGCATCGAGGCGCCCTCGGGCTCGGACGTCGACTACGGCGAGCACACCGAGATCACCGCCGAGAGCGCCGCCGAACTCCTCACCGCGGCCCGCTCGGTGGTCATCACGCCCGGGTACGGCATGGCCGTCGCCCAGGCGCAGTACCCGGTCGCGGAACTCACCGCGAAGCTGCGCGCCAAGGGCATCGACGTACGGTTCGGCATCCACCCCGTCGCCGGCCGCCTGCCCGGCCACATGAACGTCCTCCTCGCCGAGGCCAAGGTGCCGTACGACATCGTCCTCGAAATGGACGAGATCAACGACGACTTCGCCAAGACCGACGTCGTCCTCGTCATCGGAGCCAACGACACGGTCAACCCGGCCGGAGCGGAGGACCCCAGCAGCCCGCTCGCCGGCATGCCGGTCCTCACCGTCTGGGAGGCCGGCAAGGTCATCGTCTTCAAGCGCTCGATGGCCTCCGGTTACGCCGGCGTGCAGAACCCGCTGTTCTTCAAGGAGAACACCGCGATGCTCTTCGGCGACGCGAAGACCCGCGTCGAGGACATCGTCGGAGCCCTCTGAGCCGGAGCCCTCCGAGAAGCACGACGAGCAGGGGTCTTGCCGTGAGTTCCCCGATGGCAGCCCTCCGCCATGGGCGGTCATCGGGGAACGACCCCCTATCGTTGTCCGCCCGGGTGATCCGCACCCGTACCGCACACAGTTCAGGAGCCCGCGTGCACCACTTCGATGTCGAGGCCCTGAAGGCGGGCCGGTGGCGCAACGGTGGAGGTGCCACGAGGGAGATCGTCTCGTGGCCGGTGGGTGCCGAGGAGTTCCAGTGGCGTGCGAGCGTGGCCGACATCGACCGGCACGGGCCGTTCTCGGCCTTTCCCGGTGTCGACCGGACGTTCACCCTACTGGCGGGCGACGGGGTGCGGCTGACGGCCCCGGGGACGTTCGACCGGACGGCGCGAGCGGAGGAGCCTCTCGGGTTCTCCGGTGACCTGGAGCTGACCGCCGAACCGCGTGGCGGGGCCTGCCGGGTGCTCAACATCATGGTGCGGCGCGGCCACCGGGCGGCACGGGTGGACCGGATCACCGGGCCCGTCGTGCCGCCCAGCGGCCACGCCGCGGTGTTCTACGTACTGCGCGGCCACTGGCGGGCGGGTACCGAAGGGCGCCCGCTGGCCGCGGGCCAGGGCGTGTGGTGGGACGAGAACGACGTCACGCCGGACCGAGCGGCCACACCGCTCTCGCCCGATGCCGTCGCCCTGTGGGCGGACATCGCGCCGGTGAGGTGAGTACGGTGGCCGTCGACGTCGCCCCCCACCCGCGGGGAGCGGAGCGAGAGGCCGTCGAGGAGCGGCGTCCAGTGCTCGCGACGAATCGCTTCGGAGAAACGGCATGCCCCGCACCACACCCCCGCGTCCCGCTGATGTCGAGGAGCTCTTTCCCCGTCTTGCCGAGTTCCGGCGGACAGCGACGCGACTTCACCCGCGCCCCGGCGACCCGAAGGCACGGGACAGCTCCGTCGCAGGCCCCATGCTGTGGCCGGCCGACGAACCCTGGCCCATGTGCACCGCCGTCCACCCCAGGGAAACCGGGCACCTGCTGGCCGACGTCCGACTCGCACGCCGTATCCATGCGGCTTCGGAGGGGCGGAAGAAGACCGAAGAGGAGATCGCTCTCCTCGGCACTCTCCGAGACGGGCCGCACGACCTCGGCATCGACGACGCGGACCCCATCCCGATGTCGGCCGTCGCGCAACTGTGGGCACGGGACATCCCCGACCTCACCGGGCCCGACGGATACGACCTCCTCCAGGTCTTCTGGTGCCCGTTCGAGGCGCACGGCCCCGACGCGAGCGTGGACGTCGTACTGAAGTGGCGCCGCAGCCAGGACATCGGTGCTGTACTCGGCGAACAGCCCGAGCCGCTCGTCGTCGGCTCACCCGAGTGCGTTCCCCAGCCCTGCGGCCTCCACCCCGAGCAGATCGTCGAGCACGAGTACCTCGGCCTGCTTCCCGAGGATCTGCGGGAAGCCATCGCGACGTGGGAGGAGGAGCTCATCGAGGAGGAAGCGGAAGCGGACTTCCCCACCGACTACTCCGGTGACCTGTCCCTCGCCCCCGGCTGGAAGGTCGGTGGCTTCGCCACCTGGCACCTCACCGGCCCGCGCACCGTCGACTGCACCGTGTGCGGCAGTCCCATGCCGCCGCTCCTCACCGCCCATCACGTCGAGTGGGATCCCGCCTCGGAGAGCTGGGCTCCGCCGGAAGACCGCCGCCCCGATCTGTACCGGCACGTCATCACCCCCACGGGCGTGTACCTGGGGCGCGGCCACCTGCGCGTCCACACCTGCCCCGCAGACGCGTTCCACCCCCATCGGCTGAGCTTCCAGTAGCAGGAGGGGAGAGGCTTCCGAGTCGGCAGGGACCCGAAGCCTCCGTGATCACGATGCCGCGGGGGTCTTCGCCGTGGGGGCCGCGAGCGGTGGACCCTGCTGGTAGAAGATGTCGATGTCCACCTCTTCGCCCCCGACGATCAGGGTGTCCCACGCTCCGCTCTCCCACAGCGTGCGCAGGGTCGACGAGCCGAGCGACTCCAGGTGGTTCCGGAGAGTCGGGTCGTCGGGCATGCCGGGTACGCGTGACGCCAGCCGGTCGCGGATCGACCGCAGTCGTTCCATGAGGGCGTCGATCTCCGCGTTCCTGTCGAGGTCCTTCCCCTCCCACTCCTCGATGCTCTGGGCGATCTTCTCCTTGATCGGGCGGCTGACGCCGTTCTCGTCGGTGGTGATCATCGTGTTCCAGGCGCGGCTCTTGTGCCGGTACTGGAGCATGGACATCGCCGCTTCGTGACGTGCGAAGTCGGCGTCGCGGAACGGCCTGCCCGTCCAGGCTCCGTTGAGGGACCGGGCCAGCGAGATGGCGGAACCCAGGCCGCTGTTGAGCCCGCGGCCCGGCCAGAAGTGGATGGCGTTGGCGGCGTCCCCGAGGAGGAATCCGTACGTTCCGGGGGAGGTGGACGTGGACGAGTGCAGACGAGTGGTGAACCTGGGGCGCTGCACCATGTCGAGCCGGAAGGCGGTGACGGCGCTCAGGTCCTTCTCGGCGACGCCGAACAGCGCCAACCCCTCCAACGCCCGCTTCCACAGGGCCGAACCCCTGACCATGGCCGGCAGGAAGAGCGTGCTGTGCGTCGAGCACTGGAAATCGCCATGGTCGTCGCGTCCCATGACGCACGGGCGTGAGGCGATGCACTCCTCGAACACGTGCCGGACCGGATCGATGCCGACCACTTCCGCGGCCTCGGCGTCGGTGAGCCGCATGTTCAGGAATCCCTCGCCGCGAAGGGCGTTGAGGAGAAACCGGTTCTGGGCCACGGTCAGCAGGACCGTCATGGGGTCCGTCAGGGTCGACTTGACGCGTAGCCCCAGGACGACGTCCTGAACATGCTGACCGTGCAGCGAATAGATGGACTTGTCGGCGTTTCCGAACTTGTCGGCGAAATACTCCCGCGTTCGGGAGCGGCCGCCCTCGCAAATGGCGAGTACGTGATCCCTGGTCCCGGACTTCTGGTGCTCGGCCGCGTCGAACGCGGCGGGGACCAGCCGGATACGGTCCGGCTTTTCGTTGGCCAGTTCGAGGAGCGTGTCCTCGATGTAGGCGATTCGGAGGTTCCTCGGGCTGTAGCCGCGGATCGAGTCGGGGCCGACCGGCCACATCTCGGAGTACGCGTCGCCGCGGAACAGTCGTCCCTGGACCTCGTCGGGGAGGTTCAGGTACTGGCGGCTCTGCACCGTGACGACCTGCTGCCGGCGTATGTTGCCCTGGCTTTCGCTCTTCCAGACGACCTTCGCCCCGTCCTGCGTCCAGCGGCCGTCGTACACGGTGATGGCGACACGATGCCCCATGAGGTGTTCCAGGAGCAGGGCGAAACTCAAGCCGACGGGGCCACCGCCCGAAACCGTGACGTTCAGTACCGGCCCCGCCGCCAGGGCCGCCTGGGAGGAGGGACCGAGCGGCCGCAGCACGGAGAGATCGAGGATGGTCTCCATCGCGTCGGCCGCTTCGAAACGGAACGTCTCGGTTCCGATCTCGATGAGATCTCCGGGCTGCAGTTCGTGCGAGGTCACACGCGCGCCGTTGACTTGTGTTCCATTACTGCTGCCACTGTCGTACAGCACGAATCCGTGGCCCTCGCGGCGTACTTCGGCGTGAAAGCGTGAGACGTTCCCGCCGACTATCACTATGCTGTTGTCGCCGTTGCGACCCAGTGTTACCGGTGTGGTACCGATCGGGAACTGCTGTCCAGCCAAGGAGCCTTGATGGCCGACAAGCCGAGGAGGCATGGGTCACCCAATTCCATAAGTCACGGATCCGATGACGAATTGTGAAACCGGTAACTGGAGGCAGCGCCCTGCGTCACACGCCGCGAGTTGCCCGGCACGCAGAGCAATCTTAATGTGGCCGCGACGCCGATGAGAAGGCGTACGGACCGACTGATCACCATACGGTGGTCATTCCGTGAAGATGTAACAGCAAAGGCCCGATGGGGCGGCTGAGTCACAGGTGAATTGTGCGGCAGGAATAGCGTGGCGTGTCCGAGCGGGGGAGCGGGCGCCGGAGTCGGCGAACCGGTCGTCCCTCTTACATGCTTCAGCGGTGATCCCTCCTTCCGGGAAGGAGGGATCAAGTCGAGACAAGCCCCGTTCCCGCCGTGGCCGTCCCGGCGTACCGGACCGCGGTCGACTCCGGGACGGACGGCACCACGCCGTACGCCGACGCGGAGGGCGACACCTGGACCGCCGACCGGGCGTGGCGCTTCCCTTCCCGTTCGGTGCCGGTCCCGACGGCGACGTCGTGCTCGCGGCGGGTGGTGTCGCGGCGGACGGGTGATGACAGCGGGGCGTCGGCAGCAATACCCGTGTGGGTGACTGTGGCGCGGGCCGGGCCGGGTCATGATCATCCGCATGAGGACATCCCTGATTCGCCGCGCGTGCGTGGCGGCCCTGCTCCTGACGACGGCGCTGACCCCCGCGGTGGCCGCCGCAGGCCAACCCGGCGTCCCCCCGGAGAAGTCGGAGCCGCCGCTGAAGGCCCGACTGCTCGGCGAGAAGATCGTTCCGTACAAGCTGGACTTCCAGGGCACCACCGTCGGCGGCCTCTCCGGCATCGACCGCGACCGGTGCACCGGCGAGTACGTGTTCATCAGCGACGACCGCTCGTACCTCCAGCCCGCGCGTTTCTACACCGCCAGGCTGGACGTGGGCGCCGACGGCGTGCGCTCCGTCGACTTCACCGGCACCCACGCGTTCCGCCAGCCGGACGGCTCGGTCTACCCGGCGCCGTCCGCCGCGGACGGCAAGGCCGTCGACCCGGAGGAGATCCGGGTCGACCCGGTCAGCTGCCGCTACTGGTGGGGGCAGGAAGGCGACCGGCCCACGGCGGCCGGCGCCCCGCTGATCCAGCCGTCGCTCCAGTTCGCCTCGCCCACCGGCACCTACCTCGGTCAGCTGCGGCTGCCGCCGAACTACGAGATCTCCGCGGAAGAGCGCGGGCCGCGCCGGAACCAGGGGATCGAGGCGTTCACCTTCGGCTCCCACGGGCGGGTGGTGACCAGCGCGATCGAGGGCCCGCTGATCCAGGACGGCCCGGTGCCCGACCTTCGCAACGGCGCGCTCGTCCGGGTCACGCAGCAGAACCGCGCGGGCCGGACGCTCGGTCAGTTCGCCTACCCCATCGAGAAGATCTTCGCCGAGTCCGACCCCGAGAGCCCGTGGGGCCCGGACACCGGCGTCCCCTCGCTCCTCGCCTTCCCCGACGACCCCCACCGCTACCTCGTGCTCGAACGCACCTGGGTCGCCGGCGCGGGATACAAGATCCGCCTGTACGACGCCACCACGCGCGGGGCGACCGATGTGCGGGCGATGGACTCCCTGGCCGGACAGCGCGTCGTACCGATGCGGAAGAAGCTCCTCGCGGACTTCGACACCCTGGGCCTGTCCACCGTCGACAACACCGAGGGCATGACGTGGGGACCCGCCCTGCCGTCCGGTGAACGCTCACTGATCCTGGTCAGCGACGACAACTTCGACAAGGAAGCGGTCACGCAGATCGTCGCCCTCGCCGTCCGCTGAACGGCCGCGACGAGCAGGGTCAGTTCGTGACGGACCGCCAGGGGGCCTCCGGGGATGGTCTGTCGGGCACCCCCTAAGGGGTGCCCGAGGAAGTCACCGAGGAAGTCACCGAGGAAGGCACCGTGGGAGTCACCGTGGGCGTCCCGGAGACGATCTCCGGGTTGAGCGCGTCGAAGTAGACCACGTCCGTCACGGGGTCCAGGTGGAACGTGCCGTGGTAGAGGGAGCGGGTGACAGCGCTGTCGTAGCCGGGGCTGCGCAGCCATCCGGCTCCGGCCGGCAGGAACTCCGCCAGGGCCTCCGGCGGTGGGACCGGGGTGGAGGGCGCGAAGTCGTGCCCGGACCGCGCGACGATCGCCCCGACCGTTCCCACGGGCAGGTGGGCGGTCCCGACCAGGCGGGTCCGCGGGTCCTGGTCGGGAAGCAGTTCGCGACCCGAGTCGTCCGGGTTGTAGGCCAGCCAGTGGGCGTCGGAGAGCCGGCCGATCGCGGAGAACCGGCGCCGGAGCGGTTCGAGGTCGGTCCGTACCTTCCCGTGCACGGGCGCGTCGCCGTCGGCGGCGGGCCCGCACGCGCCGGCACCGCCCCCCAGGACGACGACCCCGCCGAGCAGAAGCGCTCGACGACTCACGGATCGCGGCATTCCCATGTTCCCCACCCCTGGCTGTACTTCGGCTCTCGGGCCGGGCGAGCGGACGAACGGACCCCGGCCGGTAGACCGGCCCACAGCGTCCCGCACCACTCGCCACGCGCCCGGGGCAGGCCCGTCGACCGCCCCGGGGAACGGTATCCGCCCAGGCGGTGTCTTCACACGATCACCGCTTGTGGATCATGGTGGCGTGATGCGTCGCCATGAACTGTCCGATGCCGAGCGGAGTTCGTCCGGTCGTTGCGGGGGCATGAACGGCTGGACGACCGTCGGGCCCCGAACGGGATCGTGGGGAAGTTCCGGACCGGACGGCCTGACAGGACGTGCCCGATCGTTACGGGCCGCGGGCCACGCCGCGTACGCGTTTTCGCAGATGGGCGGCGGCCGGAACACCGACGCTCGCGGCCGCGCAGCCGCACGCCGTGGTGGCGCCCGCCCCACGCGGCGTCCGACACGGCATCGCGGGCGTGACAGCGACATCTGGTTTTGAGGGTGCCGCGGGTGGCGTAGTGTTGTGCCTACCGACGCGGGGTGGAGCAGCTCGGTAGCTCGCTGGGCTCATAACCCAGAGGTCGCAGGTTCAAATCCTGTCCCCGCTACTGACGTGACATGAGGCCCGGATCCTGTGGATCCGGGCCTCATGCGTGCGGTCCCCGGCGACCCGGACGGCAGGGTTGTCGTCACCGGGCTCAGCCGCCGGGCCGGCTGCTACGGGGGAGCGAAGGGGACGGTGACGGCGGGGTGGTCCTCATGGTCCGGTCGAGGGGTGTCGAGAGCGTTCACGCGGGTGGCCAGACGGCCGATCACACGGCTGGTGAGTGACCCGTCCGGCGTGGCCGTGCCCTCCGGGGGCAGGCGGACTTCGTCCTCGGTCGGGGGTTGCTGCCGAAATGCCGTGCTGTGTCCATGACCTTCCAGGCCTATTCGGAACGACGGGCGGCATCGGACCCGGGGGCTCGTGGGCCGCGGAGCGGGAGCGTCCGGCTGAGGACGAGGTTGGTGGTCGTGCTCCCGAACTCCGCCAGTTCGTCGACGATCTCCTCCAGGTGGGCCATCGACGCGGTCGCCACCTTCATGACGTAGCAGTCGTCGCCGGTGGTGCGCAGGCACTCCAGGATCTCCGGACGCTCCCCGAGCAGCCGACGCAGCGGCTCGTGCCGGGTCCCCGGGCCGGGGTACTTGAGCCGTACCACCGCCAGCACCGGGTGCCCGGTCCGCTCCAGATCTACCTCCGCCCGGTACCCCGTGATCACTCCGGCCGCCTCGAGGCGTCGCACCCGCTCCGTCGTCGCCGAGGTGCTCAGGTTCACCCGCCGCGCCAGCTCCGTGAACGCAATCCGGCCGTTCTTCTGGACCTCGTCCAGGATCGTCCAGTCCGTGGCGTCAAGACTCTCGGTCATGTGGTCAGATTACCGGGAGATCCACGGTGAAACCGCGCCGGTACCGGCAGGAATGCCTTCTGCCAGCCCTGTCTCCTGACTAGGCTCCATTGCATGAAGATCGGCGTCAACGTCCTCAACTTCGGCCCCGGAACCGACCCGGGAGTCCTGCGGAACTGGGCCCGGACCGTGGAGGGCCTGGGATTCGACCTGCTGATGGTCTCCGACCACGTCGCCATCACGCCCGACGTCGCCGAACGCTACCCGGCACCCTTCTACGAGCCCTTCACCACCCTGTCGTGGCTGGCGGGCCTCACCACCCGGATCCGGCTCGGCACGACGGTCCTCGTCGCGCCCTACCGGAACCCGCTGCTCACCGCGCGGATGGCGGCCAACCTGGACGAGCTGAGCGGCGGCCGGCTGGTCCTCGGCGTGGGAGTGGGCTGGGCACGGCAGGAGTTCGCCGCCCTCGGCATCCCGTTCGCACAGCGGGGACGGCTGACCGACGACCACCTGCGCGACATCCGGGCGGCCTGGGCGGACACCGCCTCCTACGGAGGCCGGAGGATTCCCCTGTGGGTCGGCGGCAACAGCGACGCGGGACTGCGCCGGGCCGTACGGCTCGGTGACGCGTGGCATCCGCTGCGCCCCACCCTGCCGTGGCTGCGCGAGGCCGCCGGGAGGGTGGAGGCGTACGCGGACGAGTACGGGCTCCCCGTCCCGGCCCTGGCTCCCCGGATCGCCCTCCGGCTCACCGCGGCGCCGGTCGACGGCCCGGAACGGATCGCCGGTGAAGGCACCGTCGACCAGGTCATGGGCGACCTCGACCAACTGCGTTCGCTGGGAGCCGAGTCCGTCGTCCTGGACACCTACCACGGCGACCCCGGCGAGACCTGCCGCCCGCAAGAGGCCTGGCAGGCCCTCGCCACGGTGGCCGCGCACACACCCCTCGACCGAACGGAGCAGTCATGACCACATCCGACGACCACGCCCTCCTCCGGCGGGCCATCGCGCTCGCGGCCGAGGCGCGCGCGAGCGGCAACCCGCCGTTCGGATCGCTGCTGGTGGGACCGGACGGGACGGTGCTGGCCGAGGAGCGCAACACGACCCTCACCGACGACGACGTCACCGCGCACCCGGAACTGAAGCTCGCGAGATGGGCCGCGCGGGAGCTGGACGCGGAGACGGCGGCGGGCACCACGATGTACACCAGCTGCCGGCCGTGCGGGATGTGCGAGGCGGTCGTCCGGCGGGCCGGGCTGCGACGGGTGGTGTTCGCCCTCTCCGACGAACAGCTCCTGGACATCAGGCCGGGCAGCGGCCTGCCGCCCGTGCCCGAGGAGGGCCCCGCGCTGTACGAGGAGGCGCGGGCCGTGTTCGAGGGGTACTACCGCTGACCCCTCCGGCCCGTCGGGTCCGGTCCGGCCCGGCCGTCCCGGGGGCCGGAGAGGTGGAGGGAGCGCAGGGCCGCCTCCAGGGCGAAGCGGTGGTCGGGGTCGAGGAGCCGGTCGCCGAAGTGGCTGTCCAGGTTCCGCAGCCGGTAGCGGACCGTCTGGGCGTGGACGCCGAGGAGTTCGCCGACCTGTTCGGCGGGAGCCCGGGTGGAGATGTGGACGCGCAGGGTCTCGATCAGCCGGTCGCGCCGGGTGCCGGTCAGGCCGTCGAGCGGGGCCAGTTCGCGGGAGGCGAGCTGGGCCACGAGGGCCGGATCGGACAGTAACCATAACGTTGTCAGGTGGTCCTCGCAGTGCACGACGGGGGCGTCCGCCACGACGCCCTCGTCGATGAGCTCGAGGACGCGCCGCGCCCAGCGGATGGAGTGGGCGGCCTGGCCCGGCGGCACGGTCAGGCCGACGACGGCGGGGGTGCCGGCCAGGGCGTGGCCGAGCATCGCGAGGCGCTCGGCGGTGAGCGGGCCGGGGATGAGCAGGTGCGGTTGGGGGAGGCCGAGGTCGGCGAGGACGTCCCGGTCGAGGCCCGCCTGGACGAGTTCGGCGACCGGCGGGCGGAGGGCGACCAGGGTGCATTCGGCGGGGAGCTGCCAGGAGGCCTCCTGGCACAGTTCGGCGATGGTCGCCCGGGGCAGCGGGGGGCCGGCGACGACGAGGTGCAGCAACTGTCTGCGGAGCGCCGCCACGTCGGTCGCCGCGCGGGCCTGGACCATGACGTAGCCCTCGCGGGACAGGGCTTCGAGCTCTTCGACGTAGGCGAAGAGGGCGTCGGCGAAGGCCAGGATGAGGGTGGGGGAGAGGTTGTACGTGCGGCCGATGCTCCTGGCCCGGCGCAGTGCGATGCGCGCGCCGAGGCGGTAGGCACCCTGCAGGGTGTCGAGGTCACGGCCCTCGTAGGCCTCGACCCGGCCGAACTTGCGCAGGAGTTCGTCCCGGAGGGCCGAGTGCGTCCCCGGGGTGGCGACCCGTTCGACGAAGGCCGCCAGGGCCTGCTCCACGCCCTGGCGGATCGCGTCCGAGTGGGGTCCGTTGAAGAGATGGGCGTACACGGGGTAGGCCCGCTGGATCTCCACGCCTATCTCCTTGATGAGGCCGGGGATCTCCGGCCTCATCAAGTCGGCGAACTCCCTGGGGAGCGGGTCGAGCGGTTCACCGGTGCTCGGTGACTGTGCGATTGCGGGCATGGACCGATCCCTTGCTCTCCTGCGCGACCGGTGGGGGGAGTGACGGCGCGGCCCCCCGACCTGGCGTGGTGGGCGCGGCCTCGGCCGTCAGACGCGTACCGACGTGGACTGCTGAAGCTAGGACACCTGGTGTGTGCTGTACACAACTTGCGCAAGAGTTGGCGTGCCGGAGCGGTGTGCGCCGCGGAGTAGGCCGGGAATCGCCCCTGGTTGGCCGTTAGTTGACCGTGGTCTTGAGCTGACCGCTACCGTCAGTTGACCGCGGAGTGCCAGTTCCGGGACATGACCTTTCCGGCGTCGGGGGCGACGACGCCCGGCGCGTAGAGGCCGGTCAGGTAGGTCTGGGTGTTGTTGAGCGTGAGGCTGTTCTTCCCGGCGGCGGACGGCAGACCCGTCTTGAGGTTGACCGCGCCGTCGATCAGGCCGAACAGCCCGAGGCCGCAGCCGCTGGCGCCGGGGACGGCGAAGGTCTTGTCGACCTGGGTGGAGCCGAGGAGGTTGAGGCGGCTCATGTCGCCTTCCTCGTTCGGGGAGCCGTCGCCGTTGAAGCGCTCGACGGCGAAGGAGGGTGACGTGGCGTTGCTCGGGCGGAGCATGATCGGGTTGGACTTCGTCCCGATGTAGCAGTTGCTGCCGAGGAACGGGTTCTGCAGGTGGATGCGGACCGGGATGTCGACGATCGGCATGTCGGTCAGGACGCCCGCGATCTGGTCGAAGTTCGCGGGGGTTCCGATCGACTCCACGGTGGCGGTGATCTTGTTGAGCCTGGCGTCGGACAGCTGCCGGCAGATGTCGGTGATGAACGGGATGTCGCTCGGGCACATCAGGCCGAGCAGACCGCCGGGGACGGTGGCGGAGTCGGCGATGATCGAGCCGGCGGCGGGGGCGACGACCGTGCTGGTGCCGTCGGCGTTCTGGACGACGCCGATCTGGAGGTCGGTCCTGCCGGTGATCACGGTCGTGTTGCCCAGCTTGATGGAGCCGCTGGCGGAGGAGGAGGAGACGCACTGCGGCGCCTTGTCGAGGCCGTCGGCGGCGAGGAGCGCCGGGGCGTCGACGGGGCAGCGGGTGAACGGCGCCCAGCTGCCGTTCAGCTGGGGGACGGCCGCGGTCGCCGTGCCCATGGAGGCGAAGGCGCCGAGCGCGGTCAGGGCGGAGAGGGTGGCGAGTCTCGTGCGGGAGGAGACGAGGGGCATGGCGGAGCCTTCCGTTGACGGGAGAGGGGAACGAGGGGCGGTGGGGATGGTGGGGGAGCGCCGGCTCAGCGCTCCGGCCTGGGGACGACGTACGGCTGGCGGTCCTCGGTGCACTGGCCCTCGGTGGGCAACTCGACACCCACGGCGCAGGTCTGGCCCTGGATCTGCTTGATGTGGTTGCCGGGGCCGGAGATGGACGCGGTGAGGAGCCGGTCGAGGTTCTCGCCGTCGGCGCCGCAGTTCTTGAAGGCGGGGATGGTCGCCTCGCCGGTGAGCGGACCACCGCTGGTGAGGACGTAGCCGGTGGCGTCGGTGCCGTTGATGAGCTGGCCCTTGCCCAGGAGCACCAGATGGTCCCCGGGGTACTTGGCCGGGTCGGGTTCGGGAGAGGTGAGCGGCTTCGCCGTACGGCACGAGGGGCCCACGTCCAGCCGGACGCCGTTGACCTGGACGTCGAGGACGCGCAGGACGAGGGGCGCGCGGACGTACGTCTCCGCGATGTTGTCGGGAAAGACGAGGAGGACGTCCGACTCGACCGTCATGGGGCCCGTCTGTTCCAGGACCATGGTCGCCGTGGCCGGCATGAAGTCGAACGTCAGGAAGGTGGCCTCGAAGGGCGGGGACTGCTTGCGGCCCTGGTACGAGAGCTCGGCGTCCGACTTCTGGAACATGTGTATGGTGCCGTCCGGCGGGAAGGCGATCTCCGGTGTGCCCTGCTCGATCAGGACGCAGGACACCGGGATGAGCGAGGCGCCTTTCAGTTTCCCCACGTTGGCGTAGCCGGTGATGTACGCGGTCAGCGACGTGGAGGTCGGCTCCTTCTTGACGCAGGGCGGTGCGGCCGGGCGTTCCGTCGGGGCGGCGTCGGGCGCGTCCGCCTCTGCGGTCCTCGGGCCCCGGTCCGGCCGTGGCCCGGACTCCGGGTCCTTCGAAGCCGTCCGCGGTCCGCCCGGGGGCGTCCCCCGTTCCACCGGGGGCGGCGGCAGCGCGGGCCCGGTCGAAGGGGCGGGGGACGAGGGAGAGGACGACGAGGGATCGGCCGACGGCGTGGGGGGCGTGCTTGGTTCTCCGGTGGCGACGGCGCCGATCGGAACCGTGGCCAGTACCCTGCCGCCCTCCGGCTCCTCGACGGGGGCGCAGGTGACGGAGACCGACGGCGGTGTGGTGGCCGTGCCGTCGGCCGCGCTCAGGGCGAGATCGACGCCGAGACCCCCGGCGGTGAGGGTCAGGTCGCCGGCGCTGTCCGTCGTCAGGAGGGGCACGTCGCCGGTCGTCGTGAGGGTGAGGGGTCCTTCGGCGGGTACGGCGAGGGGTTGCGCCGTTCCGCGCCATGTGACGTCCGTACGCTGCCCGTTCTGGTCCGCCCCGACCGTGAGCAGTGTCTCCGCCCGTACGGTGGCCGCCCCGAGCGAGGTCAGGTCGGCCGCGGCCGGGGCCGGGAGTTCCACCGTCGTGCTGACATCGGCCGGCCGGACCGCCTCGCCGACGGCCGCCCGGTCGGGGACGGTCGCCTTGATCCGTACCGTCGCGGGCTGTTGTCCGGAAGGCAGCGCGCAGAGGTAGGGCAGCTCGGCGTCGACCTCGTGCGAGCCCAGCGCGACGGCCGCCGCGGGGAGAAGGGGGGCGAGTGCCACGAGTGCGGCGATCGCCGCACCGCGTGCCTGGGTGCGGGAGAGTCGCGGGGCGGCTCGCCGGCTTCTCATCTGGTGCTCCGCTCGGATCGTGCGCGCGCGGGCGCGAAGGGGAAGGTGGTCGGGGGTGCGGACAGCCCGCGTCCGCCCGGCCGGGGTCGCCGGCCGGACGGACGCGGGTTCCTGCGCCCTACGGGTTGGAGCCGACGATCGTCGGGATGGTGACGGTGCCGGCCTTCTTGACGAGGTAGGTGCCCTTGAAGGTGGGCTTGGCACCGACCGGGACGGCGGAGCCGCAGTTGGTCGACGAGACGACCGTGAGCTCGCCGGCGAGGCTGTTGACGGCGAGCGCGCCCGTCGAGTTGGTGTACGTGCCGGAGGCCTTGCCCGTCACGCGGAAGACGCAGGCGCCGACGGTCACCTTGGCGTCGACGTTCCCGACGTAGCCCTTGGTGACGCCGGTGGCCGCGGTGTAGTCCTGCGCCACCACGGTCCAGGGGGTGGTCGCGACGGTGGTCACGTTGCCCAGGACGCTGGTGCAGGGTGCGCCGGTGGCGCCGAAGGCGATGGCGCTGATGGAGGCGACGGTCGCCGGGTTGCCGGTGGCGCTCTGCATCGTGCCCGAGGCGTTCGACTTCGTACACGTCATGGCGATGCCGTTGACGCTCAGGACGACGTTCCCGCTGTTGACCGCGGTGAAGCTGGACGGCGTCGGGTTGACGGTCCAGACCGTCGAGGGCACCGCGGAGGCGGGGCTCACCGCGAGGGCGAACGCGGCCGTGGCGGCTCCGGCGACGACGGCGATGTTTCTCATGGGCTTCTTCATGGCTCTGGGACTCTCCTTGGGGATTGACCGGCAGAGGGTGGCCGCGGTGGGGGTCGAGCGGCCGGCGGCCCGGTATTTCTCGGCCGCGAAACCTGACGTTACTTGCGGGAAACTTAGCTGAACAATGGCGCAGTCCATGATTCTTTGCAGATGCCTAATTGCCTGTCAGGCGGGTGAGCGGTGACGGTGACGCCCTTGGTTCCGCGGTGCGCAATGTCGACAATGATGATCGATCAGGCGGATTCGAGGAAAGACCGGTATTCGACGCTCTCCGACGGCCGGCGCGGTGTTCTTGCTCTCGCCGGTGACAAGTGGCGGAGGGAAACTGTCTCCCGGCTGACAACTGTTCCGAAGTTCGGTTCCGCCCCGGGAAAACTCGGAATCCGGTATTGCCGAAGAAGGTTACTCGGCCGTAGCGTTCCCGGGGCGGCGAGCAGTCGCAGGTCGGCGCAGCTCTGCAGGTTCGACCTGTCTCGGCGGAGACAAAAGGCAATCGTCGCCTTGTCTCCGCGGTGACAAACGCGGGAGCGGATCAAGGATTTTTCCGCCCGGCTATTGTCCGGGTGATCCGTACCGACTTAACGTGCGCCCGCGGCGCACGCCCGACGCACGCTTGCTGGAGGTGGGATGGGAATCGAAGTAGTCGTTGAGGGTCTGACCATGTCCTTTGGCAAGCAGAACATCTGGCAGGACGTGACACTGACCTTGCCGGCCGGAGAGGTGAGCGTGATGCTCGGCCCTTCCGGTACCGGAAAGACGGTCTTCCTGAAATCGCTCATCGGACTGCTGAAACCCCAGCAGGGACGTGTCCTCATCAACGGGGTCGACATGGTCAGCAGTCCCGAACGTGACATCTACGAGACCCGGAAACTCTTCGGCCTCATGTTCCAGGACGGCGCCCTCTTCGGCTCCATGTCCCTCTTCGACAACATCGCCTTCCCGCTGCGCGAGCACACCCGCAAGCGGGAGTCCGAGATCCGGCGCATCGTGATGGAGCGGATCGACCTCGTCGGCCTGCTCGGCGCGGAGGGGAAGCTGCCGGGCGAGATCAGCGGAGGCATGCGCAAACGCGCCGGCCTCGCCCGTGCGCTCGTGCTCGACCCACAGATCGTGCTGTGCGACGAACCGGACTCCGGTCTCGACCCCGTACGCACCGCCTATCTGTCCCAGCTCCTGATCGACCTCAACGCACGGATCGACGCGACGATGCTGATCGTCACCCACAACCTGGACATCGCCGCCACCGTCCCCGACAACATGGGGATGTTCTTCCGCCGCAACCTGGTCACCTTCGGTCCGCGCGAGGTCCTGCTCACCAGCGACGAACCGGTCGTGACCCAGTTCCTCGCCGGCCGCCGCGAAGGCCCCATCGGCATGTCGGAGGAGAAGGACGCCGCCCTGCTCGCCGCCGAGTTGGTGGACCCCGCCAACCAGCGGGCGGCCGGACCCCCCGTCATCGTCCCGCAGCTGGAACCGTCACCCGGCCTGCCGCCGCGCGCGGCCGTCGCACGACGACGGGAGCGGGTCCTCGGCATGCTCGACAGCCTGCCGCCCGCCGCCCGCGCCGCCATCCGCGACACCTACGCGCGGAGCGCCGCGGCGCCCACCCTGTCCGTGCCGACCCCGGGGAGCGTCTTGTGATCACCCCGACCACGCCGGCCCCGGGGAACGCCATGCCGACCTCCGGGAACGCCGAGCCTCCCCCTGGGAGCGGCTCGTGATCACCGGCGCGCTGCGGCAGACCGGCCGTCTCTTCGCCCTCACCGCCGAGGTGAGCCGGGCCGTCTTCCGGCGGCCCTTCCAGTTCCGGGAGTTCCTCGAACAGTTCTGGTTCATCGCGAGCGTCACCATCCTTCCGGCCGCCCTCGTCTCCATCCCGTTCGGCGCCGTGATCGCCCTCCAGGTCGGCTCGCTCACCCAGCAGTTGGGCGCCCAGTCGTTCACCGGCGGCGCCAGCGTCCTCGCCGTCATCCAGCAGGCGAGCCCGCTCATCGTCGCCCTCCTGATCGCCGGCGCCGGCGGCTCCGCGATCTGCGCCGACCTCGGCTCCCGCAAGATCCGGGAGGAGCTCGACGCGATGGAGGTCATGGGCGTCTCGCCCGTCCAGCGGCTCGTCGTCCCGCGCGTCCTCGCCACCATGGCGGTCGCCGTACTCCTCAACGGGATGGTCTCCGTCGTCGGCACCCTCGGCGGCTACTTCTTCAACATCATCCTCCAGGGCGGCACCCCCGGCGCCTACCTCTCCAGCTTCTCCGCCCTCGCCCAGCTGCCCGACCTCTACATCAGCGAACTCAAGGCCCTGATCTTCGGGTTCATCGCCGGCATCGTCGCCGCCTACCGGGGCCTCAACCCCCGCGGCGGCCCCAAGGGGGTCGGCGACGCCGTCAACCAGTCCGTCGTCATCACCTTCATGCTGCTGTTCTTCGTGAACATGGTGATGACGGGCATCTACCTGCAGATCGTCCCGCCGAAGGGGGGCTGACCGATGGCCTCCCCGTTCGTCTGGCTCGACCGGTCGGGTGACCAGCTCCTGTTCTACGTCAGGGCCCTGCTCTGGATCCCCCGGACGCTGCGCCGCTACCTCAAGGAGGTGCAACGGCTCCTCGCCGAGGTCGCCTTCGGCTCCGGCGGCCTCGGCGTCATCGGCGGCACCATCGGCGTCATGATCGCGATGACGCTGTTCACCGGGACCGTCGTCGGCCTCCAGGGATACGCGGCCCTCGAACAGATCGGCACCGCCGCGTTCACCGGCTTCGTGTCCGCCTACTTCAACACCCGGGAGATCGCCCCGCTCGTCGCAGGACTCGCCCTCTCCGCCACCGTCGGCGCCGGCTTCACCGCCCAGCTCGGCGCCATGCGCATCAACGAGGAGGTCGACGCCCTCGAAGGCATGGGCATCCGCTCCATGCCGTACCTGGTCACCACCCGCATCATCGCGGGGGTCGTCGCCATCGTCCCGCTCTACGCGATCGGCCTGCTCTCCTCCTACCTGGCCTCCCGCTATGTGACGGTCCTGTTCAACGGCCAGTCGCAGGGGACGTACGACCACTACTTCAACCTCTTCCTGTCACCGACGGACGTCCTCCTCTCGGTGTTCAAAGTGCTGATCTTCAGCGTGATGGTGATCATCGCCCACTGCTACTACGGCTTCCGTGCCTCCGGCGGCCCCGCCGGCGTCGGCATCGCCGTCGGCCGTTCCGTGCGCAACGCCATCGTGCTGATCAGCGTCACCGACTTCTTCCTGTCGCTGGCCCTCTGGGGCGCGACCACGACCGTGAAGGTGGCGGGGTGAGATGAGCGACTCAACGGCCGAGATCCTGCGCCGCCGGTTCGCCGGCGTCGTCTTCCTCCTGGTGCCCGCCCTGCTCGCCTGGCTGGCGGTCGCCGTCTACGACAAGAGCTTCACCGCGTCCGACCCGATCGTCGTCGAGACCGGCAACATCGGCAACGAGATGCACCTCGGCGCCGAGGTGAAACTGCGCGGCGTCGTCATCGGCGAGGTCCGCGCCATCGACGCCACCGACGGCGGAGCCCGGCTCACCCTCGCCATGCGGCCCGGAACCCTCCGCCACGTCCCCTCCGACGTACGCGCGCAGATGCTCCCCACGACGCTCTTCGGGGAACGGTTCGTGGCCCTCGTACCGCCCGGGAACCCCTCGGCGGGGACGCTGAGCCCCGGAGCCGTCATCCCGGAGGACCGGTCGAGCAACGCCGTCGAACTCCAGCAGGTCCTCGACAACGTCCTGCCCCTGCTCACCGCCGTCCAGCCGCAGAAACTCTCCGCGACCCTGTCGGCCGTCTCCCAGGCACTCGAAGGGCGCGGCGACAAGCTCGGCGAGACCCTCGCCCGACTCGACGCGCACCTGCGGAAGTTCAACCCCCAGCTGCCCACCCTCACCCGCGACCTGAAAGAACTCGTGAAGGTCAGCCACCTCTACGCGGACGCCGCCCCGGACATCGTCACCGCGCTCACCGACTTCACCACCACCAGCGGCACCCTCGCCGAGAAGGAGGGCGAGCTCGCCGGCACCCTCGGCGCCACCACCCGGACGGCACAGGACCTGACCGCCTTCCTGCGGCAGAACAAGGACAACATCATCCGGCTCAGCGCCACCGGCAGGCCCACCCTGGAACTGCTCGCCGAGTACTCCCCGTCCTTCCCCTGCACCCTGCGCACCCTCGCCCAGTTCGTGCCCGCCATGGACAAGGCACTCGGCAAGGGCACCGACCGGCCGGGACTCCACGTCGACGTGACCACCGTGCCCTCGCGCGGCGCCTACGTCCCCGGCCGTGACCGACCCTCCTACGGCTCCGGCGGCGGCCCCCGCTGCTACCCCGTGCCCTACCTCGGCGTCCCCGCCGCACCCGCCGCACGCGCCTCCGCCGCCGCCGACCAGCAGCTCGGACCGGCCAACTCCCCGCAGGAGAACGACCTCGTCAACGAACTCCTCGCCCCCGCGGCGAAGCAGCGGCCCGGCGACCTGCCGGACTGGAGCAGCCTCCTCGCAGGACCCGCGTTCCGCGGCGCGGAGGTGACCCTCCGATGACGACACGACACGGCCCCACGCGACGACGCGGCCTGACCGGGACACTGCTGAAGTCCCTCGCGTTCGTCCTCGTCACGGCGCTCGCCACCACCGTGCTCGGCTTCAGCATCGCCAACACCGGTGTCGGCTCCGCCACCCGTACGTACAAGGCGCTGTTCACCGACGTCACCGGGCTCGTCACCGGGGACTCCGTGCGCATCGCGGGGGTCAAGGTGGGCGAGGTGACCGACGTGCGCGTCGTCGAACGGCGCACCGCCCAGGTCACCTTCTCGGTCCGCGAGGACCGTTCCCTGCCCCGGTCGGCCACCGCCGCCGTGAAGTACCTCAACATGGTCGGGCAGCGGTACGTCTCCCTCGACCGCGGCAGCGGGGACGTGACCGGCACCCTGGCGGCCGGGGACACCATCCCTCTCGACCGCACCACCCCCGCACTCGACCTGACCCTGCTGTTCAACGGGTTCAAGCCCCTGTTCGAGGGCCTCTCGCCCGCCGACGTCAACGATCTCGCGGGATCCCTCGTGCAGGTCCTCCAGGGCGAGAGCGGCACCGTCGACAGCCTCATGCGGCACATCGGCTCCCTCACGAAGACCGTGGCCGCCAAGGACCAGGTCATCGGCCAGGTCGTCACCCACCTCAACACCGTCCTCACCACCCTCAACGACCGCGAGGCCGCCTTCGACGACCTCGTCGTCACCCTCCGGAAGCTCGTCACCGGCTTCAACACCGACCGCAAACCCCTCGGCGAGGCCGTCCAGGCCGTCGGCGACCTCACCACGACGACCGCCGGGCTCTTCCAGGAAGGGCGCGCCCCCCTCAAGAAGGACATCCGCGAACTCGGCCGGCTCTCGGGCACCCTCGGCGACCACACCCCCGCCATCGAGAGGTTCCTCGCCAACACCCCCGCCAAGATGACGGCGCTCGCCCGGCTGTCCTCGTACGGATCGTGGTTCAACCTCTACCTCTGCGAGGCGCGTGTGAGCGGCGTGACGGCGTCCGACGGGTCGAAGCCGCCGACCGGCATCGCCGTGACCGAACCGAGGTGCCGCGGATGAGCCCCCGCCGCCGGTTCACGCCGGTCAAGGAACGCAGTCCCGTCGCCGTCGCCGTCGTCGGCCTCCTCGTCCTCACGATGCTGGCCGCCCTCGCCTACAACGTGGACCGGCTCCCCCTCGTCGGCGGCGACACCGCCTACAGCGCCGACTTCTCCGAGTCCGCCGGGCTCGACGCCGGCGACGAGGTGCGCATCGCCGGGGTCAAGGTCGGCGAGGTCACCGGAGTCTCCCTCGACGGCCCCAAGGTCAAGGTGACCTTCGAGGTCGGAGACGCCTGGGTCGGCGACCGGTCGACCGCCGCCATCGCCATCAAGACCCTCCTCGGCGAGAAGTACCTGGCGCTCGACCCGCTGGGCTCCGCCCCGCAGGACCCCGGAACCCGTATCCCGCAGTCCCGCACCACGTCCCCGTACGACGTGACGCAGGCCTTCCAGGACCTCAGCGGCACCGTCGACGCCATCGACACCGAGAAGCTCGCGGAGAGCTTCGAGACCATCTCCGCCACCTTCAAGAACTCGCCGCCGCACGTGCGCAACGCCGCCACCGGCCTGTCCGAACTGTCGAGGTCCGTCTCCAAGCGCGACACCGAACTCGACCGGCTCCTGCGGGGCAGCGAGAAGTTCACCAAGACCCTGGAGGACAAGAAGTCCAGCTTCGAGACGCTCATCGAGGACGGCGGTTCCCTGCTCGGGGAGCTCAAGAAGCGCCGCGACGCCATCCGCGCCCTCCTCAAGGGCAGCCGCGACCTGAGCACCCAGCTCAGCGGCCTCGTCGGCGACAACGACCGGCAGCTCGGTCCCACCCTGAAGGCCCTCAGCCGCGTCACCGGCGTCCTGGAGAGGAACAGCGGCCGGCTCGACAGGACACTCGCCCTTGTCGGCCCGTACTACCGGCTCGTCGGCAACACCCTCGGCAACGGCCGCTGGTTCGACAGCTACCTGTGCGGCGTGGTGCCCCGCACCTATCTGCCCGAGGCCTCGCAGCCCAAGACCGGATGCCTGCCGCCGAAACATCCGGCGACGGCCAAGGGGAGCGGTGAACGATGACCAGAACCAGAAAACCCCTCGTCGCCGGGCTCGCCCTCGTGGTCCTCGCCGCCTGCGGTCTCGTCGCCGTACGCGTCCTCGACCCCGGAGGCACCCGCGTCACCGCCTGGTTCGACCGGGCGGTCGGCATCTACGCCGGATCCGACCTGCGCGTCCTCGGCGTACGGGTCGGAGAGGTGGAGTCCGTGGAGCCGCAGGGCACCCGGGTACGCGTCGGCCTCCGCCTCGACGAGGGCGTACGCGTCCCCGCGGACGCGCGGGCCCTCGTCGTCGCCCCCAGCATCGTCGCCGAGCGGTACGTCCAGCTCAGCCCCGCCTACAGCACAGGACCCGCCCTCGCCGACGGCGCCCAGCTGCCCGCCTCCCGCAACCGCGTCCCCGTCGAGATCGACCAGCTGTACGCCTCCATCACCGAACTCAGCGAGGCGCTCGGCCCCGACGGTGCCAACTCCGCGGGAGCCCTGTCCGAACTCCTCGACACCGGAGCGAAGAACCTCAAGGGCAACGGCAAGGCCATCGGCACCTCCATCGAGCAGTTCGGCAAGGCCGCCAAGACCCTCGACGGCAGCAGCGAGAACCTGTTCACCACCCTCCGACAGCTCCAGACCTTCACCACCATGCTCAAGGACAAGGACGGCGACGTCCGCACCGCGCAGGAACGCCTCGACGACGTCGTCGGTTACTTCGCCGAGAACAGGGACGACCTCGCCGGCGCCCTCAAGGAACTCGGCAAGGCCCTCGCCCAGGTCAAGACGTTCATCAAGGACAACCGCGGCGAACTGAAGAAGAACGTCGACCGGCTCGTGCCCCTCACCCAGGCCCTCGTCGACCAGCGCGCCTCCCTCGCCGAAGCGCTCGACGTCGCCCCGCTCGCCGCGGGCAACCTCGTCAACGCGTACGACCCGGACACCCGCACCATCGACGGCCGCGCCAACCTCAACGAGATCAGCATGGGCGGTCCCCTCCTCCCGCTGCCGGCGACCGGCGGCTCCGCGGCGACCGGCGGCTCCGCGGCGAGCAGCGGCTCCGCGGCGAGCACCGGAGAGGGGGAGCGGTGAGACGCGGCACCCCGCCCTCCCGGAAGGCCGTCGGCGCCGGAGCCGTCGGTGTGATCGCGCTCGGCCTCGGACTGGCCGTCGTCCTCGGCGCGCTCCCCGCGAACCCCGTCCGGTTCGACGGCATCGAGGACCTGCCGCTGCCCGGCGGCGCCGACCTCGGCTCCCGCCCCTACACCGTCACCGCCGAACTCGACGACGTCCTGAGCCTCGTCCCGCAGTCCGCGGTCAAGGTCAACGACGTCGCCGTCGGCCGCGTCACCGGCATCGAACTGGGCACCGACACCTGGACGGCCCGCGTCACCCTCCAGATCAACGGCGACGTCCGGCTCCCCGCCGACGCGAGCGCCCGCCTGGAACAGTCCAGCCTCCTCGGCGAGAAGTACATCCAGCTCGTCGCCCCCCGGAAGGACACCGGCGGACGGCTCGCCGACGGCAGCGTCATCCCACTGGCGCGCACCAGCCGCAACACCGAGGTCGAGGAGGTGTTCGGCGCACTGTCCCTGCTCCTCAACGGCGGCGGCGTCAACCAGCTCAAGACCATCACCAGAGAACTCAACTCGGCGCTCGGCGGCCGCGAACCCGAAGTCCGCTCGATGCTGAGACGGGTGAACACCCTGGTGACCACCCTGGACGCCCACCGCGGCGACATCACCCGCGCCCTCGACGGCGTCAACCGGCTCTCCGCCACCCTCGCCGGCCGCAGGAAGGACGTCGACACGGTCCTCACCGGCCTCTCGCCCGGCCTGAAGACACTGGAGAACCAGCGAGGCTCCCTGCTGACCATGCTGCGCGCCCTCGACACCCTCTCCGGCGTCGCCGTCACCACCATCGACGCGAGCAAGAAGGACATGGTCGCCGACCTCAAAGCCCTCGCGCCCACCCTGAAGGCACTCGCGGACGCCGGTGCCGACCTGCCCGAATCGCTCCAGGTCCTCCTGACGTACCCCTTCACCGACGAGGTGATGCGGGGCGTCAAGGGCGACTACCTCAACGCCTATCTGCACCTCGCCGCCGCCCCCGGGACCGAGGTGATCCCCCCGCTGATCCCCCGGGCCGAGCCCGCCCCCACCCCGCCGGCCCCGGCCCCGTCCTCCCTCCGACGTCCCGCGGCGGGCGACACCGCCCTGCCACTGCCACTGCCACCGGTCGCGACGGGAAGCCGGCCGGAGCCCGCCACCCCCTCCAAGGACGGAGGCGAGAACCCGTGATCACCCGTACCGTACGGCTGAAGAACCTCGCGTTCCTCGTCATCGCCGTGCTCGTCCTCGGCTTCGTCGGCGTCCGCTACGCCGACCTCGGCCGCTACGCCGGCGTCGCCGACCACTACACCGTCCGGGTCCACCTCGCCCGTACGGGAGGCCTGTTCACCCACTCCGACGTCACCTACCGGGGCGTCTCCGTGGGGCGCGTCGGAGCCATCGACCTCACCGCCGAAGGCGTCGTGGCCGAACTGCGCATCAAGAAGTCGGCCCCCCGGATCCCCGCCGACGCGCGGGCCGTCGTCGCCGGACTCTCCGCCGTGGGCGAGCAGTACATCGACCTGCGCCCCGAGAGCGACGACGGCCCCTTCCTCGCCGACGGAGCCCGCATCGAACAGTCCGACACCCAGGTACCGGCCCCCGTCACCGACGTGCTCGCCGGCATGAACGACCTCACCCGCTCCGTACCCCTGGAGTCCCTGCGCACGGTCGTCGACGAACTCGGCAAGGCCTTCGAGGGACACGGCGACGACCTCCAGATCCTCCTCGACAACGGCAGCGACTTCGTCCAGGCCGCCGACAGGTCGCTGCCGTCCACCACCCGGCTCATCGACGACGGAGAGGTCGTCCTGCGCACCCAGGCCGAAGAGAGCCGCGCCATCAGGGACTTCGCCACCGGCGCGCGCGACCTCGCCGCCACCCTCAAGGGCTCCGACGCCGACCTGCGCCGCCTCCTCGCCGTCACACCCGACGCGGCCGGCCAGGTCAGCGGCCTCCTGCGCGACCTCGACCCCAGCCTCGGCGTCGTCCTCGCCAACCTCCTCACCACGTCCGAGATCGCCGTCACCCGCCAGCGCGGCACGGAGGAACTGCTCGTGAGACTCCCGGCGGCCGTCTCGGCCGGAGCCACCGCCGTCGACGGCGGACGCCTGAACATCGGCATGGCCGTCACCTTCTTCAAGCCGCTGCCCTGCACCTCCGGATACGGCGGTACGCGCTACCGCAACGGACTCGACCTGGGGACCGCGCCCGCCCTCAACACCGGTGCCTCCTGCACCGCTCCCGCGGCGGCCGGCGTCAACGTACGCGGCTCGGCCCAGGCACCCAGGGGCGGCCGCGTGCCCGTGCCCGCCAAGCCCGGCTCCCTGCCCTCGGGCAGCGCACGCCCCACGACGGACACGCGGGCGACCCTGCCCGGCGCGCTCGCGCTGCCCGGCCAGGCCGGCGGACCGACCGACATGGCCGGTCTCCTCGGCCTGAACACCGGGAGCACGCGATGAGACGGGCCGGGGTCCTCGGCGCCGGTGCCCTCGTCGTCGCCCTGGGCTTCTGCGGAACCGGTGCGTGGACCTACGCGCAGGCCCGCACCGACCAGGAGCTCGCCTTCGGTCGCGAACGGGACACCGCGCTCGCCGAGGGCCGGCGGCTCGTCACCGTGCTGAACACGCTCGACGCCTCGACCCGCGAGCGCGCCGAAGCGGGCATCCGGGCCTGGCGCGACGCGTCCACCGGACCGCTCCGCACCGAACTGGGGCGCACCGAGCCCGCGGTGGGCGCCTCGGCGCGCGCCACGGTCACCGAGGCCGCCCTCACCGCGCTCGACGCGAGAACCGGTACGGCGAAGCTCATCGCGACCGTGCGCGTCGACGTCACCCCGCGCGGCGCCGCCGCGACCACCGACCGCAAGCGCCTGGAGGCCGTCCTGACGCGCACCGGCGAGGACACGTGGCGGGTCGCGGCACTGAGCGCGGTGCCGGTCGCCGGAGCCGAGGGGAGCGAGGACGAGTGACGCGACTGCTGCGCGGGGCGACCGCCCGGACACCGGGAACCGCCGGGGGAGAGCGCCCGGACGCCGCCCGGGACGAACCGCCGGAGCCGACCGAGAAGAAGGCGGGCACCACCGGGGCCGCGGCCGAGGACGGGGACGGGCCGGGGAGCGCGGCCGAGGTCGGGGACGGGCCGGGAAGCGCGGGCGCAGGCACGGACGGGGACGGGCCGGAGGCCGCGGACGTGACGGGCCGCCGGTCTCCCGCCTTCTGGCGGAAGGCCGCCCTCGTCACCGCCGTCGCCGCCCTGCTCCTCGGCGGCGGTGCCTTCTTCCACGCCGCCCACCAGCTCCGGTCGACCCCGTCCGCGCGCAACCTCGCGCTCACCGACACCGGGGCCACCACCCGCGTCAGCGGCGACGTCGGCGAAGGCCTCGCCCGGGTCTTCTCCTACGCCCCCGCGAGCGCCGACGCCGCCGAACGTTCCGCCCGCACCGTGCTGGCCGGACGCGCCGCCCGTCAGTACGGCGACCTGTTCGCCCAGGTCCGCGCGAGTCTGGTCGAGCAGCGCGTCACCCTCACCACCCAGGCCGTCCGCACCGGAGTGATCGAGCTCGACGGGGACAGCGCGCGCCTCCTCGTGTTCCTCGACCAGACCTCGCGGCGGGACAAGGCCCCCGCCACGTCCGCCGCGGCCCAGCTCACCGTCACCGCGAGGTTCCAGGGCGACCGGTGGCTGATCGTCGACATCAAGGCCCGCTGACGTTGAGCGGGAGACGGGAGCACCCCATGACACGCGTGCCGCGCACCCCGGCGGGCATCCGGCCGGCCCTGGCCGGCGCCCTCGCGCTCACCCTCCTCGCGGGTGGCTTCGCGGCCTGGGCCGGCCGGGACTGGTACGCCGCGGCCCACGACGACTCCGCCGCGTACGCCGTGCAGCGCGACCGGGCGCTCGCGGCGGGGGAGCAGGCCGTGCAGAACCTCAGCACGCTCGACCACCGGCGCGTGGAGCAGGGCCTCGACCTCTGGGAGTCCTCCACGACCGGTGAACTGAACAAGCAACTCGTCGAAGGGCGGGCCGAGTTCACCACCCAGGTGAAGACCGCGAAGACGGTGACCAAGGCCCGGGTGCTGTCCGGCGCCGTCACGGAACTCGACGACCGGGCCGGGCGGGCCCGGGTGCTCGTCGCGCTGCGGATCACCGTCACGACGCCCGACAGCAGGAGCACGGAGAAGGACAGCCGCATGCTGGGCGAACTCACCCGCACCGACGGCCACTGGAAGCTCAGCGGCCTGGGGCAGGCCCCCGTGGGCGGCACGGCGACCGGCTGACCGGGCCGTACCGCGAGAGCCACCCGCACCCGAAAGGACACGCACGATGCCGACGCCCCGCCACCACCTCAATCGCCAGCGCCGCCGCCAGGCCCTCGCCGACCAGCCGGTCCCCGCCTCCGCCGGGCCCGAGGACTCCGGCTCCCGGCCTTCCGCCGGCGGCAGATCCCGTACACCGGTGGGTCTCCTGGCCGAGCCCGCCCCACGGACCCGGCAGCGGCCGGCGGTGGCGTCCGCGCGAGGAACGACCGGAAGGCCGAAGCGGGAGACCGCCGACGAGAACGACGAGAACACCGGCCGCCCCGCGGACGGCACGCGGAGCGCGTCGACCTCCGCCCGTGGCGCCGGGGACGCCCGGGGTGCCGAGGCCCCGGCACGGCCGCGGCACCTCGTGCCCCTCGTGGTCCTGTGCGTCCTGACGCTCCTTCTCGGCGGCTTCGCCGGATGGGCGTACAGCAGGGCGGCGGAGCTCCGCGACGACCCCGCGCGCGGCAACACGGCCCTCACCGACCTCGCCCGCACCAGTGAGATCAAGGGTCAGACCGCGGCCGCCGTCGCCGCGCTCTTCTCGTACGACCACGCCGACACGGGTCCCTTCGAACAGGCCGGGAAGACCCTCCTCACGGGCAAGGCCGTCGCACAGCACCGGACGCTGCTCGGCGGGGTGCTCGCCCAGGCCGCCCGGCAGAAGACGGTGATCACCACGACGGTCACCGACAGCGCGGTCGAGCGGATCGACGGCGACCGCGCCCGGGTCCTGGTCTACGCCGACCAGAGCAGTGTGAGTACGGCCGGGACCGGCGGGAAGCAGCAGTCGAAGGCCCAGGACCAAGGGGTCTACGCGGGCGCGATGTTCGCCGTGGACGTCGTGCACCGCGACGGGCGCTGGCTCGTCGAGAACATCGACACCTTCGGCCGCTGAGCCCTCCCGACCCTAGGCCTCTCCGCCTTGAGGAGCCCGCTGCCGGCGCACCATCTCGGTGATCCAGACGGGCGCGTAGGGAGAGGTGCAGCCCGGTGACGTCGGATAGTCCTTGAGCACCTCCAGGCGCTCGCCGATGTCGAGAGCGCGGGCGCGGTGCTCGGGGTGTGCGATCCCGATCTGGGCCAGGCAGTGGTTCATCGCCCACTGGAGGCGGTCCGGGGCGTCCTTCATCTCCGCCTCGACGACGTCGAGCAGCCCCGCCAGGTCCAGGCCCTCGGGCTTCTTCGCCACGCGGTCGGTGGTCAGCGCCCAGCCGGCGCTCGCGACCACCGGATCCGGATCGGCGGACCAGGCGGGGCGCAGCTCCTCGGCGTGCGGACTCTTCCTGACCACGTAGTTGACGAGCCAGTCGTGCACCTTGGGGGCGCGCGCCTCGCGCACCATGGTGTCCAGCTCGTCCCGCCCGAACGCCTTCGGCCGGCAGATCAGGAGCGCGAGCAGCCGCGCCGCGGTGTCACCCGTCTCCCAGAGCCGGCACGCGAGCTCCTGCTGCGTCTTCAGCCGCTTCGCGAGCGCGCGCAGCCTGCTCAGGTTCACCCCGTGGTCGTCGCCGTGCCTCTCGTTCACCGCGCGTGCCTTCGGGTCCTCCAGGGAGGCCAGCTCGGCCATCACCTCGGCCACCGTCGTCCCGGCCTGCGTCGTCCCGGTCACTTCAGCCTCCTGTCCCTGGCGTACGGGGCCCACCCTACGGCGGAGGTCCGACAGCGTCCGGGTCGCGGCGGGCCGTGAGGGGGTGGCAGCCTACCAGCGAGGACGGGTCCAGGACGGAAATTCACACACTCTCCGCGCCCGACTGTGTTCATGCGGTAGTCATGGCGCCGGGAGGGAAACACCTTGATCTTCAGTCGCAGCCGCCGCCGGAAGTCCGCCCCCAGCACGGGTACCTGCCCCCACTCGTCCGGGGACCCGGCCGTCACCGTCCCCGAGCGTCCCGCCCCGCCGCCGCACCTCTCGGACCGGCAACAGGCGGAAAGGTTCATCCGACAGTTCCACGACGAGCAGCCGGGCGCCGGAGAACGGGAGAGCCGGGTCCGCGAGGTGCTCGCCGAGATCGACCGCACCGGAACCTACGAGCACACCCCGGCCGAGCTCGCCTTCGGCGCCCGCGTCGCCTGGCGCAACGCCGCCCGCTGCATCGGCAGGCTGTACTGGCGCAGCCTCGTGGTGCGCGACCTGCGGCACGTCACGTCCGCCGACGACATCGCCGCCGCGTGCTTCGAGCACCTGCGGCTGGCCGGAAACGGCGGCAGGATCCGCCCGGTGATCTCCGTCTTCGTCCCCGACCGGCCGGGCCGCCCCGCGCCCCGGATCGTCAACGACCAGCTGGTCCGGTACGCCGGACACCGCACGCCCGAGGGCAGCCGGTGCGGCGACCCGCGCGGCGCGGCCCTGACGGCGCACGCCCGCGACCTGGGGTGGAAACGGGACGAAGGGCACTTCCAGGTCCTGCCGTTGATGGTGCGGGAGCACCCGGGCGAGCGGCCGGAGTGGTACGAGCTCCCGGACGACGCCGTACGGGAGGTGCCGCTGACCCACCCCGAGCACCCCTGGTTCGCCGAGCTCGGCCTGCGGTGGTACGCCGTGCCCGCGATCAGCGACATGACGCTGGAGATCGGCGGCGTACGGTACCCGGCGGCGCCGTTCAACGGCTGGTACATGGGCACCGAGATAGGCGCCCGGAACCTCGCGGACGCCGAGCGGTACGACCTCCTTCCGGCGGTGGCCGACCGGCTGGGCCTCGACCGGTCCACCGAGCGCACCCTCTGGCGGGACCGGGCGCTGGTGGAGCTCAACCTGGCGGTGCTGCACTCCTTCCAGGAGGCGGGGGTGACGATGGCCGACCACCACACCGAGTCGCGACGGTTCCTCCGGCACATCGCCCAGGAGAGCCGCCACGGCAGGGCCACGCCCGCCGACTGGAGCTGGATCGTCCCTCCGGTGTCCGGCTCCGCCACCCCGGTCTTCCACCGGTACTACGCCCCGGTGGACCCGTCGCTCCGGCCGGCGTTCCTCCCGCGTACGTGAGCGGGGTCCCCGCCGTCAGCCGCTCGCTCCGGGGACCCAGTGGTTGTGGACCCGAAGGATCCGGGGCTCGCTCTGTGTCACCGGCCAGCCGAGTCCGGTCGCCACCGGCATCATGCGTTCGGCGAACGCGTTCATCTGCTGCTCGGACTCCCACACGTCGAAGACCTCCAGACCGTCGTCCGTCGCGACGCACGCGTGGGACACACAGCCGTCGAAGATGTCGGGCGTCTCCTGGAGCTTGGCGTTGAGGGTGTCGTACTGCTCGGTGGTGACACCCGAGAGGACGGCGTGCACGAAGATCGCCATGGCGGACTCCTCCTCATGAGGCGGGGCATCCCCCTACCAGCCAGCACATCACGACCCGCCGGGAACGGCATCCGATCAGGCCGGTGCTTGACCTCAACCCCGGTTGACGTACGAGAGTCGTGCCATCGAACGGCGAGACGAGGAGATGGCGATGACACAGCCCAGGATCCTGGTGACCGGCGCGACCGGAAAGGTCGGCGGCGCCGTGGTGGCCCAACTGCACGCGGCGGGCGTGCCCGTACGGGCGCTGGTACGAGGGGAGGCGGACCTCCCGGAGGGCGTGCGGGCGGTACGCGGCGATCTCGGTGACCCCGCGTCGCTGGGCACGGCTCTGGAGGGCGTCGACGCGGTCTTCCTGGTGTGGCCGTTCCTGAGCGCCGAGGGCGCGCCGGACGTGATCGACGCGATCGGGAAGCACGCCCGACGGGTGGTGTACCTGTCGTCCGCCGGGGTCGGGAGCGAGAGGGAGGAGCCCGGCGAGGCGATCACCATGTTCCACACGGAGCTGGAGCGGCTGATCGAGGCGTCGGGCCTGGAGTGGACGGCGCTGCGGCCCACCGGGTTCGCGAGCAACACGCTGGGCTGGGCGGAGGAGATCCGCGCCACCGGTGCGGTACGGGCGCCGCTGGCGAGGCTGGCCCGCCCGCTGATCCACGAGGCGGACATCGCCGCGGTCGCCGTCCGGGCGCTGACGACCGACGCCCTGCTCGACGCCCGTCTTCTGATCACCGGCCCCGAACCGGTCACCCAGGAAGGGCAGGTGGCGCTGATCGGCGAGGCGATCGGGCGGCCGGTCCGGTTCGAGGAGATCGGGCTGGACGAGGCCGTCGAGCAGATGAAGGCCGCAGGCTACCCGGCAGAGCTGGTGGAGGCCATCCTGCCGGCCCAGGCGAAGATGCTCGACGATCCGGAGCCGGTCAACGACGAGGTCGAGCGCATCACGGGCACCCCGGCCCGGTCCTTCCGGGAGTGGGCGGTGGACCACGCGGCGGACTTCCGCTGAGAGGGACGTCCGTACACGCCGACGCGGACGACCGTGCGGGTCGAGAGGGCATCTCGCGGCTGTGGCGTGCCGTCACCCGGAAGGATCCGCACCCCCGGCGGGTCGCCGGATCAGCGGCGCCCCAGGACCTCTGCGACCCGGGTGAAGCCCTCCGCACCGTGGCCGAGGCCCACCGTGCGGCGCGCCAGGCCCTCGGCGGCCCGCATCACGCTCGCGTCGATGCCGTGCGCCTCGGACGCGTGCACGATGTGCGCCATCGTCGACACCGCCGAGGTGAGCGGATTCCCCTCCCCGGAGTACGTGCCGCCCTCCACGTCCTCGGCCAGCTCCTGGAACAGCGGCGGCAGGATCGCGCCGATGCCCTGGGCGAAGGGTGCCAGATCGGTCGGGGAGATCCCCTCGGCGCGCGCCACCGCGAGGGCGTGGACATAGCCGGCCATCGACGTCCAGAAGATGTCGAGCAGCGCGATGTCGTACGCCGCCGCCCGGCTGATCTCCTCCCCGAGGTGGGTGTGGGTGCCGCCCAGGGCGTCGAGCACCGGCCGGTGCTCGTTGTAGAGCGCCTCGGGACCGCTGTGCAGGAACACCCCGGCCGGCGTCCCGATGGTGGGGGCCGGGGTCATGATGGCGCCGTCGAGATACCCGATGCCGTGCTCGTCGGCCCAGCGCCCGCTGTCCCTGGCCCGCTCGGGGGTGTCGGCACTGAGGTTCACGACGGTCCGCCCCTTGAGCGCGTCCGTCACGCCCCCCTGCCGCAGGACGGAGTCGGTGGCGTCGTAGTTGACCAGGCAGACCACGGTCAGCGGGCTCGCCGCGACCGCGTCCTCGGCGCTCGCGGCCGACAGGGCACCGGCGGCGACGAGGTCCCCGTCCCGGCCGGGCGTACGGTTCCACACGGTGGTCCGTACGCCCGCCGCCAGGAAGGCGGCGGCCAGCGCCCGTCCCATCGGTCCGAGACCGAGAACCGTGACGGCGTGCTGTCCGGAAGAGGGCATGGCGGAAGAAGACACGGATGAACTCCCTTGTAGAAAGGTGAAGGTAAGAAACGCCGGAGGAGAAGGAGAAGGACGCGGATGAATCGCGCCCGGGCCCAGGACACCAACGTCTGCGGAGTGAGCGCCGCGATCGTGGTCATCGAGGGCAAATGGAAGACGGCCTTGCTGTGGCTGCTCGAGTCCGGCCCGCACCGCCCCGGCGAACTGCGCCGGAAGCTTCCCGAGATCAGCGAGAAGGTGCTGACCCAGGCGCTGCGCGAGATGGAGGACGACGGCCTCGTGCACCGCGAGGTGTACGACGTCCTGCCCCCGAAGACCGTCTACTCCCTGACCGACTTCGGACTCGAACTGTCCGAGGCGCTCGCCCCGTTGTCCGACTGGGGGCACCGTCGCCTGGACCGGCTCACGGCCGTGCCCACCGCTTCCTGAGCGAGGCCCTGTCGTTCTTCTCCCTTCCTCCGGGCCGCTCCCAGCTTCGCCCGGGGCACGCACCCCCGTCGAGTACGCACAAAAAAGTGGGTATGCCGGGGAGCGCGAAAAGGGGGCCTTCCCGAAGGAAGGCCCCCTGAGCGCAGAGTCGTCGTGTCAGCCGCGCCGCTCCCCGAAGGCGTCCAGGAGGCGATCGGCGGCCAGGGTCGCCGTGAGCTCCCCGGCGCGGACCCGCTGTTCCAGGGCGGGCGCGAGGTCCCGGACCGCCGGGTCGGTGTGGAGGCGGCGCAGGAGTTCGTCGCGGACCATGGTCCAGGTCCAGTCGACCTGCTGGTCCTGGCGCTTGGCCGTGAGGCGGCCGGTCGAGTCGAGCAGGGTCCGGTGCTGCTGGAGCCGGCCCCAGACCTCGTCGAGGCCGGCGGACTCACGGGCGCTGCAGCTGAGGACCGGCGGCGTCCAGAAGGAGTCGGCGCCGTGCATGAGCCGCAGCGCGCCCGCCAGTTCACGGGCCGCCGCCCGGGCGTCCCGCTCGTGCGGGCCGTCGGCCTTGTTGACGGCGACGACGTCGGCGAGTTCCAGGACGCCCTTCTTGATGCCCTGGAGCTGGTCGCCGGTGCGGGCCAGGGTGAGCAGCAGGAAGGAGTCGACCATGTCGGCGACGGCGGTCTCGGACTGTCCGACGCCCACCGTCTCGACGAGCACCACGTCGTATCCGGCGGCCTCCATCACCACGATCGACTCACGGGTCGCCTTCGCGACACCGCCGAGCGTGCCGGCGGTGGGGGAGGGGCGGACGAACGCCGCCGGGTCGACGGCGAGCCGCTCCATCCGCGTCTTGTCGCCGAGGATGGAGCCGCCGGTGCGGTTCGACGACGGGTCGACGGCGAGCACCGCGACCCGGTGGCCGAGCCCGGTGAGCATCGTCCCGAACGCGTCGATGAACGTCGACTTGCCGACACCGGGCACTCCGCTGATCCCGATCCGCACGGCGTTCCCGCTGTGCGGAAGGAGTTCCGTCAGGAGCTCCTGGGCGAGTGCCCGGTGCTGGGGGCGGGTCGACTCGACGAGGGTGATGGCGCGGGCGACGAGCGCCCGCTTCCCCTCCCGTACACCCCGTACGTACGTGTCGAGCTCGATCACCGCTCGTGCCCGAGGTCGGCCGACAGACGTGTCACCAGGTCGTGGGCCGCGTCCGGGATCACCGTCCCCGGCGGGAACACGGCCGCCGCGCCCATCTCCAGGAGCGTCGCCACGTCCTGCGGAGGAATCACCCCGCCGACCACGATCATGATGTCCTCGCGGCCCTCCGCGGCCAGCTCCTCCCGGAGCGCCGGTACGAGGGTGAGGTGCCCCGCGGCAAGCGACGAGACCCCGACGATGTGCACGTCCGCCTCGACGGCCTGGCGGGCCACCTCGGCCGGGGTCTGGAACAGCGGGCCGACGTCGACGTCGAAGCCCAGGTCGGCGAAGGCGGTGGCGATGACCTTCTGGCCTCGGTCGTGGCCGTCCTGGCCCATCTTGGCGACCAGGATGCGCGGCCGGCGTCCCTCGGCCTCGCCGAAGGCGTCGACCAGGGCCCGGGTGCGCTCCACGGAGGGGGACTCGCCTGCTTCGGTGCGGTACACACCGGAGATCGTACGGATCTGCCCGGCGTGCCGCCCGTACACCTTCTCCAGGGCGTCGGAGATCTCGCCGACCGTGGCCATCGCGCGGGCCGCGTCCACCGCGAGTTCGAGCAGGTTGCCCTCGCCGCCGGCCGCCCGGGTGAGCGCGGCGAGCGCGTCCTGGCAGGCCTGCTCGTCGCGCTCCTCGCGCAGCCGCTTCAGCTTGGCGATCTGCTGGGCGCGGACGGAGGAGTTGTCGACCTTGAGGACGTCGATCTGCTCGTCGGTCGCGACCCGGTACTTGTTGACGCCGATGACCGGCTGCCGGCCGGAGTCGATCCGGGCCTGGGTGCGGGCCGCGGCCTCCTCCACGCGCAGCTTGGGGATGCCGGCGTCGATGGCCTTCGCCATGCCGCCGGCCTGCTCGACCTCCTGGATGTGCTTCCAGGCGCGCCGGGCGAGGTCGTGGGTGAGCTTCTCGACGTACGCGCTGCCGCCCCACGGGTCGATGGTCCGGCAGGTGCCCGACTCCTGCTGGATGAGCAGCTGGGTGTTGCGGGCGATCCGGGCGGAGAAGTCCGTCGGCAGGGCGAGCGCCTCGTCGAGGGCGTTGGTGTGCAGCGACTGGGTGTGCCCCTGGGTGGCCGCCATCGCCTCGACGCAGGTGCGGGTGACGTTGTTGAACACGTCCTGGGCGGTGAGCGACCAGCCGGAGGTCTGCGAATGGGTCCGCAGCGACAGGGACTTGGCGTTCTGCGGATCGAACTGCTTGACCAGCTTGGCCCAGAGGAGACGGGCCGCGCGCAGCTTGGCGATCTCCATGAAGAAGTTCATGCCGATCGCCCAGAAGAACGACAGGCGCGGCGCGAACGCGTCGACGTCGAGCCCGGCCTCCCGGCCCGCGCGGATGTACTCCACGCCGTCGGCGAGGGTGTACGCCAGCTCCAGGTCGGCCGTGGCCCCCGCCTCCTGGATGTGGTACCCGGAGATGGAGATGGAGTTGTAGCGCGGCATCCGCTGCGAGGTGTACGCGAAGATGTCGGAGATGATCCGCATCGACGGCCCGGGCGGATAGATGTACGTGTTGCGGACCATGAACTCCTTGAGGATGTCGTTCTGGATGGTCCCGGCGAGCTTCTCGGGCGGAACGCCCTGCTCCTCGGCCGCCACGATGTACAGCGCGAGCACGGGCAGCACGGCGCCGTTCATCGTCATCGACACCGTCATCCGGTCCAGCGGGATGCCGTCGAACAACTGCCGCATGTCGTAGATCGAGTCGATGGCCACACCGGCCATGCCGACGTCACCGGTGACCCGCGGGTGGTCGCTGTCGTAGCCGCGGTGGGTCGGCAGGTCGAAGGCGACCGACAGGCCCTTCTGGCCGGCCGCGAGGTTGCGCCGGTAGAAGGCGTTCGACTCCTCGGCCGTGGAGAAGCCCGCGTACTGCCGGATCGTCCACGGCTGGTTGACGTACATCGTCGGGTACGGGCCGCGCAGGTACGGGGCCATGCCCGGGCGGGTGTCCAGGAAGTCCAGGCCCTCCAGGTCCTGCCCGGTGTACAGCGGCTTGACGCCGATGCCCTCCGGGGTCTCCCAGAGCAGGTCGTCGCCGCCCGTGGCCTTCTTGACGGCCGTGCGCCACGCGTCGGGACCGCCGTCGGCGGTCGGCGCCCCGAGCTCGATCCCGGAGAAATCGGGGATGGACATCAGGACACTCCCATGCGGTCGAGGGCGGTGGAGAGCAGGGCGACGGCGTCACAGCCCGCGAAGAGGTACGAGTCGACACCGGGGTGATCCCCCGGGCGACCGGCGAGGAGGACGTGCTCGGCGCCCGCCGCGCGCAGCTCGGCCGCCACGGTCCCGGCCCGCTCCGCGTACAGCGCGTCGCTGGAGCAGAGGCAGACCTCGCGGGCACCGCTCTCCTCGAACGTGCCCTCGGTGACCGTCTCGATGCCGCCCGCCTGGAAGAGGTTCGCGGCGAAGGAGAGGCGGGCCGAGTGCGCCGCCGCCGGGCCGAGCGCGGCCAGATAGACCCGGGGCCGGGCGCCGGTCGCCGCCAGGTGGGCGTCGGAGCGGGCGCGCAGCGTCTCGAAGGCCTCGTCGCGCCGGACCCGGGGAAGGCCACCGGCCGGCGGCGCGGGCGCGGGCGCGCGCTCGACGGGCTTCTCCCCGAGGTTCGGGAACTCGCTGACGCCGGTGATCGGTTCGCGTCGGGTGGCGAGCTTCGCGCTGCGAGCCGACCAGGTCTCGGCGAGCCGCTCACCGATCGTCCCCGACCGCAGCGCGGCCTCCTGGCCGCCCGCCCGCTCGATGTCCTGGAAGAACTCCCAGGCCGCGTGGGCGAGTTCGTCGGTGAGCCGCTCCACGTACCAGGAACCGCCCGCCGGGTCGATCACCCGGGAGAGGTGCGACTCCTCGATGAGGACGGTGGAGGTGTTACGGGCGATCCGGCGCGCGAACGCGTCCGGCAGACCGAGCGCCTCGTCGAAGGGCAGCACGGTCACGCTGTCGGCGCCACCCACCCCGGCGGCGAGCGTCGCCACCGTGGTGCGCAGCATGTTCACCCACGGGTCCCGGCGCGTCATCATCACCGGCGAGGTCACCGCGTGCTGGCGCTGCGCCCCCGCCTCCCGGGCGCCGCAGACCTCGGCCACCCGGGCCCACAGCCGGCGCGCCGCACGGAGCTTGGCGATGGTCAGGAACTGGTCGGCGGTCGCCGCGTACCGGAACTCCAGCTGGGCGCAGGCCTCGGCGACGCCCAGTCCGGCGTCGGTCAGACCCCGCAGGTAGGCCACGCCGGTCGCGAGCGAGCAGCCCAGCTCCTGCGCGGCCGAGCCGCCGGCCTCGTGGTACGGCAGCGCGTCCACGGTCAGGGCGCGCAGCCCCGGGTGGCGGTCGGCGCAGCGGCGCGCGAGACCGGCGACGGACGCCAGGCCGTACGCCGGGCGGCCGGTGCGGGCCTCGTGGCCCAGGGGATCGGCGCCCAGGTTGCCCAGGGCCGCGTCGTCGGCGACGCCCCGCTCCTCGTACAGCCCGAGGAGCCGTTCGGCGGCCGCCTCCGTCTCGTCGCCCGCGTCGAGGACGACGGGTGCCAGGTCGAGGTAGACGCCGTCGAGGACCGTGTCCAGGGAGGCGACCGGGATGCCGGTGCCGCCGACGCCCAGCCAGAGGGAGGTGACGCCGTTCTCGAGGTCGGAGAGGACCGCGTCGCGGTCGGCGGCGAGATGGCGCTGGCGCACGTCCCAGCCGCCGAGGGCGGTGCCCTCGGCGCGGCCACCGCGCGTGAACGGCGCGAAGCCGGGAAGACCGGCGTCGGGCACGGAGTCGCGTGCCGTGTACAGCGGACGGATGTCGAGTCCGTCCTCCAGGAGCGTGGACAGGGCGTCCTCGGCGGCGTCGCCGGAGACCTCCTTGCCCGATTTGCGCAGGACACCCGCCACGAGGTGTTGCCACTGTTCGTGTGGCGCGTCAGGGAATTCGGACGCCAGGGAGAGCCCGTCGTCAGGCAGGACCGTCATGCTCGGATGCTAGGGGAGAGCGCTAAAGCTGCAGGAGGGTGTACGACTGTGACCTTCTTCTCCTCGACCTGCGGCGTTCCGTGTGGTGGACACGTTCCTCGGCGTCGTCAGGAGTGGCGTTGTCAGTGGTGGCTGGCACGCTGGACCGTATGGACAGGGACGAGGAGCTGCTCAGGGGCCGGGTCTACGGCCAGGACCACGACGACCCCCGCCCGGGCCCCCGCCCCGGCCGGGTCTACGCCGAACTGGTCGGCGGGCCGCTCGACGGCCTGCTCCTCGACGTCACCGGCTGGACGGCGGGGGAGCGGGCCGCCGGCGCGGTCCTGGAGACGGAGCTCGGCCGCTACGCCGCCGGCCGCTCCCTCTACGAGCCGCGCCCCGGCGACCCCCGCCGCTTCGACTGGTCCGGCGACGCGCCCTGACCCGGCGTGAGCGGCGCCGGGCCGGGCGGATGCCGGGCGGCGCCGGGTCAGCCCGGCACGCCGGGGCGGCGGGCGTAGCAGAAGAGGTGCTCCTCCGGGGCCGCCCGCTCGTCCTCCGGCCGGAAGACCGACACGTCGTGATGGAGGACGTCGAGACCGCAGTCCTCCCGGAGCCTGCGCAGGTACTCCTCGGCCGAGAAGCTGGAGACCCTGACCGGCCGGCCCATCCACTCGATCTCCACGCCGTCCACGTCGGCGGGCACCGTGGCGGTCACCAGATGGCCGCCGGGCACCAGCCAGCCCGCCATCCGCTCCAGGGCGGCGCCCGCCTCCGCCCGGCTCATCATCAGGAGCGGGAAGAAGGCGCACACGGCGTCGAAGCTCCCCGGCGGAGCGTCGAAGTCGCGGACGTCGCCCCGCTCGAACCGGGCGCCGGGCACCTGCTCACGGGCCAGGTCGACCATCGTGCCGGACACGTCGATGCCGGTCACCGCGCACCCCGACCGGACGAGCAGCTCCGCGACCGGCCGCCCGGTGCCGCTGCCGACGTCGAGCACCCGGGCCCCCGGGCCCAGGCGGGCCGTGAGCCAGTCGACCGCCGCCAGCTGGGCCGGCAGGTGCCCGAAGGCCCGCTCGTACGCGAGCCCCAGACCGTCGAACAGCTCCGCCGCCGACAGTGGTCTCCGCTCGGAACCCTCTTCCCGCATACCGCTCCCCTTTCCCGGGTGTCACGGGGCGGACTACCCGCCGGGGGAGCGGTTCTACCCGGGGTCTACCCAGGGTCTGCCGGGGGTCTGTCGAGGCCTGCCGGGGGCCTGCCGGAGTTCCGGCGGACTCAGCGCAGGACGGACGAGAAGTTGTCCAGCTGGATCCAGGTCACCTTGTTCGTGGACTGGGGACCGTAGACGTTGACGGCGCCGGCCGTGTTGGCCTCGATGCGGACGGCGTTGATGCCCTGGCTGTTGTTGCGGGGGCAGACACCGCGGGTCAGCTTGGGCGGGCGGATGGTGGCGGGCAGCGTGCCGAGCCGGCCGTCGGCGGCGAAGTCACAGGTGACCGTGCCGCGCAGCTGGAGGAACTCCGTCCCCGCGAGCCGTATCACGCGGGCCTCGGCCGGCGCGCCGGCCACGTTCGTCACGGCCGGGTCCAGGGCGATCGCCGTCCAGTCCACGACGGTCTGGCAGCCGTCCACGGGGTCCACGGCGGCGGCCGGGGTGGCCGTCAGGAGCGGGGCGGCGACGGCGACGGCGGGTGCGGCCAGTGCCGCGGTGAGCAGGGAGCGGCGGCTGGTGGTGTGCTGGGTCATGCTCGATCCTCCGGATCGGGTGAGGCGGGTGGTCGGGGGGACGGGCGCGGCGGGTCCTGGGTGACCCGCGGGGAGGCCGGTCGCGGTGCGGCCGGCGGTCATCGCCAGGCGACCGAGACGCCGTCGAGGTCGATCCAGGTGGTGGCGTTGTCGCTGGTGGCGCCGTACGCCCAGAGCGCGCCGTGGACGTCCGCCTCGATCCGGCACACGCAGCGGCCGGTGTTGTTGTTGCGGGGCACGTTCTGGCGGGTCAAGTGGGTCGGGCGCAGCCGGTGCGGAAGGGTCCCGATCCTGCTGTCGGCGGTCAGGCCGGGGGAGCAGGTGAGGGTGCCGCGCAGCTGGAGGTAGGTGGTGCCGGCGAGGGCGATCAGCCGTCCGCGCGGGGGCTGTGCGCCCGGGGACACGCCGGGCGCGAGGGCGAGGTCCTCCCAGTCCGCGAGCACCTTGACCCCGTCCACGGCGGGCTTCGTGGGGTACCAGCCGATCGTGACGTCACGCGAACCCGTGGTGCCGGGGACGGTGTTGCTGAAGCCGAACAGCAGCCGGGTCTCCGCGGTCGCGGGGTCGACCTCGACGGCGACGCCCTCGGGCTCGCGCCGGGTGAGGCCGTCGGCGTTGGTGACCACCTGCCGGTCGAGGCGCGCGCCGGTCGTCCACGAGTACGAGGTGAGGAAGGCGATCCCGGGGAACTCGCTGGGGACCGTCGTCGGGTTGTTCTCCTTGTCGTACGGCGCCCATTGGTACGAGTAGAGGACGTCGCCCAGTGCGGTGAAGCCCTGGGAGACGAGGGTCTTTTGCAGCGGGTAGGGCGACGGCACCGCGGGGGTGACGTCCTCACCGGCCGGCATGACGAAGGTGGTGCCCACCGGGACCCATGAGCCGGCGGCGGCCGCGGCGGGGTCGTACCGGGTGAAGTGCCGCTTTCCGTCCTTGTGGTACATGACGCACAGCAGGTTGTTCACCGGGTCGAGCGACGGGCCGACGCCCGAGGTGCTGCCGGGCGGCGTGAACTTCCGCTCCTGCGGTACGAGCGCTCCGTCGAGGACCGAGCCGTCGACGAACCGGAACCGCGTGACGGCCTTGCCGAAGGTCGTGCCGTCCGAGGTGACGTGCAGCGGGCCGACCTCGGTCCAGAGGTACGTGTCGGCGCCCACCGGCTCGGCGCCCATCGAGAGCCCGTGTCCGAAGCCCTTCAGCTGCATCGAGCCGGTGACCGTGCCGGTCCGGCGGTCGATGCGGTTCAGGTACAGGTTGCCCTGCGGTGCCGTGGCCGAGCTCTCGACCTGGAGCACGAAGACGTGTCCGTTGACGGTGTCGGTGGCGATCGCCTGAGGGGCCGGGCCCTTCACCAGGTCGACCGTCTGGATGAGCCTGCCGGTGACGCCGGACAGGTCGACGCCGTTGGCGTCCGTGTATGCCATGTTCTCTCTCCCCAGGGATCCCCGCGGATCCGCTCGACGAAGAAGAGATCATCACATGGGGCGTCGATCGCCCTTCCGGGTGGCCATGAGTGCCCCGTCCGGGTGGCCGCGGGTGCCCCTTCCATCACCATCGGCGATAGGTTAGCTTAGGCTTACCTAAGTCACAGTGTCTCCGTCACCTGTCCCGGGAGAACTCGGATGCGTCCCTTCACCCCCCGCGCCACGCGGCCCACCCCCGCCGAGCGCGTGCGATCGATCCTGGCGGCCGCCCACTCGATGACCGTCGTCTCCGACGGAGTCCACCAGGAGGTGCACCTCCTCGACGGCACCGGGCCGATGGGGCACGTCCACCTGCACGACCCGTCCGAGGAGAGTCACGCCGGACAGGCCGCGCGGATCCCCGTACGCCTGGAGTTCACCGACATCGCCCCCATCCCCGTCCGCGAACGGCTGCGCGCACGCGTCACCCTGACGGGGCTCCTGGCCACCCCCTACGAGCCGGAGTCGAACGCGAGCATCTGCATGGAGTTCGGCCAGGCCCTCCTGGAGGAAGCCGACGGCCGGACCTTCGTCACCCTCGAAGAACTCCACGGGACCGACATCGACCCCATGGCCACCTGCGAGGCGTCCATGCTGACCCACCTCGTCGACGGCCACGGCGAACTCGTGCCCCTGCTCCTCCGCCTCGTCCGGCCCCGCCCCGACCGGGACATGGTCCGCGCCCTCCCCGTCGCCCTCGACCGGTACGGCATCACCCTGCGGCTCGAACACCCCGCGGGCCACCAGGACGTCCGGCTCCCCTTCCCCACCCCCGTCACCGACATCGACCAGGCCGGCCCCCGGATCCACGCCCTCCTCGCCGCGGCCCGCCGCTCCTCCCACTCCAACCACCTGCTGACCTGACCCCCGGATCCGCGCCCCGCGATGATGGGGCGATGAAGACACTCGCCGAGGTGGACGCGCTCGCCGGCCGGGCGCACGCCGGACAGACCGACAAGATCGGTGTCCCCTACGTCGCACACGTCCGCGCGGTCGCCGCAGGCCTTGAGCCGTTCGGCCCCCACCTGGTCATGGCCGGGCTCCTCCACGACGTCGTCGAGGACACCCCGTGGACGGCGGAGCGGCTCCGCGCCGCCGGCGTCCCCGACCGGGTCGTCGACATCGTCGAGGCCGTCACCAACCGGCCCGGCACCCCCTACGAGGAGAAGATCCGCCGCATCACGGAGGATCCCGACGCCACCCTCGTGAAGATCGCCGACAACGCGCACAACAGCCGCCGGGACCGGGCCGCCGCGCTGCCGCCCGACCGCCGGGCCCGGCTCGCCGCCAAGTACCGGTCGGCACGCGAGGTGTTGTGGGCGGCGGCCGATCCCGGGCAGGTCGCGACGATCCTGCGCGTGGTCAACCCCGACCTCCTGGAAGAACTGACCTCCTGGTGTGACCGTCGTCACGGGAACCCGTCCCCGGGCCCGGACAGACGAGAGACGTGAACACAGACACACGCGCACGGATCCGGGACGGAGACCCCTCGGCCTTCGCCGAACTCTTCGACTCCTACGCCCGGAGCGTCTACAACCACGCCTTCCGGCTGACCGGAGACTGGTCGGTCGCCGAGGACGTGATGGCGGCGACCTTCCTGGAGGCCTGGCGGCTGCGGCGGAAGGTGGACCCCGAAGGGGGTTCGCTCCGGCCCTGGCTGCTCGGCGTCGCCACCAACGTGGCCCGCAACCACTGCCGGGGCAACCGCCGCTACCGGGCCGCCGCCGCCGCGTACGCCGCCGCGGGCCCGGCCGAGGCCTCCGTGCCCGACCACGCCGCCGAGGTCGCCGGCCGGCTCGACGACCGGCGCCGCATCGCGGCCACGCTCCGGGCCCTCGGCACGCTCCGCCGCACCGAACGCGAGGTCCTCGTACTCTGCCTCTGGGAGGGCCTCGCCTACACCGACGTCGCCAGAGCCCTGCGCGTCCCCGTCGGCACCGTCCGCTCCCGGCTCTCCCGCGCCCGCGCCAGGCTCCGGGCCGGCGCCGAGGCCGAACTCGCCCTCGAATCAGAAGAACTCGCCAAGGAAAAACGGGAACCCGCGTCCCGCCCCCGACAGACAACAGGTGATCGCGTGAACGCGGTCCGGCCCGCGCAGGAAGGAATCCGATGAACCCCGACCCGAACCAGCCCCGTACGGCGAACCGGCTCGCGAGCGGAGACCTCCCGGCGACCGAGGAACACGACCTTCCTCCGGGCCGCCACCAGTTCCACAAGGAGCGCCTGATGAGCCAGATCCACGACGACCGCCGCGCCGCCGCCCGGCGCAACCCCTTCCTGCGGAAGGCGGTCCTCCTGCCGGCCGCGACCGCGCTCGCAGGCGCACTCGCCGTCGGCGTCCTCGTCCTCACCCCCGGCGGACCCCAGGAGCCCGCCGAACTCGCCGCCGGACCCGCCCTCACCACCAGCATCGGCGCCGTCGACGCCCACGGAGCGCCCCGCTTCCTCGACCGGATCTCGCTGGCCGCGGCCGGGGCGGACGCCCCGAAGAGCCGCGCGGGCCAGTACGTCTACATCGAGACGCGGACCGCGGGCACGCACGTGAGGACCGTCGACGGCGTCAGCAGCGTCGTCAGCCGGCCCCTGCACACCCGGCAGTCCTGGCGCTCCCCCGACGGTCTCAGGGGCTGGCTCATCGAGCCCGGCACCACCGGCCCCGAGGGCATCACCCTGGAAGGCACCGACGAGACCGGCAACACGCCGAAGCCGCACCTCGGAGCCCCCTCGCACGACTACCTCGCCACCCTCCCCACCGACCCCGATGCCCTGCTGCGGAAGATCTACGAGGAGACCGAGGGGCAGGGCAACGGCAAGGACCAGCAGGCCTTCACCACCATCGGGGACCTGCTCGTCGAGAGCTGGCCGACTCCCCGGCTCACGGCGGCGCTCTACCGGGCCGCCGCGAAGATCCCCGGCGTCGTCCTGGTGGACAGCGCCACCGACGCCGTCGGCCGCAAGGGAGTCGCGGTCGCGCGGCTCGACGAGACCAGCGGGGCACGCACCGAATGGATCTTCGACAGCAAGACCTTCACCTTCCTGGGGGAGCGCACCGTCCAGGTGAAGGGCGACGACGGCCTCATCAAGCCCGGAACCGTCATCTTCACCGCCGCGATCATGGTCCGGTCCTTCGTCGACGACATCAAGGTCACGCCGTAGGGGTACGGACCACGCGCGGAACGCCGGGCGGGCCGACGGCCGCTCAGACCGTACGGCCGGCCCACCAGCCGCCCAGCTCGGTCGGACGGTTGGTGATGATGCCGTCCACGCCGAGCGCGTCCAGGGCCTTCCAGCGGGCCGGCCTGTCGACCGTCCACACGTAGACGGCGAGCCCCGCGGCGTGCAGTTCGGAGACGAGCCCCGGACGGGTGGACAGGGCGGCGTCCGAGGCGTTGTACGCGGCGAGGCCCAGCTCCTCGGCGAGCGCGACCGGGTCCGCGTCCAGGGTGTCGCGCAGCAGGCCCAGCGGCAGTTCGGGAGCGAGCTCGTGGGCGTACCGCAGGGAGGAGATGTCGAAGCTCTGGACGAAGACCCGGTCGGTCATGCCCTGGCCGCGGATCTCCCGCACGATCCGGTCCACGTCGGCGCGGCTGTGCCGGCCCTTGATCTCCAGGAGCAGCTTCCCGCCGCGCTGCCTGAGGTCCGCCAACTGGGCGGCCAGGGTCGGGACCCGGACCCCGGCGTAGGCGGGGGCGAACCAGGAGCCGGCGTCCAGGGTGTCCAGCTGCGCGGAGGTCAGGGAACGGATCGGGCCCGTGCCGTCGGTCGTCCGGTCGACGGTCGGGTCGTGCAGGACGTACGGCACGCCGTCCTCGCTGGGCTGGACGTCGTTCTCGATCCAGACGGTCCCGCCCCGCCGGGCCACCTCGCCGGAGACCAGGGTGTTCTCGGGGGCGGCCGACGAGGCACCCCGGTGGGCGATCACCGTCGGCGGCCCTCCGGGCACCCGCATCCAGGGGCTCGCCGGCGTCGTCGCCTCCGGTCCGGGGCGGGGCGCGGACCGGGAGGGCGGGTCGGCGGCGAAGGCCGTCGCGAGGCCCGCGACGGCGGTGGCCAGGGCGACGGCGACCAGGCCGGCGGTCCTGCGCCGACGGGACCGGGAGGCGGGCGGTTGAACGTCTCTCATGTTCCGACACCCTAAGGCGCGTTTTGCCCGCGACACGACGGAGGAGGCAAGCCCTTCGCCGGAATCGTCCGGTCTGCGGCATGGTGGGAGGCAGGCCCGGAGCCGTGCCGTCGGGGTCACGGCCGGGCGTGCGGAGTCGGGGGGACTCATGGACACCGGTGAGGGACGTGGAGCGGGCAGAGACGATCTCGGCCGGGCACACGCCGGCGTACGGCGACCGGAACGCGGCGGCCGACCCGGCCGGGCCCACGCCGACACGGAGGCACGGGCGCACGGCGGCGCGGAGGCGCGGCTGAGCGGCGACACGGAGGTACGGGCGCACGCCGACGCGGAAGCGCGGCTGAGCGCCGGCGGCACCGGGCGGGAGCGTGGCCGGGGAGTGCTGGAGGGGGCGTTCGCGCTGCTCGACGCCCTGCGCCGGAGCGGCGACGAGGCCGGGGTGACCGAACTGGCGCTGGCCTGCGGGGTCCCCAAGGGCAGCGTCCACCGGCTCCTCGACCAGCTGGTCACGCTCGGCGCCGTCGAGCGGAAGGGCAACCGCTACCGGGTCGGCCCCCAGCTGTACCGCCTCGGCCAGGCCTGGGAGCCGCACCCCGGTCTGCGGTCCGCCGCCCGGCTGCCGCTCCAGCGGCTCAGGGCCGCCACCGGCGCGAGCGTGGTCCTCGCCGTGCTGCGCGAGGACATGGCGATCACCGTCGGCTCGGTGCCGGGGGACCTCGAACCGCTCTTCCCGGTACGGGACGGCATCGCGTTCCGGCTCGACACCGCCGCGGGAAAGGCCCTGCGGGGACCGCTCCGCGGCGGCGCGATCCTCGACCGGGAGGACGTGATGGACGGCGTGTGCTGCGCCTCGCTGCCGGTCCGCACCCCGGACGGGCGTACGGTCGGGGCCCTCGCCGGCATGGTGCAGGCGGGCCGGCCGCTCGACGCGCTCGCCCGGGCCGTCACCGAGGCCGGGGCCGCGGTCAGCCGCGCGCTCGCCCGGAGCGGCGGGCCGCGGAGAACGCTCCCGCCCGCCGCCGCCCCCGTGCTCTGAACCACCGTCGAACGGCGCTGTTCCGTCCAGCGGAACGCGCGTAGAACCGGGCGCGCCGGACGGGCACAGTAGGTGATGTGCCGAGGGGAACGGCACACCGGACCCGCCCGGAAGAGGCGGGCCGGAACCACCGTCACACGAGTGACCCGACATGTGGGGGGACCACATGCGCAAGAACCGATTCGTCCGCACCGCGGCCACCGCGCTCCTCGCACTCGGCAGCGTCGCCGCCTTCGCCGGCACCGCACAGGCCGAGCCGATCGACTACGTGCGGATCGAACTGGTCGAGCTGCACTGCCAGAAGAACAGCGAGGGCGACCACGACGAGGCGTACCTCAAGATCACCGACGCCAACGGCAACGCCGTCAAGGTCTGGCCCGGCAACGGCATCAAGTACCAGACCATGGGCAGCGGTTACGTCCGCTCCATGGCCGACGGCAACGGCAACGCGGCCCTCATCCTCGGCAAGGAGCAGGCCCGCACGATGACCCTCTGGGACTACGACTCGACCAGCGGCGACGACAAGCTCGGCGCCACGCTCGTCACCGGCAGCGAGGTCGGCGCCGAGACCCAGTGGCGCTCCGTCGAGGGATCCGGCGGCGTGTACGTCATCGGCTACCGGGTCATCGACATCTGACCGACGCCCACCCCGTGAAGGAAGGCCGTGCCGGCGAACCCGGCACGGCCTTCCCCGTCGTGGGACGTCAGGACGCGGCATCAGGGGCGTGCAGCTCACCCGTCCGCGCCACCCGCGCGTACCAGCGGGCACTCGACTTGGGGGTCCGCTCCAGGGTGTCGTAGTCCACCCGGACCGCCCCGAACCGCTTCGCGTAGCCGTACGCCCACTCGAAGTTGTCGAGCAGCGACCACAGGAAGTAGCCGCGCACGTCCACGCCGTCGCTGATCGCCCGGTGCACGGCCTCCAGGTGCGCGTGCACGTACGCGGCGCGCTGCGGGTCGTGCACCGAGCCGTCCGGGGAGACCACGTCCTCGTACGCCGCCCCGTTCTCGCTGATGACCAGCGGGAGTTGCGGATACGCGTCGGACACCCGCTTCAGCAGGTCGTAGAGGGCGCTCGGGTCGACCGCCCAGCCCATCGCGGTCGGCTCGCCGGGACCCCGGTGGAAGGCGACCGAGTCGGCGCCGGGCCACGGCGAGAACTCGCTGTTGCCGTGACCGTCGTCCTGGGGCTTCTCGGCCCCCTCCGGGACCTCGGAGACGATGGTCGGCGCGTAGTAGTTGATGGCGAGCAGATCCAGCGGCTGGTGCGCCGCGGCCGTGTCGCCGTCCCGGACGAAGGACCAGTCCGTGAGGTGCGCCGTGTCGGCGATCAGGTCCTCCGGGTAGGCGCCCTCCAGCATCGGGCCCAGCCAGATCCGGTTGCCCACCGCGTCGATCCGGCGGGCCGCCTCCGCGTCCGCCGCCGAACCGGTCAGCGGGCGCACCTCGTGCAGGTTGAGGGAGACCGAGATCTGACGGTCCGCCGGCATCGCGGCCCGCAGCGCCTGGACCGCGAGACCGTGGCCCAGGTTGAGGTGGTGCGCGGCCCGCAGGGAGGCGACCGCGTCCGTGCGGCCGGGGGCGTGGACCCCGGAGCCGTACCCCAGGAAGGCACTGCACCAGGGCTCGTTGAGCGTGGTCCACCGCTTGACCCGGTCGCCGACCGCGTCGGCGACGATGCCCGCGTACTCGGCGAACCGCTCGGCGGTCGCCCGCTCGGGCCAGCCGCCCGCGTCCTCCAGCTCCTGCGGCAGGTCCCAGTGGTAGAGGGTGAGGGCCGGCTCGATCCCGGCGGCGAGCAGCTCGTCGACGAGCGAGCGGTAGAAGTCGAGGCCCTTCTGGACGGCGGGCCCCCGGCCGGTGGGCTGGACCCGGGACCAGGAGACGGAGAACCGGTAGGCGTTCAGGCCGAGTTCGGACATGATGCCGACGTCCTCGCGGAACCGGTGGTAGTGGTCCACGGCGACGTCGCCGGTGTGGCCCTCGAAGACCTTTCCGGGGGTGTGCGAGAAGGTGTCCCAGATGGACGGGGTACGGCCGTCCTCCGCCGCCGCTCCCTCGATCTGGTACGCGGCGGTGGCCGCGCCCCAGAGGAAGTCGGACGGGAACGAGCGGGTGGCGGTGAGCGGCCGGGTTTCGGACGCGGTCATAGGAGAGAGCTCCCAACACGGGTACGGGGTCGGTACGTTCGGTACGTGCGGTACGACAGAGGGCGTGCGGCCCGGAGCGGGTGTGCGGCCCGGAACGGGCAGGCCCTGCGGAGAGCGGCCGGTCAGCTCTTGACGGCGCCGGCCGTGATGCCGCCCACGATGTGCTTGCCGAGGAAGGCGAAGACGAGCAGCAGTGGCACGGTGGATATCAGGGCGCCGGTCAGCACGATGGAGTGGTCCACCGTGTGGTTTCCCGCGCCGAGTCCGGCGAGCGCCACCTGAAGGGTGGGGCTGCCGTCCGGGGTGAGCGCGATGAACGGCCAGAAGAAGTCGTTCCACGCCTGGACGAAGACCAGCATGCCGAGCACGGCCATGGCCGGCCGGGCGATCGGGAACACCACGTGCCAGATGATCCGCAGGCTGTGCGCCCCGTCCATCCGGGCCGCCTCCACCAGCTCCATCGGCAGGGCCTCCACCAGGAACTGGCGCATGAAGAACACGCCGAAGGCGGCGACCAGGGAGGGCAGGACGACCGACTGGAGCTGGTCGAACCAGCCGAGGTCGGTGATGATCTGGTACAGCGGGATGACGCTGAGCTGCGGCGGGATCGTCATGGTGGCGACCACCAGGGAGAGCAGCATGCCCCGGCCCTTGAAGGGCAGCTTGGCGAAGGCGAAGCCGGCGAGGGTGGAGAACAGCACGGTGGACAGTGCCACCAGGCTCGCCACGATCGTCGTGTTGATCAGCGCCTCGCCCATGTCCACCTGGTTCCAGGCGAAGCTCAGGTTGTCCAGGAGGCGTTTGCCGGGCAGCAGCGGCGCCGGGGCCTCCACGACCCGCTCGCCGGTGTGCGAGGCGGCGACCACGTTCCAGTACAGCGGGAAGAGCGAGACGAACGCGGCCACGGCGAGCAGGACGTAGGTCAGCGGTCCCGCGTGGTGCTGGCGGCCGGCGGACTGCCGGAAGCGGAGTCCGGACCGGGCCGCCGGGGCCTCGGCCTCGGCCGGCGTCGTGTCGAGTGTGCGGGCCATGAGGTCAGCCCCCCAGCTTCTTGCGGTTGTGGCGGGAGACGAGCGCCTGGACGCCGCCGATCAGGAGCAGGAGCAGGAGCATGACCCAGGCGATCGCCGAGGCCTGGCCCAGCGCGCCGGTCACCCACCCCTTCTCGTACATCAGCAGGCTCAGCGTCTGGAACTGGTTGCCGCTGCCGCCGCTGATGCCGACGCTGCCGCCGAAGAGCATCGGCTCGCCGAAGAGCTGGGTGGCGCCGATGGTGGAGACGATGATCGTGAAGAGGATGGTCGGCCGGATGGAGGGGATGGTGACGCTGATGAACTGGCGCCAGCGCGAGGCCCCGTCCAGGGAGGCCGCCTCGTACAGGTCCTGCGGCACCGCCTGCATGGCGGCCAGGTAGATCAGGGCGTTGTAGCCGGTCCAGCGCCAGGTGACGATCACCGAGATGGCGATCTGCGCCGGCCACTTGGACGACTCCCAGTTCACCGGGTCGAACCCGAACCAGCCCAGGACGCCGTTGATCATCCCGTAGTCGGTGTTGAACAGCTGGGCGAAGACCAGCGTCGCCGCCGCGATCGAAGTGGCGTACGGGGCGAGGATCGCGACCCGGAAGAAGCCTCGGCCGCGGAGCTTGTAGTTGAGCAGGTGCGCCAGGCCCAGGGCCATGAGCAGCTGGGGAACGGTCGAGATGATCCCGATGGTGAAGGTGTTGAAGAGCGCGTTCCAGAAGAACTCGCTGGTCGCGAGGTCGGTGTAGTTCTCCAGGCCCTTCCAGGTCGGGTCGCCGCCGAGTTCGACCCGGTTGAGCGAGAGCCAGCCGGTGTAGATCAGCGGGAAGAGCCCGAAGGCGGCGAAGGTGAGGAAGAAGGGGGCGATGAAGACGTACGGGATCGCCTTGAGGTCCCAGCGGTAGAGCGTGCTGCGCCAGCCGCCCCGGGCGGAGTGGCGGCCACGCGGGCCGGAGGAGGAGGGCGGTGCGGCGGGCGGCGGGGAGCCGTCCGGCCTCGCCCGAACGGAGGTGGCCACGGGGGCGTCCTTCCAGGTCGATGCGTGCGGTGGTGCGGACGGTGCCGGTCCGCCGCCCACGGGCGGCGGACCGGCAGGCGCCCCCGCTACTGGTCGATCTTGTCGTCGACCAGCTTCTTGACGTTCTCCCAGGCCTTCGCCGGGTCGGTGCCGCGCTGCTCGATGTCGAGGATGCCGTTGTCGGTGAGGAAGGTCTTCACCTGGCCGTCGTAGCGGCTGATCACGGCGGGGGTGATGCCGGCCGCCGCGCTGGAGAAGATCTTGCCGACCGGGGTCTCGCCGAAGTACGGCAGCTTCGCGTCCTGGACCGCCGAGGAGGAGAGCGTGTCCTTGGACGAGGGGATGTTGCCGTTGACCGCGAACACCTTCGCGTGCTGCTCGGGCGCGGTCAGCCAGGCGGCGAGCTCGGCGGCCTCCTTGGTGTGCTTGCCGGCCTTCGGCACGGCGAGGAAGGAGCCGCCCCAGTTGCCGGCGACCGGAGGTGCGGCGATGTCCCACTTGCCCTGGTTGGCCGGGCCCGCCTGGTCCTTGATGATGCCGGTCATCCAGCTGGGGCAGGCGACGGTGGCGAACTTCGAGTTCTTGAAGCCCGCGTTCCAGGTGCCCTTCTCGTCGAACTGGCGCAGCTTGGCGGTGAGGCCGCCCTGGGCCGCCTTGACGGCCGTGTCCCAGGCCTTCTTCACGCCGGGGCTGTTCTCCCAGTCGAGCTCGCCGCTGGTGTTGGCGTACTGCACCGGGTCGCTGGAGACGACGGCGTTGAAGAGGCCGCTCGCCGAGTCGTGGAAGGAGGTGCCCGCGGGCGCGGCCGCCTTGTACTTCTCGCCGATCTCGATGAACTTGTCCCAGTCGCCGGCCCACAGCTTGGCGACGGCGTCGCGGTCGGTGGGCAGCTTGGCCTTGGCGAAGAGGTCCTTGTTGTAGCAGACGGCCATGGGGCCGATGTCGGTGCCGAGGGCGATGAGCTTGCCGTCGGCGGTCGTCGCCTGCTTGACCTTCCAGTCGAGGAAGTCCTCGGGCTTGGCGCCGCCCTCCTTGCTCAGGTCGACCCACTTACCGGCCATGGCGGTGCCGGTCGCCTCGGCGATGTAGCCGACCTCGACGGCCTGGATGTCGGCGACGCCGCTGTTCTGGGAGAGGCGCAGCTTCAGGGTGTCCCAGTACTTCTGGCCGTCGGAGACGTTCGACTCTTCGATCTTGATGTTGGGGTGGAGCCGCTCGTACTCGGCGTAGAGCTTGGCGCCGGTCTTGTTGTCGTAGCCGAAGGAACCGAAGGTCCCGATCCGCAGCGTGATCTTCTCGCCGGGCTTGGCGCCGGTGCCGCCCTTGCCGTTGTCCTCGTCGCTGCCGCAACCGGTGAGCAGGGTCGTGCCGGTCACGACGACGGCGACCGCCGCGATCGCCGCACGGCGTCCGCGTCTGCTGCTGGAAGTGCGCATTCCACTCTCCTCGTCCAAGGTGGTGCTCGTTGTGCGCCAAGAGGCCCGGCCGGCTGATCGCGGCTCGGCGGCGCCTGCCAGGACCTGATGAAGGCTGTACGCGTTCCCGAATGGGAGCGCTCCCACGTCGTTGCCGGAAGGTTGCTGCCTGGCGGGTGCGGGTGTCAAGACATGAACGCGGATTCGTTACCGGAAGGTTTTCCGGGGGTTTCGGGGCCCGTTGTGTGGACGGTCGCGTCATCTCCTGAACGCACGCTCATGGCGCACGGGTGCGGAAGTGGACTATCGTGGGAGCGCTCCCACCTCTGCTTCCGTCCCCGGAGGGCCGTGGTGAGCTGCACGTTGTCCTACGAGGGGAGTTCGGGAGTTGTGAGCGCACGGCAGAGCGGCAGACCCACTCTGGAGCAGGTGGCCGCCAGGGCGGGGGTCGGCCGGGGCACGGTCTCCCGGGTGATCAACGGCTCCCCCCGGGTGAGCGAGCAGACCAGAACGGCCGTCGCCAGAGCCGTCGCCGAACTCGGCTACGTCCCCAACCAGGCCGCCCGCGCCCTGGCCGGCAGCCGTACGGACGCGATCGCGCTGGTCATCCCCGAGGCCGAGGCCCGGCTCTTCGCCGAGCCCTACTTCCTCGACCTCATCCGCGGCGTCAGCGCCGAACTCGCCGAAGCCGACAAGCAGTTGCTCCTCACCCTGGTCCGCAGCGAACAGGAGCGGCAGCGCTTCGAACAGTACCTCGCCGCCCAGCGCGTCGACGGGGTGCTGCTCGCCTCCGTCCACGGCGACGACCCGCTGCCCGACCGGATCAGGGAACTGGGCATCCCGGTGGTCATGAACGGGCGCCGCGCGGAGGCGGAGCCCGTGCCGTACGTCGACTCCGACAACATCGGCGCCGGACGGGCCGCGGTCGCCCACCTCGTGGCACGCGGACGGAGCAGGATCGCGACCGTCACGGGACCGCTCGACATGTACGTGGCCCGCGCCCGCCTCGGCGGCTACCGGGCGGGCCTCACGGAGGCCGGACTCGGGCCCGACGAGGCACTGGTCTCGACCGGCGACTTCACCGAGGAGGGCGGCCGGCGGGCCATGCGGGAGCTGCTCGACCGCAGCCCGGACCTCGACGCCGTCTTCGCCGCCTCCGACGTGATGGCGGCGGGCGCGCGCGGGGCGCTGCGGGAGGCGGGGCGGCGGGTGCCCGAGGACGTGGCACTCGTCGGGGTCGACGACTCGCCGGTCGCGCGGCTGATGGACCCACCGCTGACGAGCGTGCGGCAGCCCATCGAGGAGATGGGCCGCACGATGGCGCGGATGCTGCTCCGGGAGATCGCGGGCGCTCCGGAGAGCGCCGGCCGCCATGTCCTCCCGACGGAGCTGGTGGTGCGGGAGTCCTGCTGAGCGCGGGCGGACCGGGCGCGCGCTCCGGCTGGGGCGGCCGGGCGGTGCTCCGGCGGGGACCGCCGGGAGGACGCTCCGGCGGGGCCGGCCGTCGGGGCACGTCGCTTCGACGGAGTCGCCGGTACGGGAGTCCTGTCGGGCGCGGGCGGGCCGGGGTCGTGGTCCGGCGGGTGCCTGCCGCCGGGGTGTGTCACGTCGGCGGAGCCGGTGGTGCGGGAGTCCCCCCGAGCGCGTCCGCGCTCAGGGGGACGGGTGTCAGATGCCGCAGCTGGGGGCGGACCAGAAGCGGCTGTCGCGGTGGTCGAGGTGGGTGTGGTCGTCGTGGCCCGCGTAGCCGGGGCCGAGGATCCCGTTGAACCCGTGGTTGCGGGCCTGCTGGGCCAGCCGGCACAGCGAGTGCGGGCCGGCGCCGAGGTCGGCCGCGTCGCCGTACAGGTGACGGCTCGACGAGGCGCCGCCGACCGCGTCGTTGCAGGCGTGGCTGCGGAAGCCGCTGGTGACCCGGATCGACGCGTCGCCGAGGGCGTGCCGCAGTGCCTCCAGCTTCCACATGGTCCGCAGGGCGTTGGACTTGGCGGTGGCCGCGCTCACCGCGCCTCCCGCCCAGGTGCTGTTGCAGTTGTTCAGTTCGGCGTAGGAGAAGTGGATCGGCGTGCAGTCGTCGTCCTGGAGCCCGTAGATCTTCGAGAAGGTCGCGGGTCCCGCGACGCCGTCGGCGGCGAGGCCGTACGCGGTCTGGAAGCGCTTGACGGCGGCGACGGTGGCGGGCCCGTAGGACCCGTCGATCGCGAGCACGCCTCCGTAGCCGGGGTACCCGGCCACGCGGATCTGCAGCTGGGTCACGTCGGCGCCGGTGGCGCCCTGGGACAGGGTGCGGGACCAGGTGTAGCAGGCGTCCGCCCGGGCGGTCCCGGCGGTGGCGACCACGCCCGCCATGCCGGTGACCAGCAGGGCGAAGGCGAGCAGGAGTCTGGGGAGGAGTGAGGTGAGAGCGCGTCCGGGCATCGTGCGGGCCTCCGTCGGTGGGTTGATGTGCACCTGCCATGCGTGCTGCCGTGTGCAGCGTGGCCGCTGGAGTCGACGCGCGTCAACCGCCCGGAAGCACCGTCATTCGTCCGGACCAATGACGGGCGCCGGCGCGCACGAAGGTGCCGCATCCGTCCCGCCGGACGGATGCAGCACCGGATGGGAACGTGTTCCCCAACAGCTGTCGCTGATAAACATCTGTAGCTGCCGACATTAGGGTTGTGGGAGATATAGGT
>NZ_JBHXRW010000036.1:0-84061 GCF_042716635.1 Streptomyces sp. NPDC058664 | reverse complement strand
ATCCACGGCGGAGAGGCCGGACCCCTGCGCTTCGCTGGTACCGGATTGAGCGTGGTCGAGCACCAGCGGCGCACGGTGAACAACTTCCTCGACCTGCGCAGCCTGGCACCCGACCTGCGGATCATCCCCACCCTGCAGGGCAACACGATCCCGGAGTACGAGCACTGCCGGGAGCTCTACAAGAAGGCCGGGGTGGACCTGCGGGCCGAACCGGTCGTGGGACTTGGCTCGGTCTGCCGCCGCCAGTCCACCACCGAGGGCGCGGCCATCGTCACCGCCATGGCCGCCCACGGGCTGCGTCTGCACGGTTTCGGGTTCAAGACCCTGGGCCTGGCCCGGGTCGGCCACCTTTTGGCCTCGGCCGACTCCCTGGCCTGGAGCTACCACGCCCGCAAACGCCCCCCACTCCCGGACCACACCCACAAGAACTGCGCCAACTGCCTGGACTACGCCCTGCGCTGGCGCACCCGCGTGCTGGACGGCCTGCCCACCTGGCATCAGCCCGACCTTGCGTCCTGACCAGCACGACCGAGGGCGGCCCCCGTCTCGCCAAAGCCGGGGCCGCCCTCACTCCCGATCTAGCTGACCTGGAGGTCTTCAGCATGACTCATCCGATCCCCATCCGGCGAGAGTGCAACGTCCTGGACAACGCGCTCTCCCTCGCCGCCAGTGGGGTTCCAGTACTGCCGCTGCGGGCCGACAAGGGCCCCTTCGGTAACTGCTCCACCTGCGCGAGGAACGCGTGTGGCGGACGGCCGAACATGAAGACCCCCGGCCCCTGCACCTGCCCCCGTCCCTGCCACGCCTGGGCCGCCGCCACTACCGACCCCCACGTCCTTACCTCCCCAGCCTGGACGAGCGCGTGGCGCCGTGCCGGGGTCGTCGCCTACCATCCGGGCGGCGCCGGAGTGACCGTGGTCGACCTCGACGACACCTCCGCCGTCACCTGGGCCCGGAAGAGCCTGCCCCCGACCCGCGTCGTAGGCACAACGCGCGGGGAGCACTGGATCTACCGAGGCACGATGCCCTCCGCCAACCACGTCCGGGATGGCGTCGACATCAAGTCCCTCATGTCCTACGCCCGCTGGCTCGGCCCCGGCACCGGCACCATGACCCTCTTGCCCCCGGTCGTCTTCGCCCTGATGGAGAAGGAAGAATCCACCCCCGCCCCCGGGGCCCTGGACTCTTCCGCCCCAACCCGGTGGGATCGGAGCGTGGCCACTGGCTGCCGCCACACCGACGTCTACGTCCGCACCGGCCTGGAACGCGGCCTCGCCCGCATCCTCGCCCACCGCGAGACCGGCGCTGGCACGGCCGCCTACGGGGTTGCCCGGTTCCTGGCCAAGCAGCACACTGCCTGCCCCGGCCCGTGCGACCTGGGCAGCCTGGGCGCGCAGATCATCGACGCCGCCGTGTCCGTCGGCGTCCCCGAGCCCTACGCCCGCCGCGCCGTCACCAACGGCATGGGCGCCGTCTTGGGAGTGGTCGCGTGAGCGCGGCCGAGGAGCTGCCCTCGCCGTCCAACCCACTCGCCGTCGCCCGCCGGCTCGTGCCCGACTGGCACACCCAGGACGGACACCTGCGACTGCGCCGCTGGCGCGGATCGTGGATGCGCTGGACCGGAACGTGCTGGCGGGAGTACGACGAGCAGCAGATGCGCGCCGGGCTCTACACGCGCCTGGAGCACGCCACCTTCTGCGCCGGCACCGACAAAGATGGCTTCCCCGAGATGCGGGAGTGGGCACCGACGAAGACGAAGATCAGCAACCTGCTCGACGCGCTGAGTGCGATCACCTTCATGTCCACCGAGACCGATACCCCGTCCTGGGTCGACGGCGAGAGCGGCAAGCACGACACCAGCCCCATCGTCGCCTGCCAGAACGGGCTGCTGCGTATCCGGGACCGGGTCCTGCTGCCGCACGGCCCCGGCTTCTTCAACCTCGTCTCCGTCCCCTACGACTACGACTCCGACGCTACCGCCCCCACCTGGGAGGCGTTCCTGGCCGGGATCTGGCCGGACGACCCGGAGTCCATCGCCGCCCTTCAGGAGTGGTTCGGCTACGTGCTCTCCGGGCGCACCGACCAGCAGAAGATCCTGCTCATGAAAGGGCCCTCCCGCTCCGGGAAGGGCACCATCGCCCGGATCCTCAAAGAGCTGGTCGGCAAGGAAAACCTGGCCGGGCCCACGCTCGCCGGCCTGGGCACGAACTTCGGGCTCTCCACTCTCATCGGCAAGCCGCTCGCCGTCATCTCCGACGCTCGCCTCTCCGGCGACGGCGGCCAGGTCGTCGAACGGCTGCTGACCATCTCCGGCGAGGACACCATCGACATCGACCGCAAATACCGCGAGCCCTGGACCGGGAAGCTGCCGACCCGGCTCATGGTGCTGACCAACGAGCTGCCGAACTTCGGTGACTCCTCCGGCGTCATCGCCCGCCGGTTCATCGTCCTCAACATGACCGTCTCCTGGCTCGGCAAGGAGGACACCGAGCTGACCGGCAAGCTCGCCGCGGAGATGCCCGGCATCATCAACTGGGCTCTCGACGGCCTGGCCCGCCTGGAGCACGTCGGCCGGATCACCGAGCCGGCCTCCTCGCAGGACGCGGTCACGATGATGCAGGACACCGCCTCGCCCACCTCCGCGTTCGTCCGGGAGCGCTGCACCACCGGCCCCGCTTGCGAGGTCCCCGTGGACGCGCTGTGGGGTGCCTGGCGGGAGTGGGCCGAGGACAACGGTGTGAGGGCCATCGGGACCAAGCAGCTCTTCGGCCGCAACCTGCTCTCTGTCGTCCCCCAGCTCCACCGCACCCGACCCCGCGACGCGTACGGCCGACAGGTGGCCACATACGCCGGAATCGCCCTAAAACCGACTCTCTGAGTCGCTTGAGTCGCGATGAGTCGCAACTCAGCGCAATGTCACTCCAACTTTTTCGCCCCTCAAGAAGGAGCCGAGGAGGCTTGCTTTGACGACCCCGATCCCGACCAGTCACACCGCCGTGACCGTCCCTGAGGTCATGGCCGCCCTGAAGTTCAGCCGCGGCAAGGTCTACGACCTGATCCGATCCCACGCCCTGCCCAGCTACACCGAAGGCCGCTGCCGTCGCATCCCCCTCGACGCACTCCGCACCTACATGAACAACCGCCTGGAGGAATCCGCCTGATGGCGCGCAAGAGGAACCCGAACGGCGCTGGCAGCATCTGGCAGCGCAAGGACGGCCGCTACGAAGCCCGCGTGTACGTCCCGCAGCCGGACGGCACTCGGAAGAGGAAGACGGTGTACGGCGCGACCTGGGAGGAGTGCGACGCCAAGCGGCAGGAACTCGTCCGCCGGGACCGCCAGGGCATCCCGACCCCGACCCGCTCAGCCAAGCTCTCCGAGTGGCTCCCGTACTGGCTGGAGCAGTTCGTCAAGGACGATCGTAAGAAGACGACGTACGCGAAGTACGAGACTCATGTCCGTCTCTACTTGATCCCCAACATCGGGACCAAGCGCCTGGAGAACCTTGGGGCGGCGGATGTGCGCCGGATGCTCGCCGCCGTCTCGGCCAAGGCGTCTCCGGCCACGGCCAAGGAGTCGCACCGAGTCCTGCGCAGTGCTCTCAGCGCCGCCTGCCGGGAGGAACTCATCAGCCGGAACGTGGTCAAGCTCGTACCGGCCCCGCGGGTGGAGCAGCGGGAGCTGGAGCCGTGGGACCTAGAACAGACGACGACCTTCCTGGAGGCAGCGAGGGGGGACGCGCTGTACGCGGCGTTCGTCCTGGCCGTGGCTCTCGGGCTGCGCCGCGGGGAGGTTCTCGGGCTGCGCTGGTCGGACATCGACCTGGAGCGTCGCACCCTCACCGTGCGAAACCAGATCCAGCGGGTGCAGAACGAGCTGTACGCGGACTCCACGAAGAACCGTCGGAGCCGCGTCGTCCCTCTCCCCCTCATGTGCGTGCCCCCGCTGCGCTGGCAGCGGCTCCGCCAGGCCGCGCAGCGGGACGCGGCGGGGCAGGACTGGCAGGACAGTGACTACGTCTTTACGACGCGTACCGGCCGCACGGTCGAGCCGATGAACCTCAGCCGTTCGTTCCAGCGCATCGGGGAGGCGGCCGGGCTCCCCCGGATCCGGCTGCACGACGCCCGGCACGGGTGCGCGACGCTCCTATTCGCCGCGGGCGTGCCGGCGCGGGTCGTGATGGAGATCCTGGGACACTCGCAGATCGCCGTCACCATGAACATCTACACCCACGTCTCCGACGAGCGCCGGAGGGAGGCGATGGGACACATGGACCGACTGCTCCGCCGGCGCCGTCCCGAGTGAGACTGCCGTCAGCCTCTACCGTCAAAGGCCCCCGCAGTGATGAGCTGCGGGGCCTTTGTGCTGGTGGGCGCGGACGGTTTCGAACCGCCGACATCTGCTTTGTAAGAGCAGCGCTCTACCCCTGAGCTACGCACCCGTGGAAGAGGCAACAGCCTACATGGCGCACCGGTGGGTGCCGCAAACGGATACCCCGCGCGGGCGGGGCGTCGCCGTCCGGTGGGGCGGTGTGTGGTCGGACGGTTACTTTTCGTCCTGGTGGGGTTCTCGGCTTCGGGGTGAACTGATCGGCCCGTGTGTTCGTCCTTACCGGGTGGGAGAATGAACCGGACCGGGCACGGCGGACACAGTACGGGGAGAGGTACGTGGCGGCGAGCGACGCTAGGGAGGCCAGCGGCGTCCGGCGTCGCGACGCGCGGAGCCGGGGGGCGGCTCGCACGGGGGCCGGGACCCGGCGGGCAGGGGGTTCGGGCTCCGGAGGTTCGGGCTCCGGTTTGCGGCTCGTTCTCGTTCTGCCCCTGCTCGTCGGCGCCCTGGTGCCGCATGCCTTCGCAGGGGGCGGTACCCGGCGCTGGTTCGGTGGGCGCGGGGAGGGGCAGCGGGCCGAGGCGCAGGCCGCCAAGGACGCCGCCGCCTCCGCCTTCTACGAGCTCGACACCGCACAGCGCGGACTGCGCATCTCCATCGAGACCATCACCGCCGTCGACAGCTCCCCCGAGGCGCGCCGCGCCGTCGAGGGCTTCGAGGCCCTCGGGCGCCGTATCGACGAGGTCAGCCACACCTACATCAGTGCCGTCGACGCCCACGACCTCGACCGCGACGAGCTCGACGCCGCCACCGCCGGCCGGGCCCGCGCGGAACTGACCAGGGCCAAGGAGGAGCTGGACCGGGTGAAGGGCGAGCTCGACCGGTTCGAGCAGGGCCTCGGGCCGCTGCTCGACCGCGCCGAGACGCAGCTCGCCCGGCTCGCCCCCGCCGTCGAGCGGGCCCGGCAGGCCCTGCGCGGCGCGAGCGGCGCCCTCGACTCCGTACGGGAGAACGGGCTGCGGGCCGATGACCTCGCCGCCCGGCTCGCCGCCCTCGGACCCGAGCTGACCCGGCTCAACGAGGGCGCCGGCCGGCACGGCGTCCCCGAGACCCTCCAGCGCGCCGACCGGGTCCTGCGTGACGCCGAAGCCGTACGGGCCGAGGCCGAGCGCCTGCCCGAGCGGGCCGCCGAGATCGACCGGCGCCTCGTCTCCCTCCGTACCCGCGCGGAGGCGCTCACCACCCGCACCGGGGGCGTCGAGCCGGTCCTCTCGGAGCTGCGGCGGCGCTTCACCGCGCCCTGCTGGCAGGATCTCCAGCACGTGCCGGAGCAGGCGGCCGACACGCTCCGGCAGGCCGATGAGCGGCTCGCGGAGGCGGCGAAGGCGCGCGCCGAACAGCGCTGGCCCGACGCGACCTCGCTGCTCTCCACCGTCCGCGCGCTGCTCGACTCCACCGACGAGGCCGTCTCGGCCGCCGGGGACCGGCTGCGTCGCCTCGACGCCGTCGCCAAGGACCCGCGGGTGGAGATCGACCGCGCCCGGTTCGCCGTACGGGACGCCCAGCGGCTCGCGATGGACGGCAGGAGCACTCCCGACCCGCGTCACGCCCGGCCCCTCGACGAGGCGGTCGCCCGGATCGACCGGGCCGTCGACGCCCTGGAGGGCCGACACCCGGACTACTGGCACTTCCTGACCGAACTGGAGGGCGTACGGGCCTCCGCCGCGCACGTCGTCGGCCTGATCAGGGAGGAACGGGGCTCCGGACACTGAGCCGGGGGGCCGGGACCCGGAGGGCGCTCCTGTCCGTGCGTGGCCGCACGCTCTAGCCTGTTCCCATGCCTCGTTACGAATTCCGCTGCCGTACCTGCGGCGACACCTTCGAGCTCAGCCGTCCCATGGCCGAGTCCTCCGATCCGGCCTCCTGCCCCGCCGGGCACGACGACACCGTGAAGCTGCTCTCGGCCGTGGCCGTCGGCGGCTCCTCCGCCCCCGCGCCGAGCGGCGGCGGGGGCGGTGGCGGGGGCTGCTGCGGTGGGGGCTGCTGCGGCTGACCCCCTGGAGCCTCACACGGCGGCGGCCGCCCGGAAGCGGCGCAGGATCTCCTCGCCCGCGGCGACCCCGCGTTCCGCGAGGACGTCGAGGTGGGGAGCCGTCCAGTCGCTGTCGGCCAGCTCGCCGTGGCCCGGGCGCCAGGCCCGGTCCGCGGCGAGCAGCAGGTCGGCGTCGAGGAGGGAGTCGCCCGCGGCGAGCGTGAGCGTGGCGCCGGTGCGGCGGGCGACCTCGCGGACGGCCGCGCTCTTGGTGAGCGGCTTCGGCACGGCGTACACCTTGCGGCCCTGGAGCGAGACCGTCCAGCCCCGGTCCCCCGCCCAGGCTCCGAAGCGGAGCAGCCACTCCTCGGGGAGCCGTTCCCGCTCGACGACGAGGTAGGCGAACAGGTCCTCGGCGACGCGGTGCTTGCGCACCCAGGACAGGTCCGTGGTGGCGGTGAGGTAGGCGCGGATCTCGGAGAGCGGCGCGCACTCCTCGGCGAGCCGGCGCAGGACGGAGGCGTGCCAGTCCTCGTCGGTGACGCCGTCGACGAGGATGTGCCCGCCGTTGGCGCAGATCGCGTACTTCGGCGCGGTGCCGGGGAGTTGGATGCGCTGGTACTGCTTCCGCGTCCGCGTCGTGGTGGGGACGAAGACGGCCTCGTCGGACAGCTGGGCGAGGAGCCCGGCCGCTTCCTCGGTCATGTAGGAGAGCGGCTTCGCCTCGTGGACCTCGACGCAGAGCAGCCGGGGCGCCTGCGCGTCCGGCATGCCGAGGGCGAGGGCCGCGGACGAGTAGATGAGGGTGCGGTCGAGGTCGCTCGCGACCAGCGTGGTGCTCGGCGGCGCGGTCACGGTCACGGTCTGCGCCCCGTCCGGCGTCGGGATCGTAGGAGTGCCCGGGGTCGCGCCGGCCGTCGTGCTCTGCGTCGTACTCACTGGGACACCACCGCCTTGCCGTCGGCCCCTGTCGCCCCTCGGGTGTACTGGGGGTGGATCAGGCCCACGCAGCTGTACGGCAGTTCGTCGACCTCCTCCACCGGTACTCCGCGCTGCTCCGCGAGCAGGCGGACGTGCGCGAGGTCGGCGTCGGCGCCCCGCTTGGCGAGGATCTTCCAGGGGACGCGGCGGAGCAGTACGCGGGTGGTCTCGCCGACTCCCGGCTTGACCAGGTTGACGTCGTGGATGCCGTACTCCTCGCTGATCCGTTCCACGGCCGCCCAGCCCTCCCAGGTGGGCGTGCGGTCGGCGGCCAGGAGTTCCTTGACGTCCGTGTCGACGGTCCCGGCCACCTCGTCGAAGCGGGCGGCGACGGCTTCGAGGAAGTCGTTCGAGACGTCGGCACCGGCCAGCTCGCGGTAGAACTTGGCGCCGTGGAAGTCGTCGGGTCCGACGAGGTCGGCGCGGAGGACCGTACGCGATATCAGGCCGGAGACCGTGGAGTTGAGGCACGCGGAGGGGATGAGGAAGTCCTCGCGGGTGCCGTAGGTGCGGACGCAGGAGCCGGGGTCGGCCAGGACCGCGATCTCCGGGTCGAAGCCCGTGATGCCCTCGGTCGCCTCGAACGCGCTTATCGCGTCGGCGAGTTCGCGGGTGATGGCGCCCTTGCCGGTCCAGCCGTCGACGAACACGACGTCGGCCGGGTCGTGATGGGCGGCGAGCCAGCGCAGCGCGTTGGCGTCGATGCCGCGCCCCCGCACGATGGAGACGGCGTAGTGGGGCAGGTCGAGGCCGTGGCGGGCCCCCGCCCAGCGGCGCATGAGGACGCCGACGGGCGTGCCGGCCCGCGCGAGCGAGACGAGCACCGGGCGGCGGCCGGGCCGTTCGGCGAGGACGGTCTCGGTGACGGTGCCGACGGCGCGGGCGATCCGCGCGGCGGAGGCCTCCAGGGCGGTGTGGAAGAGCTCCTGGTAGCGGGCGCTGGGCTGGTACTCGACGGGGAGCGACTCGGCGTAGTGCGCGCCGCCGCTCTGGATGGCTTCCTCGCGTTCCTCGGTGGGCGCCTCCAGCTCGACGTCCGAGAGGTCCTGGAGCAGCCAGCCGACCTCCTCGGGCGCGTACGAGGAGAAGGCGGGGCCGCGGAGGGGCTCGGGCAGCATGGAGCTCCTTTCGGGAGCTTCGTCGGAATCGGAGGCCTGGGTCGCGTACGGCGTGGAGTGCGCGTACGGCGCATGCGGCGTGTACGAGGGGACGACGGCGAGGACGACGCGCGGGATGTGCGCGGCCAGCTGGGCCAGGAGGCCGTCGGGGGCGTGCAGGGCCGGGGTGTCGGCGGTGGAGTCGACGACGACGGCGACGGCGTCGAAACCGGCGCCGGCCACGTTGTAGGCGTAGCGCTCGCCGGGTCCGTCGGCGGGATCGTCGTGGGCGGGGAAGACGAGCCGGGTGCGTATCGCGTAGCCGGGGTCGTCGACGGCGAGGACGGGCGAGCGGGTGGTGGTGGAGTACCGGACGTCGAGCCCGGCGTCCTCCAGGGCGGTGCCGAGGCGGAGCGGCGCGTACATCAGCTCCTCGAAACCGAGAACGAGCACACGGGGCCCTGCGGGCTGCTGAGCGGGGGTGGTGGGCTCCCCCGCGGCGGGCTCTCCTGCGGCGGGCTCCCCCGCGGCGACGGGCGTCTCCGGGACGGCCAGGGTCTCCGGGGCGGCAGACGCCCCCGCAACAGCCGGCGCCTCCGGCGTTTCCGTCTCGGTCCGGGCACGCAGCGCCTCGGCGAGTCCGGCCGCCATCGCGGGCAGGCTCGCCTCCAGGCCGGCCCGGTGCTCCGGCGTGAAGCCGTGCCGTCCGCCGTCGGGGACGTCCTCGGGCCAGCCGAGCGCTATGCGTACGACGGCCGGACGGCGGGCATCGGCGGGTGCCGTCCCTGCGGCGTCGGTCGTCCCGGCGCCGGCCCCAGTCCCCTCGGCGCCCGCCGTCTCGTGGGCGCCCGCCGTCCCCTCGGCGGGTGCCCTGTCAGGCCCGGTCGCCGGGGTCGCCGGCTCGTACGGCCTCTCGTACTCCGCCACCAGCGCCTGGCCCTTTTCCAGGACCCCCTCCGGGAGGCGGACCGTTCCGGCGGCGCCGGAGACCAGGTCGACGCGGGCGTCTATCTCCGCCGCGAAGGCCTCCAGGCGGCCGAGGTCGGCGGGTGAGCGCATGTCGACGAGGGCGACGACGACGTACCGGTCGCGCGGATAGCGCTCGTGCAGGGCGCGGACGGTGTTGAGGACGGTGTTGCCGGTGGAGAACTCGTCGTCGACGAGGACCAGCGGCCCGTCGCCCGCGAGCAGTTTCGGGTCCTCCGGGAGCAGCAGGTGCGAGGTGGCGTGCGAGTGGGACTCCTCGAAGCCGCCCGCGCGGGCGACCCCGGGCACCGGCCGCCGGGTGGAGTGGAGGTACGGGGCGAGGCCGAGGCCGTCGGCGACGGCGTGGCCGAGGGCGGTGGCGGTCTCCGCGTAGCCGAGGACGACCGCGCGGGCGGCCTCCTCGTCACCGAGGAGGGCGCGGACCCGCCGTCCGAGGTCCAGGCCGGAGCCGTACACCACGGACGGGCGCTGGGGCACGTGCTTGCCCAGCACGCTGGAGACCAGCAGGTGCGCCCGCTTGGGGTTGCGGCGCAGTGCGAGGCCCAACAGGGCCGGTAGCTCCTCGTCGCCGATCAGTTCGACGCCCAGTCGCTCCGCGACCCACGTTCCGGTCCACACCACGTCGTCGACGTCCCTTCGTCAGCCGGCAAGTCCGGCGGTGAGCAGATCCACGAAGCCGACGTCCTCCTTGGCGACGCCGAACACCTCGGCGCGCAGGAGGGTGCGCTCGGCCCACGCGCGATGCGGCTTCACTTCGTTCATCTTGTTCGTGTAGGCGGAGCGGAGCACTCCGCCGCCGCCCCGTTCGGGCCGCAGGATGTCCTGGGCGTCGCTCCACTCCTCGTGGCTGACCACGGAGAGCGCGTGCACCGGCACCACGTGGGTGGGGTGGATGCAGGTCTTGCCGAGCAGTCCGTTGGCCCGGTCGAGTTCGATCTCGCGCAGCAGGCCGTCGAGGTCGTGCTCGATGAGGGCGGTGCGCAGGTCCTCCGCGCTGCCTTCGAGGAAGGGGCTGCGGCGCAGCTGGGGCTTGAACATGCGCTCGCCGGGCCGGAAGTACTCCCAGACGGGTCCGGTGACGGTGAAGCCGGTGCCGTCGGAGCGGCCGAGGACGTTGACGACGTCGGCGATGACGTTCGCGACGATCTTGACGTCGTAGGCGGTCATGTCGGGCGAGCGGCGCAGCCCGTAGGCGGAGCAGAAGTCGGTTACGCCGAGGCGCAGGGCGAGGACGCGGTCGCGGTACTTCTCGGTGATCGAGGCGATGCCGGCCAGGGTCTCGGCCCGGGTCTCCAGGTGGAGGAGCTCGGGGGACTCCAGGACGGGCATGGCGAAGAGGCGCCGGCCGCTCGCCCGCTCGGCCTGGGCGAGCGCTTCGAAGAAGGCGCGGCCGCGGGCCTCGGTGAACTTGGGCAGGACGAATCCGGACAGCAGACGAACCGTTTCGCCCAGCCGGGCGACGAGGTCGGTGATCTGGTGCGGTTCACGGACCCGGATGAAGAGCAGGGGTACGTCCGTGACGGTGTCGGCGTCCGTCACGGTCGTGGTGGCGAGGTCGGCGAACTGGCGGACGAGGTTGGCCTCGCCCTCCTCGACGTCGGCGTCGCTGATGGAGTCCTCCAGGCAGAGCACCATGGAGACCACTCCACGGGCCGCCTGCTTGCGCACGGCGTCGGCGAGCCGCGGCCGGGTGGCCGGGCTGTAGAGCGTGGCCCCCAGGGCCACGGCGAGCGTGCGTGCGGGCGAGTCGGCCGTGAACGCCGCCGGCTCGCGGTGGAACAGCCCAGCCCGTGTCGCGGACGGGATGTGCCCGAAATGCCGCATATAAGTCCCCTGTCTGCCTTTCTCGATCTGACGACATGTGGCCGGTAATAGTACGTAGGTGCGGGTGTCCGCAGTTCCATTCACGCATGAAATCCAGGTAACTCGTCGGCATCTGTCGTCTCGGCCCGGTATCGGTGGTGCCCCCGCGTTGTCCGCGGGTCGGCGGGGAGGGCAGGATTACGGTCATGACGCACGCGATGCTGAAGGGCTCCAACGTCCCTCTCGACACCGCGGCCGTACGGGCCGTGCTCCGCTGGACCCCGGGCCCCGGGGTCCCCGACGTGGATGCCTCGGCTCTGCTGCTCGGGCCCTCCGGTCGCGTGCGGTCCGACGAGGACTTCGTCTTCTACAACCAGCCGCGCCACCCCTCGGGCCTGGTGCGGCGGCTGCCGAAGAAGCGGGACCCCGAGGGCCTGACGGACACGGTGGAGGCCGATCTGGGCGCCCTGGACGCCTCGGTCGACCGGGTGGTGATCGCGGCCTCCTCGGACGGCGGCACCTTTCAGTCCGTCTCCGACCTGCGGATCCTGCTGTACGACGCGACCCCGGGGCCGGAGCGCGAGCCGCTGGCCCTGTTCGCCGTGACGGCGGAGACGGGTGAGGAGACGGCCGTCATCTGCGGCGAGCTGTACCGGCGCGGGGACACCTGGAAGTTCCGCGCGGTGGGTCAGGGCTATCCGACCGGCCTCGTCGGCCTCGCGACCGACTTCGGCATCTCGGTCGACGAGGACGCCGAGGACTCGCAGGACTCCCGGGACGCGCAGGACGGCCAAACGGGGCAGGGAGACCACGGCGGGCGGCAGGACGGCCAGGAAGGGGCCCAGGAGGCCCAGGAAGGCGCGACGGCCGCTCCCGGCTCCCCCGACCTCGACCTGACCCTCGTCCACACCCCCGTGCCCCCGCGGCCGACCGTGCCGCCGCCCGTGCCCGACCGGGCGCCCGCCTACGGATACCCCCAGCAGCCGGTGAACACGCCGGCGCCCGCGTACGGCTATCCGCAACCGGTGGCCGCCCCCGAGCAGCACCCGTCGCCGGAGTTCCGGATGCCGCCCATGGGCCCCCAGTTCGTCCGGTCCTGAGGACGTGGGCAAGGGTCAGGCCTTGGTCTTGTAGCCGCGTCCCCACTGGAGCCCCCAGCCGTACAACCGGTCCAGTTCGGCCTGGAAGCCGTAGACGAAGCGGACCTCGCGGCGGACCGTGAGCTCGCCCTTGGTGTTGTCCACGGAGAACACCGCGCAGGAGCGGGCCTGCGGGGCGCGCTCGTCGAGTTCGATCTCGATCCGGGGGCCGTTGCTCGGGTAGAGCGTGATCTTGGCGTGCGTACGGTCGAAGGCCGGCGTCTGGTCGTAGATGTACACGAAGAACAGCAGGCGTTTGATCTCGTCCTTCTGGTCCAGGTTGACGAAGATCGTCTCCCCGGAGGACCCGCCGAAGCGGTCGTCCCCGCTGAGCTTCACGTACGGGGCGGTGTTCAGGTCGCCGAAGAAGCCGCCGAGCGGCTGCACCACGCCCTTGCTGCCGTCGGTGAGCTCGTAGAGGCAGCCGAGGTCCAGGTCCACGTTGACCATGCCCTGGGTGTGGGCCTGGACGACCTCCGGCTTGAAGAGCTTGGAGGGGTTGCGCAGGAGCCGTCCGCTCTGCCGGGAGCGGCCCTCGATGTCGGAGGTCCGCATCCGCCAGGAGAGGTTGACCCGGAGGTTGCCGGTGGCGGCGCCCTGCTTGGTGAGCGAGACGGACGGGCGCCGTCTCGTCAGGTCGATCGAGTTCGACGCCGAGTTGCCCGAGTCGAACTGCGCCGTCCTCGCCGGAAACAGGTTGTCCCAGAAGGCCATGCCGCCTTCACCCCCCACTGGTCGTCACCACCACCGCACATGCCTGCGGGGCGGCCGGGTGCACCGACCGCCCCGCAGTGAAGCGTTCCTCGTCGCCGGGGGTGTCACACCCCGGAGGACACCTCGGTCTTGTCGCCGGAAGAACCGGACCCGCCCTCGGCAGCCGCGAGTTTCTTGTTGCGGCGGACGGAGGACCAGAAGGAGAGCGCGATCAGGACCACACCGATGGAGCCGGTGATGAGCTCGCTGATCTCGTGCTGGATGGTGATGAGCAGGATGACGGCGAGCGCGCCGATCGCGTAGTGCGCGCCGTGCTCCAGGTAGACGTAGTCGTCCAGGGTGCCCTCACGGACCAGGTAGACCGTGAGCGAACGGACGTACATGGCGCCGATGCCGAGGCCGAGCGCCATCCAGAAGATGTGGTTGGTGATGGCGAAGGCACCGATGACACCGTCGAAGGAGAACGAGGCGTCGAGCACTTCCAGGTACAGGAACAGGAAGAACGCGGCCTTGCCGGCGAGGCCGACCGCCGAGACGGGCTTGCCCTCGGCCTTGGCCTTCTCCTCCTCCTCGTGCTCGCGCTCCTCCTCTTCCTCCAGCTTGTTCTCGAAGAAGCCGGAGAGACCGCCGACGACGAGGTACGTGATCAGGCCGGCGACGCCGGAGAGCAGCACGGTCGCGGACTTGTCCACGTGGCCGACGCTGGTGTGCGCGTGGGTCGCGAAGGTCATCGCCGTGACGAGCAGGGCGATGAGCGCGACGCAGACCGACAGCATGTCGACCTTGCCGAGCTTGGCCAGCGGGCGCTCCAGCCAGCCGAGCCACTTGATGTCACGATCCTCGAAGATGAAGTCGAGGAAGATCATCAGCAGGAACATTCCACCGAAGGCGGCGATCGCCGGGTGGGCGTCCGTGACCAGGGCCTCGTACCGATCGGGGTCGTCCAGGGCCAGCTGGACGGCCTCGATCGGGCCGACCTTGGCGCTGATGGCGACGATCGCGACGGGGAAGACCAGTCGCATGCCGAACACGGCGATCAGGATGCCGATCGTGAGGAAGATCTTCTGCCAGAAGGCATTCATCTTCTTCAGGATTCCGGCGTTGACAACCGCGTTGTCGAAGGACAGCGAGATCTCGAGGATCGACAGGATCAGAACGACCCCGAACGCCTCCCACCCCCACTGCCAAGCGGCGAAGGCCAGGCCGAGCGCCGTGATGGCGAACGACCAGCCGAAGGTTTTCAGAACCACTCTCTACCCCATCGTGAAACTGCTTGGCTTTACGAAACGTTGACCCCGAAGTCTAGAGCGATGCCCCGGAGCCCCGACGCGTACCCCTGACCGACCGCCCGGAACTTCCATTCGCCGTTGTACCGGTAGAGCTCGCCGAAGATCATCGCGGTCTCCGTGGAGGCGTCCTCGGAGAGGTCGTACCGGGCGAGTTCCTGCCCGTCCGTCCGGTTCACCACACGGATGAACGCGTTGCTGACCTGGCCGAAGCTCTGGCCGCGGTTGTCGGCGTCATGGATCGACACCGGGAAGACGATCTTGTCGCAGTGGGCCGGCACCAGGGAGAGGTCCACGATCAGGGACTCGTCGTCCCCGTCGCCCTCGCCGGTGAGGTTGTCACCGGTGTGCTCGACGGAGCCCTCGGGGCTGCGGAGCTGGTTGTAGAAGACGAAGTACTCGTCTCCCAGGACCCGTCCGGCCTGACACAGCAGGGCGCTGGCGTCGAGGTCGAAGGGGGCTCCGGTGGTGGAGCGCGCGTCCCAGCCGAGCCCCACGAGGACCTGGGTGAGGTTGGGTGCGGCCTTGGAGAGGGAGACATTGCCTCCCTTGGCGAGCGTGACGCCCATGATTCGGTTCCTCCCCGGTGGTGATGAGGCACAGGCACGTCCGGCGCCGCACGAGAGGTGCGGCGCCGGACGGTTCGAACGGTTCGGCTCAGACGTTGACGCCGAAGTCCTGCGCGATGCCGCGCAGGCCCGAGGCGTACCCCTGACCGACGGCACGGAACTTCCACTCGGCACCGTGGCGGTACAGCTCGCCGAAGACCATGGCGGTCTCGGTCGAGGCGTCCTCGGAGAGGTCGTACCGGGCGATCTCGGTGCCGCCGGTCTGGTTCACGACGCGGATGAACGCGTTGCGCACCTGGCCGAAGGACTGCTGGCGGTTCTCGGCGTCGTAGATCGAGACCGGGAAGACGATCTTGGTGACTTCCGGCGGCACGGTGGCCAGGTTGACCTTGACCTGCTCGTCGTCGCCCTCGCCCTCACCGGTGAGGTTGTCACCGGTGTGCTCGACGGAGCCGTCGCCACTCTTCAGGTTGTTGAAGAAGACGAAGTCCCCTTCGTTGCGGACCTTGCCCTCGTCCGTCACCAGGATGGCGCTGGCGTCGAGGTCGAAGTCCGTGCCGGTGGTGGTACGGACGTCCCAGCCCAGACCGACGGTCACGGCGGTGAGGCCAGGGGCCTCCTTGGTCAGCGAGACGTTGCCGCCCTTGCTGAGGCTGACTCCCACGAGTCCCTCCATAGGTTTTCAGGGGCAGCGCCCCCGGTCGTGCGTTGGCATTCGGATCAACGACTGGATCCTAGTGACGGGTTCCCGGTCGAAACAGTCGATTCGCCCCACGAATCGGAGATGTCGCCGACGAACGGGGGAATGCCGGCCGACGGCGGCTCAGATGGCGTCGAGCGCCTTGACGTACTCGCCGATGTCGCGGGCGTCCGGGAGGGCGTTGACGACGGTCCAGCGGACCACGCCCTCCTTGTCGATCACGAAGGTGCCGCGCACCGCGCAGCCCTTCTCCTCGTCGAAGACGCCGTACGCGCGGGAGGCCTCGCCGTGCTTCCAGAAGTCGGAGAGCAGCGGGAAGTCCAGGGACTCCTGCTCGGCGAAGACGCGCAGGGTGTGGATGGAGTCGTTGGAGACGGCGAGGAGCTGGGTGTCGTCGTTGACGAACGCCGGGAGGTTGTCGCGCAGCTCACCGAGCTCGCCGGTGCAGACACCGGTGAAGGCGAAGGGGTAGAAGAGCAGCACCACGTTCTTCCCGCCGCGGAAGTCGGACAGCCGCACGGTGCGCCCGTGGTTGTCCTTCAGCTCGAAATCCGGGGCCTCGGCCCCGACCTCGATCGCCATCGCGTACGCATCCCTTCGACGGAGCCCTGCCCTTGGGCCGAATCGGTGAACCCCACCCTACGGCCTGCGCGCGAAAGCCCCCGCCGACGTACCGGCCCGCGCGCGAAAGCCCCCGCCGGCGGACCGGCGGGGGCTTCTCGTAGCGTGGTGATCAGCGCTTGGGGGCCGTCAGGCGGGTGCCCGTCCAGTCCTTGGCGACGCTGATGCTCTTGGTCTGGGAGAGACCAGCTGTCTGCGCGGCATCGTTGATGTCGCTCGGCTCGATGTAGCCGTCGCGGCCGGTCTTCGGCGTCAGCAGCCAGATGGTGCCGCCGTCCTCCAGAAGACCGATGGCGTCCACCAGGGCGTCGGTGAGATCGCCGTCCTCGTCGCGGAACCAGATCACGACGGCGTCGGCGACGTCGTCGTACTCCTCGTCCACGAGATCGGCCCCGATGATGGACTCGATGCCTTCACGGAGATCCTGGTCGACGTCGTCGTCGTAGCCGATCTCCTGGACCACCTGTCCGGGCTCGAACCCCAGCCTTCCGGCCGGGTTGGTCCGCTCCTCCGCGTGGTCCGCGGTCGCGCTCACGGCTTGCCTCCTGCTCATTCGGTAAATGCTGTGGGCCGCGCGTATGCGCGCGGCGCTGGCCGTAGTCCACACGTGCCGGGGTGGATCGCGCAAGTGCCCGGCCGTGGAGACCGCCGAAACGGTGACGTTTGGGGCCGTCTCGCCGCAACTTCCGGCACCGCGGATACCCGCTCCGTGATCAGGCACACATGATTCATCCCGGTTTACTTGCTTCCGCGGTTTCAGTCTGCCGAACGCCCGGACGAAACGCATGCGCGGGTTGGGCGTAAGGTTGCGATTTGAGCGCACCCAAAGACGTGGAAGACACCCCGAGACACCCCCCGGGGGTTACCCCTCGGTAAAGGTGACGTCTGGCGTCGGCGGGGTACACGATGGACATCCCGACCACTCCGTGGCCCCGTGGGCACCACCGAACAGCGAAGGAAGAGCGTGGCTCCCGGATCCGATCGCAACCCGATCATCATTGGCGGCCTTCCCAGCCAGGTCCCGGATTTCGACCCGGAAGAGACCCAGGAATGGCTCGACTCCCTCGACGCGGCCGTGGACGAGCGGGGCCGTGAGCGGGCCCGCTACCTCATGCTCCGGCTGATCGAGCGGGCCCGCGAGAAGCGCGTGGCCGTGCCCGAGATGCGCAGCTCGGACTACGTCAACACCATCGCCACCAGGGACGAGCCCTTCTTCCCCGGCAACGAGGAGATCGAGCGCAAGGTCCTCAACGCCACCCGGTGGAACGCGGCCGTGATGGTGTCGCGCGCCCAGCGGCCCGGCATCGGCGTCGGCGGCCACATCGCGACCTTCGCCTCCTCGGCCTCGCTGTACGACGTCGGCTTCAACCACTTCTTCCGCGGCAAGGACGAGGGCGACGGCGGCGACCAGATCTTCTTCCAGGGACACGCCTCCCCCGGCATCTACGCCCGCGCGTACCTCCTGGACCGGCTGAACGACACGCAGCTCGACGGCTTCCGCCAGGAGAGGTCGAAGTTCCCGAACGGGCTCTCGTCCTACCCGCACCCGCGGCTGATGCCGGACTTCTGGGAGTTCCCCACCGTGTCGATGGGCCTCGGCCCGCTCGGGGCGATCTACCAGGCCCGGATGAACCGCTACATGGAGGCGCGCGGGATCGCCGACACCTCCAGGTCGCACGTCTGGGCGTTCCTCGGCGACGGCGAGATGGACGAGGTCGAGTCGGTCGGCCAGCTCTCCATCGCCGCCCGCGAGGGCCTGGACAACCTGACCTTCGTCGTCAACTGCAACCTCCAGCGGCTCGACGGCCCGGTACGCGGCAACGGCAAGATCATCCAGGAGCTGGAGTCGATCTTCCGGGGCAACGGCTGGAACGTCATCAAGCTGATCTGGGACCGCTCCTGGGACCCGCTGCTCGCGCAGGACCGCGACGGCATCCTGGTCAACAAGTTCAACACCACCCCGGACGGTCAGTTCCAGACGTACGCCACGGAGACCGGCGGCTACATCCGGGACCACTTCTTCGGCGACGACCACCGGCTGCGGGCGATGGTCGAGGGCATGTCGGACCAGCAGATCCTGCACCTGGGGCGCGGCGGTCACGACCACAAGAAGATCTACGCGGCCTACGCGGCGGCGAAGGCCCACGCGGGCCAGCCGACCGTGATCCTCGCGCAGACCGTCAAGGGCTGGACCCTCGGCCCGAACTTCGAGGGCCGCAACGCGACCCACCAGATGAAGAAGCTGACGGTCGACGACCTCAAGCGCTTCCGCGACCGGCTGCACATCCCGGTGACCGACCGGCAGTTGGAGGACGGCCTGCCGCCGTACTACCACCCGGGCCGGGACTCCGAGGAGATCCAGTACATGCACGACCGGCGCAGCGCGCTGGGCGGGTACGTCCCGACCCGGGTCGTGCGGGCCAAGCCGCTGGCCCTCCCCGACGACAAGGCCTACGCGGCGGCCAGGAAGGGCTCCGGGCAGCAGTCGATCGCCACCACGATGGCCTTCGTCCGCATCCTGAAGGACCTCATGCGGGACAAGGAGATCGGCAAGCGCTTCGTGCTGATCGCCCCCGACGAGTACCGCACCTTCGGCATGGACGCCTTCTTCCCGAGCGCCAAGATCTACAACCCGCTCGGCCAGCAGTACGAGGCGGTGGACCGCGAACTCCTCCTCGCCTACAAGGAGTCGCCGACCGGCCAGATGCTGCACGACGGCATCTCCGAGGCCGGCTGCACGGCCTCGCTGATCGCCGCCGGCTCGGCGTACGCCACGCACGGCGAGCCGCTGATCCCGGTGTACGTCTTCTACTCGATGTTCGGTTTCCAGCGGACCGGCGACCAGTTCTGGCAGATGGCCGACCAGCTGGCCCGCGGCTTCGTCCTGGGCGCCACCGCCGGCCGGACGACGCTGACCGGCGAGGGCCTCCAGCACGCCGACGGCCACTCGCACCTGCTCGCCTCGACCAACCCGGCCTGCGTCGCCTACGACCCGGCGTTCGGCTTCGAGATCGCGCACATCGTCAAGGACGGTCTGCGCCGCATGTACGGCCCCGAGGCCGAGGACGTCTTCTACTACCTGACCGTCTACAACGAGCCGATCCAGCACCCGGCCGAGCCCGCGGACGTGGACGTCGAGGGCATCCTCCGGGGCATCCACCGCCTCAAGCCGGCCGAGTCGGGCACGATCCCGGCGCAGATCATGGCCTCCGGCGTCGCCGTGCCGTGGGCGATCGAGGCACAGCGGATCCTCGCCGAGGAGTGGAACGTCCGGGCCGACGTCTGGTCCGCCACCTCCTGGACCGAGCTGCGCCGCGAGGCCATGGCCGTCGAGGAGCACAACCTGCTCCACCCGGACGAGGAGCAGCGCGTCCCGTACGTGACGCGCAAGCTCCGGGGCTCCGACGGCCCGTTCGTGGCGGTCTCGGACTGGATGCGGGCGGTGCCGGACCAGATCTCCCGATGGGTGCCGGGCACGTACAGCTCGCTGGGCGCGGACGGCTTCGGCTTCGCGGACACGCGCGGCGCGGCCCGTCGCTACTTCCACATCGACGCCCCGTCGATCGTGCTCGCGGTGCTGACCGAGCTGGCCCGGGACGGCAAGGTCGAGCGGTCGGTCCTGAAGCAGGCCGTGGACCGCTACCAGCTGCTCGACGTGGCGGCCGCCGATCCGGGCGCCGCGGGCGGCGACGCCTGATCGACGAGACGCCCCCTAGCACGGAGCGCCTGGTGAGGGGCGGTGGGACCCTGGTCCCGCCGCCCTTCGGCGTTCTCTACGATTTCCCGCATGAAGGTTCGCCGGGATTGCCGGGATCGCCAGGATCGCTGGGAAGAACGCACGCGGGCGCCGCTGCTCGTGCTCGCCGTGGCGTTCGGCATCGCCTACGCCGTGCCGATCGTCGCTCCCGGCGCCGCGCCGTGGGTGCACCGGCTGTGCACCCATGTCGAGTGGGCGGTCTGGGCGGTCTTCGCCCTCGACTATCTGGTCCGGCTCGCGATCACCCCGGCCCGCTGGGCCTTCGTCCGCTCCCACCCCCTGGATCTGCTGGCGGTCCTGCTGCCGATGGTGCAGCCGCTGCGGCTGCTGCGGGTCGTGTCCACGCTCCTCCTCATGGGCCGGCGGGCCCGGATGGCTCCGCAGATCACGCTCACCACCTATGTGGCGGGCGCGGTCGTCGGGCTGATGATGTTCGGCTCGCTGGCCGTGCTGCACGTCGAGCGGGACGCCCCGGACGGCAACATCAAGACGCTGGGGGACGCGGTCTGGTGGTCGTTCACCACGATGACCACGGTCGGCTACGGCGACCACGCCCCGACCACGGGTCTCGGGCGGGTCCTCGCGGTGGGTCTGATGCTGTCGGGGATCGCCCTGCTCGGTGTCGTCACCGCCAACATCGCGGCCTGGTTCATCTCCCGCTTCGAGCGGGACGACGCGGTGGAACGGCGGCAGACCGAGCTCCTGGAGGCCCTGACCCGTGAGGTGCGGGAGCTGCGCGCCGAGGTGTCCCGGCTCTCGGCTCCGGCGGAGGCGCCGGGCGGGTCGCCGGACGTCCCCGCGCCGGACCTCCCCTCTCCCGCCGCTCCCGTGCCTGCCGGCCCCTCTCCTACCGCTCCCAGAGCTTGAACGCTCTCACCTCGTAGGGCGTCTGCGGCACCCAGGTCCCGCGTCCCGGGTAGGTCTCGAACTCCCCCTCCTCCGCGCACTCGGCGGACTGGTACGTGGTGACCGGCCGGCCCGTGCGGTTGGCGAGGGACTGCGCCGAGGTGCCCGGCGGCAGGGCGACACAGCTCTCGATGTCGGTCGTGGCCAGCTCGTGGGTCCCCACCCGGCCCTTGAAGTCGGGCTTCGGCCAGAGGCAGAGCCTCCCTGGGCCGCAGGCCCCGAGAGCGGTCCCTGACGGCGCGGCCGCCGCCGGGGCCGCCGGGTGGGCCGCCAGGAGGGCGGTCAGGACGGCCGCGATGACGAGCGCGGTCTTCGTGTACATACTGATGAACCCCCGTTTTGTCACTCTCCGTAATCACGAGAATGGCGGAGGTCTCCCGGCGACGGAAGAGGGGCCGCCCCCGTTCACGCGAACGGGTGACGGCCCCCTACGGGAACCCCGAGGACGGGAATCCCGAGGACGTCAGATGTGACCGCCCATGCCGCCCGCCTCCGCGTTCTCGCCGCGCTTCGTGAGCGTGGCGACGAGGGCCGCGACGACGGCCACGGCACCGGCGACGGTGAAGGCCAGGCCCATGCCGTCGAGGAAGGTGTCGTGGATGACCCCGGTGATCTGCTGGAGGACGTCGGGGGTCATCCCCGGCGCCTGCGCCAGCTCCGGCGGGGCCATGCCGAACTCGGCGGCCTGCTCCAGCTGCGGGTTCACCGGGGCCTGGATGCCGGCCTCCTTCCAGTTGTCCTCGAAGGCGCCGGCGACCTTGGAGGACATGACGGCGCCGAGCACCGCCGTACCGAGCGCGCCGCCGACCTGCATCGCGGCCTGCTGGAGACCGCCGGCCACGCCGGAGAGCTCGAGCGGCGCGTTGCCGACGATGACCTCGGTGGCGCCGACCATGACCGGGGCGAGCCCGAGGCCGAGGAGGGCGAACCAGAGGGACATGACGAGCGTGCCGGTGCCGTCGGAGAGCGTGATCATGCCGAACATCGCGACGGCCGTGCAGACCATGCCGCCGACCAGCGGCACGCGCGGGCCGAACTTGGTGATCAGGGCGCCCGCCAGCGGCGAGGAGACGATCATCATCGCCGTCAGCGGCAGCAGGCGCAGACCGCTGTCGACCGGGCTGAGCCCCTTCACGCCCTGGAGGTAGAAGGTCACGAAGAACAGGCCGCCCATGAAGGCGAAGGCCATGAGGACCATGAGCACCACGCCGGCCGAGAGCGGCACGGAGCGGAACATGGCCAGCGGGATCAGCGGCTCCTTGACCTTGGTCTCCCAGAAGGCGAAGAGCGCGAAGAGGACCACCGCGCCCAGCAGGCAGCCCCACGTCTTGCCGCCGGTCCAGCCCCAGGACTCGCCGGCCTTGATGAGGCCCCAGACGAGGGAGGCCATGGCGCCGGAGAGCAGCAGGATGCCGAGGACGTCGAAGGAACGCGGCGCGTTCTCGGCGCGGTGGTCCTTGAGGATGACCAGGCCGAGGACGAGCGCGACGACGCCGACCGGCACGTTGATGAAGAAGACGGACTGCCAGCTGACGTGCTCGACGAGCAGGCCGCCGACGATCGGGCCGCCGGCCGTGGAGGCGCCGATGACCATGCCCCAGATGCCGATGGCCATGTTCAGCTTCTCGGCGGGGAAGGTGGCGCGCAGCAGGCCGAGCGCGGCCGGCATCAGCAGGGCGCCGAAGAGGCCCTGGAGGACGCGGAAGGCGATCACGGCCCCGATGCTCTCGGAGAGGCCGATCGCGGCGGAGGCGGCGGCGAAACCGGCGATGCCGATGAGGAAGGTCTGCCGGTGGCCGAAGCGGTCGCCGAGCTTCCCGGCGGTGATCAGGGCGACGGCGAGCGCGAGCAGGTAGCCGTTGGTGATCCACTGGACCTGGGCGAGGGAGGCGCCGAGGTCGGTCTTGATGGCGGGGTTGGCGATGGCGACGATGGTGCCGTCGAGGGCGACCATCATCACGCCCACGGCCACGCCGAAGAGGGTCAGCCAGGGGTGGCCGCGCAGTCCCTTCGCCGGGACCGGAACGGGTTCCCGGACGCCCCCCTGACCCTGCGGGGCCTTTTCCACTGTGGTCTGACTATTCATGCGATCGAGGCTAGTGACAGTCACTGACAATTGACAAAGCGATTCACACGCCGGTAACTGTCACGTAGCTCACAGGTAGGCTGAGCCGGACGAAATGCCTGGAAAGAGGACCGAGACGTGACCCTGCCCGGCCTGCGCGAGCGGAAGAAGCAACGCACGCGCGACGCGCTGACCCGGGTGGCCCTGGAGCTCTTCACCGCCCAGGGGTACGAGCGGACCACCGTCGACGAGATCGTCGACACCGTCGAGGTCTCCCAGCGCACCTTCTTCCGGTACTTCTCCTCCAAGGAGGAGGTCGCCTTCGCCGTCCAGCAGATGGTGGAGGAGCGTTTCGTCGAGGCCCTCGGGCAGCGTCCGCCGGACGAGGGCCCCTTCGACGCGATGCGGAACGCGGTGCTCTGCGCCTGGGACACCATCGGCGACGCCATCACCGAGGTCGTACCGGTCGAGCTCTACCTGCGCACCTTCCAGATGATCGAGTCGACGCCCGCGCTGCTCGCCGTCCATCTGCGCCGCTCCACCGAGATGGAGGAGACCATCGCCCGGATCATCGCCGGACGCGAGGGCCTCGACGTGGACGCGGACCCGCGCCCCCGGATCGCGGTGGCGGCGTTCAGCGGTGTGATGCGGGTGACGGGACAGCTGTGGGGCCGGGGTACGGACCAGAGCCTGGAGGCCATCCGCGCCCTCACCGAGGAGTACCTCGACCACCTCGGCCCCGCCCTCGCCCCGCGCTGGCGGGACCGGGGGAACGAGGGGCTCGGCGGCGCCCCGTGGGCGAAGGGCCCGGGCAGCACTCCGTAGGACGGGATCCGCGCGTGTTGACCCCCGCCCCGCAGGACGGGACCCGCGCCTGTTCACCCCCGCCCCGTAGGGTGGCGGCCCGTGACCTCAGCCGAAGCCGCCTCCCCCACCCTCGCGGTCGTGCGCCTCCTCCTCGCGCTCGCCGTCGTCCTCGTGCTCCTCGCGACCGCCGGGTGGACGACGATCCGGCACAGCCCCGCGCCGGGACCGTCCCGCGAGGCCGCGCTCGCCGCCTGGGCCCACGACCGGATCGACCACCGCCCGCTGCCGGGTCCTGCCGCCCCCTCCCGTACCGTCGCCGCGTTCTTCGCGGAGCTCGGCCCCGCGCGCGCGTCCCGGCTCGCCGAACGGCATCCGCTCGTCGTCGGCAATCTCAACGGCGCCCCGGTCGCCCTGCGCTACCGCGCCAACCGCCTCGCCCTCGGCCACGCGCTCGCCGTCGAACGGGACAGGGTCGACGACCCCCGGCTCTCCACCGAGGGACGGCACGAGGCACGGCGCCGGTTCGACCGCTTCACCTCGCTGTCGCGGTCCGGCCGCCAGATCCTCGCCTTCGACCCCACCGGTACGGGACGGGCGGCGGAGGTCCTCGGGGACCTGGAGCGGGCCCGGCGCGTCTCCGTGATCGTGCCCGGCGTCGACACCAACCTCCTCACGTTCCAGAAGACCCACGGCCGGTACGGGGCTCCCGTCGGCATGGCCCAGGCGCTCTACGCCGCCGAGCGGAGGGCCTCGCCCGGCGCGCGGGTCGCGGTGATCGCCTGGGCCGACTACACCGCGCCCGTGGGGGTCGGCGTCGACGCGGTGACCGGCCGGCTCGCCGAGGGAGGGGCCGTACGGCTCGTGGAGCTGGCCGAGGCACTGCCCGGCCACGCGCGCGTGGCGCTGTTCTGCCACAGCTACGGCTCCGTGCTCTGCGGGCTCGCCGCGCCCCGGCTGCCGGCCAGGGTGACGGACCTGGCCGTCGCCGGGAGCCCCGGGATGCGGGTGGAGCGGGCGGCCGACCTGGCCACCCCCGCGCGCGTGTGGGCCATGCGGGACGCCGATGACTGGATCGCGGACGTACCCCACGTGGAGGTGGGGGGCATCGGGCACGGTGCCGACCCGGTGGCGCCGGAGTTCGGCGCCCGGCTGCTCTCGGCACGGGGCGCGATCGGCCACAGCGGCTACTTCGAGCCGGGCACCGAGAGCCTCGGGAACTTCGCCGCGATAGGCGTCGGCGCCTATCGGAACCTGGTGTGCGCACGTGCCGACAGCGCTTGCCACGACGGAATATCCGGCGCGGAACGGCCCTGACGCGCGTAGATCACGTGATTTCGGGACCTTTCACGGGGGCGACGCACGGGCACGCGCCGCTTACGATGAGGCGTATGGGTGATGTGCTGGCCGGAAATCATGCCACCTGGGAGTTCGAGAGCGACGCCCTCGTCATCCGCTTCGAACGGGGGAACCGCACGCCGAAGCTCTTCAGCGTGCTGCGCGAACGACGCGTACCGCACGAGGCGTTGGCGTCCGTGACGCTGACGCCCGGGAAGCGGGGCACGGTCGTGCTGCACGCCGTGCCGAGACCGGGCGCCGACCCCCTGATGGAGGCGGCCGCGGGACAGCTGGCGGAACACTGCGATCCGTACCGCCTGGTGCTGCCCGCGGACCGGGAGACGCTCGCGGAGTACTACCGGGACGAGCTGCGGGCGGTGCTCGCGCCGCGGCTGACGAGCGCCTGGGACGTCGTGGACGGCACCGGGCCCTCGGGCGGTGCCGACCCCTCGGACGCCGAAACCGTGACGCCCGCCGACCGTTTCCTGGTGGCGCCGCCGTCGGGCCCGCAGTCCTTCAAGGCGTACGACGGCAAGGCGAGCTTCGACGGGCACTCGGAGGTCGTGTTCCGCTGGTCCTGGACGGGGGCGTCCTCGGAGAAGTGGAAGGCCGGCGACCAGTCGTTCCAGGTGCGGGACCTCCGCGGGGTCGAATGGCGCTCGCCGGACGTCCTCGACGGGCACCTGCGGCTGCTGCCCCGGGGCGGCGAACCGCGGGCGTCGCAGCCGGACCGGGATCCGGCCTCCGTCGTCTTCGGTCTCGGTTACGGCCCGGTGCACCTCTCCCTGCCCTTCGCGGCGGCGGTCCTCGCGGCGATCCGGACCACGGACCGCGTCCCGGCCCGCGTCGCCGCTCCCGGGGCGGTGGCTGAAAGGATTCGGCACCTGGGGGAACTGCACCGGGCGGGACTCGTGACGGACGAGGAGTTCTCGGCGAAGAAGGCGGAGCTCCTGGCGGAGCTGTAGGACCTGCCGCTCGGACCGGACCTGTGGGACCCGCCGCTCGGACCGGACCTGTGGGACCCGCCGCTCGGACCGGACCCCGGGCGTCCGTGCGTGCCGGGGTCATACCCCGGTAGCAGGCCGGAGCCCGGTCCCCGGTATGACGCCGGGCGCCGGGCCCGCTGCCTACCCTGGGCGGGTCATGGCTACCGAACCGCGGCACGAGCCGCCACCCCCTCGACAGCTCAAACGCCTCAGCGCCCGGACACGCGAGATGTTCCAGGGGCTCGGAACCGCGCTCACCACCCCGGCCACGCCCGGGGCGCCCCTCCTCTCCGACGCCTCCTCGCGCTGGGCGCGGCTGCTGCCGTACGCCCTCGCCGTCGCCCTCGTCGCCTCGCTCCTCCCCACCACGGTCCATCTCCTCGCCGGGGACTACGGCGTCAACGGCGCCCTCGCCGGAGCCATCGGCACCGCCCAGACCGCGCCGCTGCTGCTCGCCGTCGCCCGCCCCCTCCAGGCGTGGTGGATCATCTTCACCGCCGACGTGCTCGGCGCGGTCGTCCTGCTCGCCTCGGACGGCCCGCGCGCCCACCTCTGGCCCTGGGCCCCGCCGACCGTCATCGGCTACTGCGCCCTGATGATCGCGCTCGGCCTCCGCGAGTCCCGCCGGGCGCTGTTCGGCGTCTGGCTGGCGACGGGCGCCGCCGGGTACGCCATGGAGGCCTTCCGGCCCGACGGGTACACCAGCGTCCACACGCTGCTGCTCGTCCTCACCGGGGTGCTGCTGCTCCTCACCTCGGCCGTACGCGCGCGTGGCGACGCCCAGCGGCGGCTCGTGGAGCAGGAGACCATCAGCGAGGCCGAACGGGCCCGCCGCACCCTCCTGGAGGAGCGGGCCAGGATCGCGCGCGAGCTCCACGACGTGGTGGCCCACCACATGTCCGTGATCACCGTGCAGGCCGACTCGGCCCCGTACCGCATCCCGGAACTCCCGGACGCGGCCCGCGAGGAGTTCACCTCGATCGCGGCGAGCGCGCGCGAGTCGCTGGCCGAGATGCGCCGGCTCCTTTCGGTGCTGCGCAGTGACGGCAGCGAGGGCGAGCGCGCCCCGCAGCCCGGTCTCGACCGGGTCCAGCAGCTGGTCGAGGCGACGGTACGGGCCGGGGTGCCGGCCGAGCTGCGGCTCGCCGCCGACCTCGGGGAGGTGCCGCAGGCGGTGGACCTCTCCGCGTACCGGATCGTGCAGGAGGCCCTGGCCAATGTCGTCCGGCACGCGCCGGGGGCGTCGACCCGGGTGTCGGTCAGGGCGGACGGGGGATGGCTGACGGTCCTCGTGGTCAACGGGCCGTCCGCGGAGCCCGGTTCCTCGGTCGAGCGGGGCGCGTCCGGTACCGGGCACGGGCTCGTCGGCATGCGGGAGCGCGTACGGTTGACGGGCGGCTCGCTCGACACCGGGCCGCTGCCGGACGGGGGCTTCCGGGTCGCCGCACGGCTCCCGCTGACCCCGGACCCGGCCACGACGACGACCGCCGGGCGTCCCACGACCGTCACCACCACGACCGCCACGCCTGCCACGCCTGCCACGCCTGCCACGCCTGCCACGCCTGCCACGACCGTCAAGGAACCCGAGTGACCATCCGTGTGATCATCGTCGACGACCAGGCCATGGTGCGGGCCGGTTTCGCCGCGCTGCTCGCCGCCCAGCCCGACATCGACGTGGTGGGCGAGGCCCCGGACGGGCGGCAGGGCGTGGACGTGGCACGGTCGACGCACCCGGACGTCGTGCTGATGGACGTACGGATGCCGGAGCTGGACGGGCTCGCCGCCGCCCGGGAGATCCTGCACCCGCCGACGGGGGTCACCCACCGCCCGAAGGTGCTGATGCTGACCACCTTCGACGTGGACGACTACGTGTACGAGGCGCTGCGCGCGGGCGCCTCCGGTTTCCTCCTGAAGGACGCGCCGCCGGCCGATCTGATCGCGGCGGTACGGGTGGTGGCGGCGGGCGAGGCGCTGCTCGCCCCGTCCGTGACCCGGCGGCTCATCGCCGACTTCGCCGCCTCCCGGCCCGCGCCGCGCAAGGACACCACGGCGCTGCGCCTGAACGGTCTCACCCCGCGCGAGACGGAGGTCCTCGAACTGATCGCCCGGGGGCTGTCGAACCAGGAGATCGCGGACCATCTGGTCCTCGCCGAGCAGACGGTGAAGACCCACATCGGCCGGGTCCTCGCCAAGCTGGACCTGCGCGACCGGGCGCAGGCGGTGGTCTTCGCGTACGAGTCGGGCCTGGTGACCCCGGGTACGTCGTGACGCGAGCAGGTCACGACCCGGGTGCGCCGTGACCCGGGCAGGTCCCACCCGGGTACGTCCCCGCCCGGACGCTTTCCCACCCGGGCACGTCGTGACCCGGGCAGGTGCCGGCGCGGGCACGTTCCCGCCCGCTCACGTCCTGACGCCCCGGCACGTGCCCTGACCTGCGTACGGGCGCAAGGTGCCGCCCCCGGGCCGCCGCGCGCACCTGCCACCCCCGGGGGGAAATCCCCACCCCTTCCCTGGTGTTGGCCGCTCCTCCACCCCCTACCCGGGTATCAGCCCACGGTTGGCTCTCCGGTGTGACGTGCCGTCACCCACCGTCTTCCTACCTTCCTCTCGCCGACGAACGAGCGAGAACCGGAGAGGGAGGGCGAGCCCATGCGCCGCTTTGCGAGGACCCTGACCACCGTTGCCCTGGTGGCCACCGTGATCGCCGGGACGGCCGGGTGGGCGTCCGGGAACACCCAGCAGGCCGTCACCGGCGCCCCGGCCGGGACGGGGGCGTGGCGGGCCGCGGGGCTGCCGGACCCGGAGCGGACGAGCCCTGCCGAGATCGCGCGCTTCTTCGCGGGACTCGACCCCGTACGACAGCGTGCGCTGGCCCGCACCCATCCCACGGTCGTCGGCAACCTCGACGGCGCACCCCTGGCCCTGCGGTACGAGGCCAACGCCCGTTCCACGGAAGGCCGGTACGACGGGGCGCGGGTCCTCGCCCACGATCCGCGCGGCCGCGGCCAGGTCGCCCTCGTGTACGGGGACCTGGCGCGGGCCGAGCACGTGGCGGTCCTCGTGCCCGGCTCCGACATCGACGCGCACCACGTGCGGCCGCTCGCCGACATGGCGACCGCCCTGCGCCGGGCGACCGGCGGGCGTACGGCGGTCGTCGCCTGGGCCGGGTACACCACGCCCGTCGGCGTCGGCCTCGACGCGGCCACCGGCCGGCTCGCCGAGGCCGGGGCCGGCCGGCTCAGCCGGTTCACCGACGGGCTCGCGGCCGTCGGGGCGGCCGAGCCGTCCGTGTTCTGTCACAGCTACGGCTCCGTGGTGTGCGGCCTCGCCGCCCACGCCCTGAAGGCCAAGGACCTGGTGGTCCTCGGCTCCCCCGGGATGCGCGCCGAGAACGTCGCCGAACTCGGCACCTCCGCCCGCGTCTGGGCCGCGAAGGATCCCGCCGACTGGATCGACCGGGTCCCGAACGTCGAGTTCGCGGGCCTCGGGCACGGCGCCGACCCCGCCGACCCGGCCTTCGGCGCCCGCCGGATCCCGGCCGACGACCGCACCGGCCACGGCGGCTACTTCGCGCCCGGCACCACCTCCCTGCGCGCCTTCGCCGCCATCGCCGAGGGGGACGTCCGATGAACAGGCTCATCGAGAAGGTCGAGGCGGGCACCCCCGTCCACCGCGACCGGGCGATCGACGGGCTGCGCGCCCTGGCCCTGCTCGCCGTGCCCACCGGGCACTGGCTGCTCGGCGGCTTCACGCTCTCCTCCGACGGCGCGATCCACAACGCGAGCCCGCTGGGCGCCTTCGCCGGCCTCGCGCCGGTCAGCTGGGTCCTCCAGATGCTGGGCGTCTTCTTCCTGGTCGGCGGCTACGCCTCGGTCCTGTCGTACCGGCGCCGCAAGGGCTCCACGGGTGAGTGGCTGAAGGGCCGCCTGGCCCGGCTCGGCCGCCCGGTCCTCGGGGTCACCGCCGTGTGGGCGGCGCTCCTGCCGCTGCTCCACTTCGGCGTCGGGGTGCCCGTGGACAGTCTGCGGACGGCGTCCACGCTGGTGATCCAGCCGCTCTGGTTCGTCGGGGTGTACTCGGTGGTCACCGCGCTCACCCCGCTGTGCGTACGGGCGGCCCGCCGCCTCGGCGTCTGGGCCGCGGCCCCGCTGCTCGGCTCGGTCGCCGTCGTCGACCTCCTGCGGTACGGGCCGTACGCCGACGCCGTGCCGTCCTGGCTGAGCCTCCTGAACATCCTGCCGGGCTGGCTGTTCGCGTACCAGCTGGGCGTCTCCTGGGGCGAGGGCCGGGTCACCCGGCGCCACGCGTGGGCGCTGCTCGCCGGCGGGGCCGCGCTCTTCGCGACCCTGCTGCTCGTCTTCGGCTACCCGGCGTCGATGGTCGGCGTCCCCGGCGAGGCCCGCACCAACTCGCATCCGCCGTCGCTGCTCGTCCTCGCCCTCGCCGCCGCGCAGAGCGGTGCGGCGATCCTGCTCCGCGACCGGCTCGGCGGGATCCTGAGGCGGCCCGCGCTGTGGGCGCCGGTCGTGCTGGTCAACCTGTCCGCGATGACGATCCTGTGCTGGCACCAGACGGCGATGCTGACCGCCGCGATCCCCGCCTCGTACCTCGGGGAGGTCCCGGGCCTGGTCGGCGCGCCGGACTCGGTCGGCTGGATCCTCGCCCGGCTGGCGTGGATGCCGGTCTTCGCCGGACTGCTCGTCCTGATCGGCCGGTACGCGCGCGGCTTCGAGTCCCCGTGGGCGAGGACAGGACCGGCCCGCCGCGCCTTCGCGGGGCTGCTCGCGGCGGGGTTCGCGGTGTTCGCCCTGGGGCTGGGATGAGGGATGTGGGGTGTGGGGTGAGGGGTCCTGGTCCGGCGAGGAGGAAGTCGTGTCCGGGATCGCGTCAGGCGAAGTACTTCCCCGCTTCCCGCCGGGGGCCGCGCAGCAGGCAGCTGACGGCCTCGTGGGTGTCCACCCCCAGGAAATAGGGACCGGTGTGGTGCATGAGGAAGAAGCGTCCGGTCTCGTCGATGAGGACCATTCCCCCGTCGAACTCCTCGTACCCGACCGGGAACAGTCTCCGGCCCAGGTCTCCGGCGAGCTCGGCCACGTCCTCGCCGCTCTCCTCGTAGATCCAGTGCGGGGTGAAGCCGATGGCGTCCGGCGGATGCCCGGGAACGACCAGGCGCAGCCCGCCGAACTCGCGCACGAAGGCCTCGGCGGCCCGGAACGGCTCGACGGGGTGCCCTTCGTCGGCGAAGCGTTCCGTCACGACCCGCAGGAGTCCGGGCAGTCGCTCACCGATGTCGCGCCCACGGGACCAACCCGCCTCGGTCAGGACGGCCTCGACCTGGTCCGCCGTCATTCTCGGCATGTCTCGCTCTCTCGTGGGTCGACATCCGGAAGACATGGACTCCGGGAGACGTGGACTCCGGGAGACGTGGACTCCGGAAGTCACCGACGCGCGGCGGTTCCTGGCGTCGTCCGCACGCGCCCGCCCGCGGGGCGGGCGCGGCAGCACGTCCGCGGGGGCTTCTAGACCTCGCGCGTCACGGAGGTGAAGCGCATGTCCGGGTAGCGGTCGCCCGCCACCAGACCGGCGATCGGCTCCAGTTCGGCGAGTTCGGCCTCGGTGAGGGTGATCCGGGTGGCGGCCGCGTTCTCCTCCAGGCGGGCCCGCTTGCGGGTGCCGGGGATCGGGACGACCGTCAGGCCGTGCACGGAGGCCCGCTGCTGCACCCAGGCGAGGGCGATCTGCGCGGGGGTCGCCCCGTGCGCGGCGGCGATCTTCCGGACCGGATCGAGCAGGGCGGCGTTCCGCTCCGCGTTCTCGCCGGTGAACCGGGGCTGGTACCGGCGGAAGTCGCCGCCCGACAGGTCCTTGGCGGCGTCCGCGAACGCCCCGGTCAGGAAGCCGCGGCCGAGCGGCGAGTACGGCACGAAGGTGACGCCGAGTTCGGCGGCGGCGCCGACGGCGCTGCGCTCCACGTCCCGGGAGAAGAGCGACCACTCCGACTGGAGGGCGGCGATCGGGTGCACGGCGTGCGCCTCGCGCAGTTCGGGCCCTGTGACCTCGCTGAGGCCGAGGTGACGGACCTTGCCCTCCTTGACGAGTTCGGCCATCGCGCCGACGGACTCGGCGAACGGGACCTCCGGGTCGCGGCGGTGCATGTAGTAGAGGTCGATGGTCTCGACGCCGAGGCGGCGCAGGCTGGCCTCGGCGGCCTTCCTGATGTAGGCGGGGTCGTTGCGGACGGCCCGGTGGGCCGGGTCGTCGGCGCGCCGCTCGATGGCGAACTTGGTCGCCAGGGTGACCTCGTCGCGGTGGGCGGCGAGGAAGGGGGCGAGGAACTCCTCGTTGGCGCCGCTGCCGTAGATGTCGGCGGTGTCGATCAGGGTGACGCCGGCCTCCAGGGCGGCGTCGAGGGTGTCGCGGGCGGCGGCCTCGTCGGTGTCGCCGTAGAACTCGCTGATGCCCATGGCCCCGAAGCCCTGGACGCCGATCTCGGGTCCGTCCTGGCCGCCGAGACGTATGGTGTCGATCCTGGTCACACTGGTCATGAAGCTGTGCCTCCGCATGCGGTCCCGTAATGGCTGATCTTGACGTCGAGCACGGCGAGCGTGTCCTGGAGCTCGGTGATCCGCGACAGGACGTCCTGCCTGGTGGTCTCCAGGAGCTCCCGTCGCGCGTCGCGGGTGTGGTCGCCCTCGCGGACCAGCTCGGCGTACCGGACCATGTCGGCGACCGGCATCCCGGTCAGCCGCAGTTTGCCGACGAAGCCCAGCCAGCCGAGGTCCCGTTCGGTGAAGCGGCGCTGGCCCGTGTGCGAACGGTCGACGTGCGGCATCAGACCGATCCGCTCGTACCAGCGCAGGGTGTGCGCCGAGAGGCCGGTCAGGGCGGCGACCTCGCTGATGGTGTAGTGGGTCCGGGGCGCACCCGGGTTCACGCCGGTGCTCGTGCTCGCCATCACGCTCATGCCCCCCACGCTAAAACGTTGGAGTGCGCTCGAAGCAAGTAGGCTCGGCCGCATGCAGAGCAGCGTGCCGAGCCTGGCGTCGATCGAGAACTGGCCCGTCCCCACCGCGTCCGCCGCCGTCGTCCGGGCGGACGGCACCCTGGCGGGGGCCCACGGCCCCACCGGGCGACGTTTCCCGCTCGCCTCCGTCACCAAGCCGCTCGCGGCGTACGCCGTCCTCGTCGCGTACGAGGAGGGGGCGATCGACCTCGACGAACCGGCCGGGCCCGAGGGGGCGACCGTCCGCCATCTCCTCGCCCACACCTCGGGGCTCGCCTTCGACGAGAACCGGGTCATGGCCGCGCCCGGCACCCGCCGCATCTACTCCAACACCGGCTTCGAGGCGCTCGGCGACCACGTCGCCAAGGCGACCGACATCCCCTTCGCCGAGTATCTGCGCCAGGCGGTCCTGGAGCCGCTCGGCATGACCGCCACGTCCCTGGAGGGCTCGCCCGCGAAGGACGGCGTGTCGACCGTGGACGACCTGGTGCGGTTCGCCGCCGAGGTGCAGGCGCCGCGACTGCTCGACCCGCGCACCGTCCTGGACGCGATGAGCGTCACGCACCCCGGCCTGACCGGCATCCTGCCCGGTTACGGGCACCAGAGACCGAACGACTGGGGCCTCGGCTTCGAGATCCGCGACGGGAAGTCCCCGCACTGGACGGGCGCCACCTCCTCGCCCCGCACCTTCGGGCACTTCGGCCAGTCCGGCACCTTCCTGTGGATCGACCCGGACGCGCGGGCCGCGTGCGTGGCGCTCACCGACCGGCCCTTCGGCCCGTGGGCGGTCGAGGCCTGGCCGCCGTTCACGGACGCGGTGCTCGCGGAGCTGCGCGCCGCCCGGTAGCGCCGGCACCCGCACGGCCCGCTCCTCGCAGGTCGGGGCACCTCCGTCGGCCACCTCCGCCGATCACGTCCGGCGATCACCTCCGCCGATCACGTCCGCCGATCACGCGGTCACGTCCGCCGATCACGTCCGGCGCGGTGAACCACTCGCCGGGCAGGGGCGGTCACGCCCCGGCCTTCTTCATCGACTCCACCAGGCTGGAGAAGCTGTCCCCGGCGTGGCCTGCGTCCATGCCGCGCCGGAAGAGTCCCGCGACCGCGGCCGGGAGCGCGGTGTCGACCCCCGCGTCGGCGTTGGTGTGCAGGACGTGCTCGACGCTGGCCATTCCCATGGCGAGGCGGTCCACGTCGCCGACGTGCCGGCCGGCGTCGATGCGTTCGGCGTAGAAGGAGAAGAATCCCGGCAGCGAGTTCGCGGTCTCCACGGCGTGCGGCAGGATGTCCGCCGCCGTCAGGCCGTTGGCGTCGGCGAGGGCGACGGCCTGCCAGTAGCTCAGCATGGAGGTCCAGAACATGACCATGCCGATCTGGTACATGAGCGCGGCGAGCCCGGGGTCCTCTCCCCGGTGGTCGGTCCGGCCCGTGATGACTTCGAGCGCGGCCCTGTGCCGGTCGAAGACCTCGCGCGGGCCGCTGTAGAAGGTCGACGATTCGGCCTGACCGATCCCGGAGGGCGGCACGGTGACGCCGCCGGTCAGCTGGACGGCGCCCCGCTCGGCTGCCCACCGGGCGGCGGCCCGGGCCTTCTCGGGCGTGTCCGAACTGAGGTTCACCAGGATCCGGCCGGCCAGCGCGGCCTCGGCGGGCTCCAGCGTGGCGTACACGGCGTCGTAGTCCGTGAGGCTGAGGACGACCAGCTCGTTGGAGGCGAGGGCCTTCTCCACGTCCGGCGCGAGGATCGCGCCGCGCGCGACCAGGTCGTCCGCCCGCGACGCGGTGCGGTTCCAGACGGTGACGTCGTATCCGCGGTCGAGGAAGGCGCCGGCCATGGCCTGCCCCATGGGGCCGAGGCCGATGACGGTGACCGACTGCTGGGTGCTGCTCATGACGAGTTCTCCATCTCTCACTAAAACGAGCGCTCTATTTAGCGCGTGGTGAGAACGTACCACAGCTCTAGAACGAGCGCTCTACCCAATGGGCCGATACGGTGGGTCCATGCAGACCAGCACACGGGACCGGATCGTCGTCGCCGCCTCACGCCTCCTGCAGCGGCAGGGCTACGTCGGCACGGGAATCAAACAGATCGCCCAGGAGTCACAGGCCACCCTCGGCTCCGTCTACCACTTCTTCCCCGGCGGCAAGGAGGCCGTCGCCGTCGCCGCGATCAAGTACGGCACCGAGGAGTTCTCGACGCTCCTGCGGAAGGCGCTGGACAGCGAGGACGACCCGGCGGAGGCGGTGAGGGCCTGTGCCCGGCAACTCGCCGACGAACTGCGCGAGTCGGGCTGGACCGACGGCTGCCCCGTCACGGCGGCGGCTCTGGAGACGCTCGGCACCGACTCGGAGATCCAGCGGGCGTGCGCCGACGCCCTGCGCGGCTGGGAGCAGTTGGTCCACGACAAGCTGCTGCGCTGCGGCTTCCCCTCCCAGAGCGCCCGGGAACTGGCGGTCACCGTCATCTGCGCCCTGGAGGGCGCCGAAGTCACCGCCCAGGTCAACCGCAGCGAGGAACCGCTCCAGGTGGTGGGCCGGCAACTCGCCCGTCTCGTGCGCTCGTACGAGGGCCGGCCGCCGTCGGCGAGCGACGGACGCTGACCGGAGGAACCGGGGCTAGGGCGTGCCCGTCGGATCATGGCCGGGCACGCCCTAGTCGGCGGCGTCGCAGCTGGTGGTGGGCAACGGCCCGTCGGGGCCGACGACCGAGACGTCGACCAGGCCGGCCGGGTGCTCCGCGTAGGCGGTCGTGCACACCAGTTGCCGGACCGCCGCCCCGGTCAGTTCCCTGACGGGGAACGGGGCCCGGAGCAGGAGCGTCCGGCGCGCGGAGGCGGTCGTGTCGACCGGTACGACGTGCGGCCCGCCGACGGTCTTCGGCAGGGCGGTGGTGACGCCGGCGGAGGCCTCGTCGGGCCGGGGGCCGGCGAGGAGCATGGCGAGGACCTTGTCGGTGGCGGACCGCGTCCTGCGCAGCTCTTCGGCGGACATCTCGTAGTCCGGACCGAATCCCTCGTAGGGGAGCCGGTCGGCCGCCGAGCCGTCCGAAGGGGACGTGCGCACCGCCTCGGGGACGTCGGAGCCCCGGGACACCGGCATCGACCGGCCGTCGGGGCCGAGGAAGTAGAGCACGATCCGCTCCTCGGGTATCGGCGCGACGATGACGGTCGCGGCCCCGCCCGCCTCGACGACGTCCGTCTCCTGTATGCCGCAGCCGGACAGCGCCGCCACGAGGGCGAGCGGGCCGAGCAGGGCCGCGGCGGCGGCCGTCCCGCGGTTCACAGCGGCGTCCGCACGGTGAAGACGGCCCCGCCTTCGGGATGGTTGGCGGCCGTGACGGTGCCTCCGTGCAGCCGTACGTTCTCCAGGGTGATCGCCAGGCCGAGACCGCTGCCCGCCGAGCGGGTACGGGCCCGGTCCGCCTTGTAGAAGCGGTCGAAGACGTGCGGCAGGACGTCCGGGTGGATCCCCGGCCCCCGGTCGGCGACCTCCGTCACCAGCTCGTCCCCCTCCGCGTACAGCCGTACCGTCACCGGCGCTCCGCCGTGCCGCAGGGCGTTGCCGACGAGGTTGGCGACGACGACGTCGAAGCGGCGCGGGTCGAGCCGGGCCCTGATCCCCTCGGAAAGATACGGGACGACCCGCGCGGGGTCGGTCCAGTGCCGGTGCTGGAGGGTCTTGCGGACGCAGTCGGCGGCGTCGACCTCGTCGGTGTGGAGTTCGGCGGCGCGCGCGTCGAAGCGGGAGATCTCCATCAGGTCCTCGACGAGCACGGCGAGTTTCCCGGTCTCGGCGCTGATCAGACGGACGGCGCGGGCGGTGTCGCTGTCGAGGCTCCCGGCGTCCTCGTCGAGGACCTCGGTGACCGCGAGCATCCCGGCGAGCGGGGTGCGCAGTTCGTGCGAGACGTCGGAGGCGAAGCGGCGGGCGCGGGCCTCGGCGTTGCGGAGTTCCGCGACGGAACGTTCCAGCTCGGCGGCGGACTCGTTGAACGTCCGGGCCAGATCGGCGAGTTCGTCGCTGCCCTTGGCATGGATACGGGTGTCGAGGCGGCCGCGCCCCATGCTGTGGGCCGCGTGGCGCAGTTCGCGCACGGGCCGGAGCACGCCCCGCGCGGCGATCAGCGCGGGGATGAGGGCGATGGCGAGGGCGGGGAGCGCGCCGTCGCGGGCGGCCATGACCATGGCCTCCACGTTCGCCTCCTCCGCGCCGAGGTCCATCACCGCGTAGAGCACCAGACCGGTGCGCTGGGGCGGCCCCTCGGCCGAGTGGGCCAGGAAGACGGCGGGGACGGCGATCGTGAGGTACGGGGTGCCGCCCTTGACCACCCGCTGGAAGCTGCCGTGCGGGATCGCCTGGTCGGTGGCGCGGGCCCGCAGCTCCGGGGTGATGACGGAGGAGGTGGGCCGGTCGGTGGAGGAGACGCGGATGTCGCCGTACTCGGCGTAGACGCGCCAGGGGCGCGGCTTGCCCTGGCGGGCGATCCGCAGGAGCGAGTCCCGCAGGGAGTCCGACTCGACGGGCAGCGTGATGTTGAGTGCCTCGACCTGCTCGCGGAAGGCGGACACGGCGGTGTCCTGGGTCTGTTCCAGGATCGCGTTGCGGGCGGCCCGGTAGGTGAGGGCGGCGGTGGTGCCGCAGCCCACGGCGGCCACCAGCAGGAAGGCGAGGACGAGACGGGTGCGCAGGCCGAAGGGGTGCGGGCGCAGGCGGGGGGCGCGGGCCTTCCGGCGCGTGGCCCGGTCGGGCTCCTCCTGGTCCTGGTCCTGGTGCTGGTGCCCGGTGTCCGGCTCCGGGCTCACGCAGGTCTTCACAGCGGTCCGAAGCGGTAGCCGAAGCCGCGCAGGGTCTGGATGTAGCGGGGTTCGCCCGGGGTGTCCTCGATCTTGTTCCGCAGCCGGCGGACACAGGCGTCGACCAGCCGGGCGTCCCCGTGGTAGCTGTGCTCCCAGACGTGTTCGAGGAGCTGCTGCCGGCTGAAGACCTGCTCGGGCGCGGCCGTGAGGTGCAGAAGGAGTTTCAGCTCGGAGGGGGCGAGGGCGATGCGCTCACCCGACTTGGCGACGGTGAGGCCGGCCCGGTCGATGGCCAGTTCCCCGTGGAACTCGACGGCGGACCGGCTGCCTCCGGGCTCCTCGATGCGGCGGAGCACGGCCCGGATCCGGGCCTCGATGACCTCGGTACGGGCGGGCTTGACGATGTAGTCGTCGGCGCCGGCCTCCAGGCCGATGACGACGTCGAAGTCGTCGCCGCGGGCGGTCAGCATGATGATCGGCAGCTGGCTGCTCTCGCGGACCCGGCGGCAGACCTGGACGCCGTTCATGCCGGGCAGCATCAGGTCGAGCAGCAGCAGGTCCGGCCGGAACTCGCCGAGCGCGTCGAGACCGGCCTCCCCGGTGGGCGCGGTCCGCACCTCGTGCCCGCGGCGGCGGAGCCCGAGCTCGACGCCTTCACGGACGGAGGGGTCGTCTTCTATCAGGAGCACGCGGGGCATGTGTGGAGTATCCCAGGGTCGGGGCGGGGGTCCGGCGGGGTCGTCACCGGCGGTGGAGGCGGGCGGAGGCCGAGGCGAGGAGGGTCCGGAGTTCGGTGAGGCGGAGCGGTCGGGCGAGGACCGCGAAGACGCCGATGACGGTCAGTGCCCCGGCGAGCCCGGCGGGCACCGCCCCCGCGGGCCCGGTGAGGTCGGTGACGAGGAGTCCGTACCCGGCGGCGGGGACGGCCGCGGCCAGCAGCCGTACGAGCGCGGGGGCGGCGCCGCCCGACGGTGTCCCGCCCAGTCGGCGACGCAGTACGTACGCCGTGAGGCCCCAGCCCGCCCACAGGGCCAGGGAGTACCCGGCCGCCATGCCCGCGACGGCCCAGTGCGTCGGCAGGTAGTGGTACGCGGTGAACGACAGGAGCGCGTTCAGGCCGGCGATCACCAGGTTGAGCAGGAAGGGGGTGCGGGTGTCGCGCAGGGCGTAGAACGCGCGGGTGCACACGTACTGGCCGGACAGGGCGACGAGGCCGGGCGCGAAGGCCATCAGGATCCAGGACATCGCGCGGATGTCGTCGGCGCTGGTCGCCCCGTACCGGAAGACGACCGTCATCAGCGGTACGGCGAGCGCGAGGAGGGCGCAGGCCGCGGGGACGACCGCCGCCGAGCTGGTCCGCAGCGCGTACGAGACGTCCCTGCGGACCCCCGCGAGGTCGCCGTCGGCGGCGGCGCCGCTCATCCGGGGCAGCAGCGCGGTGACGAGGGAGACGGTGATGATGCCGTGCGGGACGGTCCACAGCAGGTAGGCGTTGTTGTACGCGGCGAGGCCGCCGCCGCTGACGTCCTCGCCCGCCGAGGTGGCGAGCAGGGTGGTCACCCAGTACGCGCCCTGGTTGGTGAGGACGAGCAGCACCAGCCAGCCGGCCGAGCGCAGCGGTGCGGCGAGGCCGCTGCCGCGCCAGTCGAACCGGGGCCGCCAGCGGAAGCCGGCGGCGCGCAGCGAGGGCACGAGGGCGAGGGCCTGGAGGGCGATGCCGGCGGTGGTGCCCCAGCCGAGCAGCGCGGTCTCGCCGGGGGTGAGGGTGCCGCCGTCGCTGACGACGAGGAAGAGGCCGAAGACGGCGACGACGACCACGTTGTTGAGGACGGGCGTCCACATCATGGCGCCGAACCGGCCGCGGGCGTTGAGGACCTGGCCGAGGAGGGTGAAGAGCCCGAGGAAGAGGATCTGCGGGAGGCACGCGCGCGCGAAGGCCGCGGTCATCTCGCGCCGCTCGCCCGTGTAGTCGGTGTACAGGTCGACGACCTGGGGCGCGGCGAGGACCGCGACGGCCGTGATCAGGGTGAGGGCGAGCGCGCAGAGGGTGAGGAGCCGGTCGGTGTAGGCGACTCCGCCGTCGTCGTGCTCCTTGGCGGCCTTGACCAGTTCGGGGACGAAGACGGCGTTGAGGGCGCCGCCGAGGAGCAGCGTGTAGACGATGGTGGGGACGGAGTTGCCGACCGCGTAGCCGTCGGCGACGTAGCCCGCGCCGAGCGCGGCGGCGACGACGGCGGCCCGGACGAAGCCGGTGGCGCGGGAGACGAGCGAGCCGGCGGCCATGAGCGCACCGCTGCGCAGCGCGGACGGCGTGCCCTCGGCGCGGGGGCGTTCGGCGGTGAGCGTGGCCGTCATCGGCGGGCCATGTACGCCTGGAAGGCGCGGTACAGCGCGTGGTTGGTCGTGCCTCGCATCGGTGTCTCCCACTCCCCCAGGGTCTCGACGACCTGTCCGCCCGTGCCGAGCTTCCAGCGGAGGAGGCCGTGGGCGCGGTCGTCCGGATCGAGGGTGGAGGGTACCCCGCGCAGGTCGTAGACGGCGGCGCCGAGGGCGTGCGCGTCGAGCAGCATGCGCCACTGGAGGGCGTTGGAGGGGCGGACCTCGCGGCGGTGGTCGGCGGAGGCTCCGGTCTGGTACCAGACGCGGCCGCCCACGGTGACCATGGTGTGGGCGGCGAGGATCTCGCCCTCGTGGCGGGCGAGGTAGAGCTTCATGCGGCCGGGCTGTTCGGCGTTGAGGACGGCGTACTGGCGCTCGTAGTACGCGAGGGAGCGGCCGAGCCGGAAGCCGTCGCGCTCCTCGGTGATGCGGAGCAGCCGGTAGAACTCGGGCAGGTCGGCGGCGGATCCGACGGTGATCTCGACGCCTGACTTGCGGGCCTTGCGGACGTTGCGCCGCCATTCCTGGTTGAGGCCGTTCCACAGGTCGTCGGTGGTGCGGCCGGTGAGCGGGACCTGGAAGACGTGCCGGGGCTGGGCGTCGGCGCCGTCCTCGGACTCCCCGCCGCAGCGCCGCCAGCCGCGCGCCCGCAGGCGTTCGGCGACGACGGTGCCGAGCGGGTCGACCTCGTCGGCGAGGACGTCGGCGAGCCGGCGGCGTGGTCCGGTGCCGGCCTTGACGGTGGCGGCGCTCCAGCGCCGGTGGGCGGGTCCCGGTCCGATGCGCACGGCGAAGGCGCCCGAGGCGCGCAGGTGGCCGAGCAGCGGGTCGAGCCAGCCGTCGACGTCGGGGTCGGACCAGTCGGCGACGGGCCCTTCGGGAAGGTAGGCGAAGTACTTGCGGGTGCCGGGGAAGGGCCGCAGGAGGACGAGGGCGACGCCGGTCAGCGGTCCGGAATCGGGCCCCCAGCCGACGAGTTGGTGGTTCCAGCCGTCCTTGACCTGCGCCCAGGAGGGGACTTGGAGGAAGCTGGCCCCGTCGGCGCCGGTGCGGGTGGCGAGGAAGGCACGGTAGGCCTCGGGGGTCACGGGACCGAGCCGCAGGGCGCGGTGGTCGGCGGGTGCGGCCGTCACGAGCAGCGCTGACACAACGGGAGCCTCCTTGTTCCGCCCCTCGGTGGTGGGGCGCACAGCAGGCTCACAGCCGTTTTCGACGGAAGCGCGCGGTCAATGTGACCGGACCATGACCGTTGCGTCGCAGCCCTCGTCACATGGCCCTCGCGCGGCCTCCGGGCGCCGGGGGCGACCTACAGTCCAGGACATCCCACCCACTTCCCACCATCGCGGAGGTCTTCCGTGCTGCGCATACGCACACCCCGTCCCGTTCTCGCGGCCGTGGCCGTGAGCGTCTCCCTCACGGCCTGTACGGCGCAGGCGGCGAACGGCCCTTCGCGGGACCGGGCCTCCGCGTCGGCGGCTCCGCCCGCGAAGGTGACCGTCGTGGACCCGGCGGCCGGCCGGCCGGTGACCGTGACCGCGTCGGGCGGCACGATCGCCGAGGTCACGGTCGTCGACGCGGACGGCGGGGCCCTCACCGGACGCACGGGCGCGGACGGGGCGCGCTGGACCTCCGACCGCAAGGCGGTGCCGGGCGGCTCGTACACGGTGAAGGTGACCTCCCGTACGGCCGACGGCAAGGAGTCGACCACCCGGTCCTCCTTCACCACCCCGGAACCGGAGCGGGTCAACAAGCTGACCCTGGCGCCCGGCAAGAACACCACGGTGGGCGTCGGACACCCGCTGTCGATCGTCTTCGACCTGCCGGTGACGCGGAAGGCGGACGTGGAACGGCAGCTGAAGGTGACCACGTCGAACGCCACCGAGGGTTCCTGGGGCTGGGTCAAGGACTACTCGGGCCGGGACAGGGCCGACTGGCGGCCCCGGGAGTACTGGAAGCCCGGCACGAAGGTCACCCTGGAGGCGGACCTGAACGGCACGGACTCGGGCGGCGGCTGGTTCGTGCGGGACTACCGCACCGGCTTCACGATCGGCGCCTCGCAGATCGTGAAGGTCGACCTCGACCGGCACCGGCTGACCGTGCACCGGAACGGCCGGGCCGTCCGCACGATCCCGGTCTCCGGCGGCACCCCGGGCGGCGACAAGCGGTCCTGGCGGGGCACGGCCGTCCTGATGGCGAAGGAGGGCACCATCAACATGAACTCGGAGACGGTGGGCCTCGGCGACGCCTACGACAAGATGGTCGACCACTCGATGCGGCTGACCTGGTCGGGCATGTACGCGCACGCCGCCCCGTGGAACGCGGCGTACTTCGGCAACGCCAACAAGAGCTCCGGCTGCATCGGCATGAGCGACGCCGACGCGGCGTCCTTCTACGCCTCGGTGAACGTCGGCGACCCCTTCGAGATCAGCGGTCGCGACACGAAGGGGGTCGTGGCGGAGGGCAACGGCTACGGGGCATGGAACGTCAGCTGGGAACAGTGGAGGGCGAAGAGCGCGCTCGCCTGAAGGGTCAGCCCAGGGCCTTGCGCCGGTCCCGCATCTCCCAGACCAGGACCTCCGCGTCGCCCGTGGCGGCCAGCTCCGTCCCCCCGGTGCCGGTGAGGCGGGCCGCGTCGCCGGGGGCGAGGTCCTCGCCGTCCAGCCGCACCGTGCCGCGTACGACGTGGACGTACACGAAGTCGGCCGCCGGTACGGCGGTGCGGGCGCCCGCCGTCAGGCGGTGGACGTGCAGTACGGCGTCCGATTCCGGCAGGTCGTACGGCCCGTCGAGGCCGCGCACCACCTCGTACGACGGCTCCCCTCCCGGCGAAAGGGGCGCGAGCCACATCTGCACGAAGACCAGCGGTACGTCGGCGTCGTTGCGTTCGACGTGCCGGACGCCGCCGGCGGAGCCGAGGCGCTGGAGGTCGCCGGGGCGCACGACCGTGGTGTGGCCGGCCGTGTCGTGGTGGGTGAGCTCGCCCTCGACGACCCAGGTGACGATCTCGGTGTGGCTGTGCGGATGCTCGTCGAAGCCGGCGCCGGGCGCGAGGCGCTCCTCGTTGCAGGCGAGGAGGGCGCCGAAGCGGAGGTTGTCGGGATCGTAGTGCGGTCCGAAGGACAGGGCGTGCCGGGTCTCGATCCCGGCCGCCGGGTCGCCCCCGGGGTACCGCTCGGCGGCGCGCTGGATGCGTATCACGGGCCCCACGGTAGTGCCGCCCCCGGAGGCGAAGCCGCCCCGACCCCGCACGCCGCCGTCCCGATAAGGCAGTCTTGTCCCCGTGCCAGAACCCACGAACCGCCCTCACCCGCACACCGCGACCCTGAAGCGCCTCGAACAGTCCTCCGGGCGGCTCGCCGCCGGTGCCATCGCCCGCATGGACGAGACGCTTCCGTGGTACCGGGCGATGCCGCCCGAGAACCGGTCGTGGATCGGTCTGGTCGCCCAGGCCGGTATCGCCGCGTTCACCGAGTGGTTCCGGCACCCCGAGACCCCGCAGGCGATCTCGACGGACGTCTTCGGCACGGCGCCCCGCGAGCTGACCCGGGCGATCACCCTGCGCCAGACCGTGGAGATGGTCCGCACCACGATCGAGGTCATGGAGTCGGCGATCGAGGAGGTCGCCGCCCCCGGCGACGAGTCGGTGCTCCGTGAGGCGCTGCTCGTCTACGCCCGGGAGATCGCCTTCGCGACGGCCCAGGTGTACGCGCAGGCCGCCGAGGCCCGGGGCGCCTGGGACGCGCGTCTCGAATCGCTCGTGGTGAACGCGGTCCTCTCCGGCGAGGCCGACGAGGGCGCCGTCTCCCGCGCGGCGGCCCTCGGCTGGAACTCCCCCGACCACGTGTGCGTGATCCTCGGCACGGCCCCCGACGGTGACAGCGAGCTGACGGTCGAGGCGATCCGCCGGGCGGCCCGCCACGCCAAGCTCCAGGTCCTCACCGGTGTGCTCGGCGACCGTCTCGTCGTCATCGCGGGCGGCAACGACAACCCGCTCGCCGTGGCGAAGGCCCTGATCGGCCCGTACGCCGCGGGTCCTGTCGTGGCGGGCCCCGTCGTCCCCGACCTGCTCGCCGCGACCCGCTCCGCCCAGGCGGCGGCGGCCGGCCTCAAGGCGTGCACGGCGTGGCAGGACGCCCCGCGGCCCGTTCTGGCGGACGATCTCCTCCCGGAGCGCGCCATCGCGTCCGACCCTTCGGCGCGGGAGCAGTTGGTGGAGGAGATCTACAGACCGCTGGAGGAAGCGGGTTCGGCGCTCCTGGAAACTCTCAGTGTCTACCTGGAGCAGGCCAGCAGCCTGGAAGGCGCGGCCCGGATGCTCTTCGTCCACCCGAACACCGTGCGCTACCGGCTCCGACGTGTGACCGACGTCACCGGTTGGTCACCCTCCGACGTCCGCTCCGCGTTCACGCTGCGGATCGCGCTCATCCTGGGGCGCTTGGCCGACGGAGATACGCAGTCCTAGACTTTTGTCGAACATCGACAATTACCCCGACGGTTCTTCGTCCCTGTCCCCACGGGCGCTCGGAGCCGTCCCCAAGAGAGAGTGTGAGGGTGCTCGTACTCGTCGCTCCCGGCCAAGGCGCCCAGACGCCCGGCTTCCTGACTCCCTGGCTCGAACTCCCCGGTGCCGCCGACCGCGTCGCGGCCTGGTCCGACGCCATCGGGCTCGACCTCGCCCACTACGGCACGAAGGCGGACGCGGACGAGATCCGTGACACCGCCGTGGCCCAGCCGCTGCTCGTCGCCGCCGGCCTGCTGTCCGCCGCGGCGCTCGGCGCCGTGTCCCCCGGTGTCGTCGCCGGCCACAGCGTCGGCGAGTTCACCGCCGCCGCGTTCGCGGGCGTCCTCGACGACACCGCCGCGCTGCGTCTCGTACGCACCCGTGGGCTCGCGATGGCCGAGGCCGCCGCGATCACCCCGACCGGCATGTCGGCGCTGCTCGGCGGCGACCCCGAGGTGACCCTCCCGCATCTGGAGAAGCTCGGCCTGACCCCGGCCAACGTGAACGGCGCCGGGCAGATCGTGGCCGCGGGCACCATGGAGCAACTGGCCGCCCTGGAGGCCGACAAGCCCGAGGGCGTCCGCCGGGTCGTCGCGCTGCAGGTCGCCGGCGCCTTCCACACCCACCACATGGCCCCGGCCGTGGCGAAGCTGGAGGAGGCGGCGAAGCAGCTGTCCCCGGCCGCCCCGGCCATCCGCTACGTCTCCAACAAGGACGGACGGGTCGTCACCGACGGCGCCGAGATCGTGGCCCGCCTGGTCGGCCAGGTCGCGAACCCGGTCCGCTGGGACCTGTGCATGGAGACCTTCCAGGAACTCGGCGCGACCGCGCTGGTCGAGGTGTGCCCCGGCGGCACCCTCACCGGCATCGCCAAGCGCGCCCTGAAGGGCGTCGCCACGGTCGCCCTCAAGACTCCCGACGACCTCGACGCGGCCCGTACGCTCATCGCTGAGCACGCGGCCGTCTGACAAGGAGTGTCGAGAAGCATGTCGAAGATCAAGCCCAGCAAGGGCGCCCCGTACGCACGGATCCTCGGTGTCGGTGGATACCGCCCCACCCGGGTCGTGCCGAACGAGGTGATCCTCGAGACGATCGACTCGTCCGACGAGTGGATCCGCTCGCGCTCCGGTATCTCCACCCGCCACTGGGCCTCGCCCGAGGAGACCGTCGCCGCCATGTCGGTGGAGGCCTCGGGCAAGGCCATCGCCGACGCCGGGATCACCCCGGAGCGGATCGGCGCCGTGATCGTCTCCACGGTCTCGCACTTCAAGCAGACCCCGGCCGTCGCCACCGAGATCGCCGACAAGATCGGCGCCGGGAAGCCGGCCGCGTTCGACATCTCCGCCGGCTGCGCGGGCTTCGGCTACGGCCTGACCCTCGCCAAGGGCATGATCGTCGAGGGTTCGGCGGAGTACGTCCTGGTCATCGGTGTCGAGCGGCTCAGCGACCTGACGGATCTGGAGGACCGCGCGACGGCCTTCCTGTTCGGCGACGGCGCCGGTGCCGTGGTCGTCGGCCCCTCCGACGAGCCGCACATCGGCCCCACCGTCTGGGGCTCCGAGGGCGACAAGTCGGAGACGATCAAGCAGACCGTCCCGTGGAACGAGTTCCACGTGGGCGACGTCTCGAAGCTTCCCCTCAACGAGCAGGGCGAGATCAAGTTCCCCGCCATCACGCAGGAGGGTCAGGCGGTCTTCCGCTGGGCCGTCTTCGAGATGGCGAAGGTCGCCCAGCAGGCCCTGGACGCCGCCGGCATCTCGGCGGACGACCTGGACGTCTTCATCCCGCACCAGGCGAACATGCGGATCATCGACTCGATGGTGAAGACCCTGAAGCTGCCGGAGCACGTCACCGTCGCCCGCGACGTCGAGACCACCGGCAACACGTCGGCCGCCTCGATTCCGCTCGCGATGGAGCGGCTCCTGGAGAGCGGTCAGGCGAAGAGCGGCGATACGGCGCTCATCATCGGCTTCGGGGCGGGTCTCGTCTTCGCCGCGACGGTCGTTACCCTCCCCTAGGCACTCCGGTTCTTCCGGAAGCCCGAACCCAAGCACACACAAGAAGGAGCGCCACCATGGCTGCCACCCAGGACCAGATCGTCGAAGGCCTCGCCGAGATCGTCAACGAGATCGCCGGCATCCCGGTCGAGGACGTCCAGCTGGACAAGTCCTTCACCGACGACCTGGACGTCGACTCGCTCTCCATGGTCGAGGTCGTCGTCGCCGCCGAAGAGCGCTTCGAGGTCAAGATTCCGGACGAGGACGTCAAGAACCTCAAGACGGTCGGCGACGCTGCCGACTACATCCTGAAGAACCAGGCCTGATTCGGCCCTTGCTGACTCGGTCCGCCACCCGGCGGTGGCGCCGTATTCCGACCATCACACACATGGAGAACGAATTCCTGTGAGCTCGACCAATCGCACCGTGGTCGTTACCGGTATCGGCGCAACCACACCGCTGGGTGGCGACTCCGCGTCGACCTGGGAAGGTCTTCTCGCGGGGCGCTCCGGCGTCAGGCCCCTGGAGGGCGAGCGCTTCGCCGAACTGCCCGTGCAGATCGCCGCGACCGCCGCCGTCGACCCCGGTGACGTCCTTCCCCGCCCGCTCGCCCGCAAGCTGGACCGCTCGGCGCAGTTCGCCGTGATCGCGGCCCGTGAGGCCTGGGCCGACGCGGGTTACACCGCCCCGGCCGGCGACGACGAAACGATCGTTCCCGAACGGCTCGGTTCCGTCATCGCCTCCGGCATCGGCGGCGTCACCACACTGCTCGACCAGTACGACGTGCTGAAGGACAAGGGCGTACGCCGCGTGTCCCCGCACACCGTGCCCATGCTCATGCCGAACAGCCCCTCCGCCAACGTGGGCCTGGAGGTGAACGCCCGGGCGGGCGTCCACACCCCGGTCTCCGCGTGCGCGTCGGGTGCCGAGGCGATCGGCTACGCCGTCGAGATGATCCGCACCGGCCGCGCCGACGTGGTCGTCGCCGGCGGTACCGAGGCCGCGATCCACCCGCTGCCGATCGCCGCCTTCGCCAACATGATGGCGATGTCGAAGAACAACGACGAGCCGACGAAGGCCTCGCGTCCCTACGACACCGGCCGTGACGGCTTCGTGCTCGGCGAGGGCGCGGGCGTCGTGATCCTGGAGTCCGAGGAGCACGCGAAGGCGCGCGGCGCGCGCATCTACTGCGAGGTCCTCGGCCAGGGCCTGTCGGCCGACAGCCACCACATCGCGCAGCCCGAGCCGACCGGCCGGGGCATCGCCGCCGCGATGCAGAACCTGCTCGACTCGACGGACCTCAAGCCGTCCGAGGTCGTCCACCTCAACGCGCACGCCACGTCGACGCCGCAGGGTGACGTCGCCGAGATCAAGGCGCTGCGGAAGGTCCTGGGCGACGACCTCGACCACGTCGCCATCTCCGCGACGAAGTCGATGACCGGCCACCTCCTCGGCGGCGCCGGCGGCATCGAGACCGTGGCGACGGTCCTGGCGCTCCACCACCGCCTGGCCCCGCCGACGATCAACATCGACGAGCTGGACGAGGCCATCGAAGCGGACATCGTCCGCGACGAGCCCCGCGAGCTCCCGCAGGGCACGATCGCCGCGATCAACAACAGCTTCGGCTTCGGTGGCCACAACGTGGTCCTGGCGTTCCGCACCGTCTGACGCCACGCCCGACACCACGGAGGCCCGCTCCCCGCCCGGGGAGCGGGCCTCCGCCACACCCCCCGCCGGACGGAGTCCGGCACAGCGCCCCGAAGCCCGCGGAGCGGCGCGAGGGGCGCACGGGGAAGAGGCCAACAGCTTCGGCTTCGGTGGCCACAACGTGGTCCTGGCGTTCCGCACGGTCTGAGCCACACCCGACGTGTGAGGCCCGCCCCCGACCGGGGGCGGGCCTTTCGCGTGGGTCAGCGCAGGGCGAAGGCGGCCGGTTCGGCCTGGACCAGGACCTGGTTGAGGACGACGTGACCGCCGGGGACGGGGACCAGCTCCGGGTAGATGGAGACCTCCGGCTGCTTGCCCGTGCCGGGGGCGAGGACGCCCCGGACCTTGCCGGTGGCGCGGTCGAGGAGGGTGATCGTCGCGTCGTACCCGAGGTAGGCGACCCGGCCGTCGGGCTCGGTCGCGAGTGCCATCATCTGGGCGTCGCTGTCGTGCGCCCACACCTTCCGGCCGTCCTTCAGGGAGTACGCGACGACCGTGCTCGGAGAGGTCGAATCGCTCGCGGCGAGGGTGACGAGGAGGCCGTCGAGGACGAGGGGCCTGACGGTCCGGCCCTCGCGGACGCTCCAGAGGCCGGAGAGGACGCCCTCAGGACCGGTGAACGGCACGCTCACGGTCGGGGCTCCCTTGTCGTCGAAGCCGAGGAAGGCGTGGGTGCCCCGGGTGTCCGCCTCGTCGACGGCGAGGACGGCCGGGGAGACGGAGACCACCGAAGCCGAGGCCGTCGACTCGACGGGCAGGTCCCGGGCCCACCGCTGGGCTCCGGTACGGGTGTCGAGGGCGAGGAGCCGTGCCCCCTTGCCGCACTGTTCGACGACGAGGGTACGGGTGGCGTCGGCGTCGAGCGCCAGGACCCGGCACCCCTTGGCCACCGCCCGCTCCCAGCGCTGTTCGCCGGATTGGGCGGAGCGGGCCCGTACGGCCCGGTCCTCGGCGGTGACCGCGGTGGCGCCGCCGACGGCGAGGGCACCGCCGACGAGGCCCCCGCCACCGAGGGTCCGCTTCCACAGGACCTTGCCGTCCGGGGCGCCGACGGCGAGCAGGGTGGTGCAGGGCTTGTCGTGGCGGCCGTGGGCGATCAGGCCGACGCCCTCCCCGGTCTTCGGGGACATGGCGCAGAGCGCCTCCCGGGTGGGCGCGGGCACGCTCCAGCGGACGGTTCCGTCGGCGCCGTCGTACGCGAAGAGCCCGTCGATCCGCCCATGGGCGACGGTGGAGCCGAGGCCCCAGGAGCCGGCGCCGTGGTCGTATTTCTGGCCGGCGCCCGGGATCGTCCACGCGACGGCCGGCTTCCGGTCGGGGGACGGGGAGCCGGAGGCCGCGGGCTTCCCCGCGTCGTCCTCCCGCTCGTCGTCCTCGTCGTCGCCCGCCGCGATCCCCCAGACACCGGCGGCGAGGAGCGCGAGGGCCCAGACGACGGCGGCGGCCACGAGGGAGGACCGGCCTCGGAAGGCGGGGCCGGTGGTGCTGTCGGTCTTGGACGGGCCCGCGTGGCCGTGCGGCACCGCGTCCTGCCGCCCGGCCGTCGGTGTCGTACCGCCCCGCCGTGCCGCCCGGACCGTGACCCCCACGGCCGTGAGGACCACGGCGCACACCAGCGCCGCCCAGCCCGTCGGCCAGGCTCCGCCGACGACTCCCGCCCCCAGGAAGACCACCGCCGCGCCGAACAACGCCCCCGTCGCGCTGTCGCGTATCACGTCTCTCCCGCCCGGCGCGCCCCCGCGCGCCCGGACGGAATCTACAGCGCGCCGGTGAAACCCCGTCAGACGACCTGGTGGAGCCAGCGGACGGGTGCGCCCTCGCCCGCGTACCGGAAGGGCTCCAGTTCGTCGTCCCAGGGCTTTCCGAGGAGCTTGGCGATCTCGGCCTCCAGCTGGGTCTCGCCCTGCGCGGAACGCGCCAGGGCGGCCCGCAGCCGGTCCTCGGGGATCAGGATGTCACCGTGCATGCCGGTGACGGCGTGGAAGATGCCCAGGTCGGGGGTGGCGCTGTAGCGCTCGCCCTCGGCGGTGGGGCAGGGCTCCGCGGTGACCTCGAAGCGGAGCATCTGCCAGCCGCGCAGGGCGGAGGCGAGTTCGGACGCGGTGCCGGTGCGGCCCTGCCAGGAGAACTCGGCTCTCCAGGTGCCGGGGGACGCCGGCTGGCGGATCCAGTCGAGCTGGACCCGCGCGCCGAGGACACCCGCGACCGCCCATTCGACGTGCGGGCACAGCGCGCGCGGTGCGGAGTGAACGTACAGGACTCCACGTGTCGTCACCGGGACCTCCAGTGTGGGACGAGGTTCGCCTTCCCCAGCGGCCTCAGTAAACAGCATCAGGAGCGAAACATCACAAACCACCCAAAAAGGGACAGTATGTGACGTGATGTAATTTACCGGAGCCGGTCGGCGAAGGCGCCTCTGGTTCGACGGGGGAAAAGCTACCGTGCCGCGCCGTCGTCGGTGTGACGTACGGTCGGTCCGGGGGCGGGTGAACACGAAGCTTTCACCCGCCAGGACGCCGAAGGAGGGGCCGGGGATGCGCGGCCGACGCCGATTCCGTACCGCTGTCGCCACCGCGACGGCGGCACTGCTGTGCGCGGGGGTACTGTCCGGCTGCACCTCGGAAGAGCCCGCGGTGAAGACCGCCACGGCGGACCCGACGCCGAAGGCGGCACCGAAGCCGACGCCGAAGCCGGCCCCGCTGTGGGACGTCTCCCCCGGCTCCGTCGCCGCCGTCGGCGATTCCGTCACCCGGGCCTTCGACGCCTGCGACGTCCTCGCGGACTGCCCCGAGGTGTCCTGGGCGACCGGCACGGACACCACGGTGAACAGCCTGGCGCTCCGCCTCCTCGGCCCTGCGAAGGTGGCCGGCCGCAGCTGGAACCTGGCCCGGACGGGTGCGCGGATGGCCGAGCTTCCGGAGCAGATGGCCCAGGCGGCCGCCGAGAAGCCCGAGCTCGTGACGGTGATGATGGGCGCGAACGACGCCTGCCGGCCGACCCCGGACCTGATGACGCCGGTCGCCGATTTCCGCGCCTCCTTCGAGGCGGCGCTCGCCCGGCTGCGGGCGGGCGCGCCGAAGGCGCAGGTGTACGTGGCGAGCGTGCCCGATCTCAAGCACCTGTGGTCGACGGGGCGGCTGAGCCCGATGGGACTCGAGGTGTGGAAGCTGGGGATCTGCGGCTCGATGCTGGCGGACGCGACGGACCTGGGCCCGGTGGCGGAGCGGCGACGGACGACCGTCCATGAGCGGGTGGTCGCGTACAACTCGGTCCTGCGGGACGTCTGCGCGAAGGACACGCGGTGCCGGTACGACGGCGGGGCGGTCTTCGGTTTCCGCTTCGACGGCGGGCAGCTGAGCCCCTGGGACTGGTTCCATCCGAGCAAGGACGGGCAGGCGCGGCTCGCGGAGCTCGCGTACCGGCGGATCACGAAGGAGTGAGGGACCCCGGGGCGGTTGTCAGGTGCCGCCCCGGGGTCGGTCGTGGGGTTCCCCGGCAGGTCAGACCTCCAGGGTCACGGTCAGTCGGGTGTCGGCGAGGGAGTGGGCGGCCCGTACCTCGTAGCGGCCGGGGACGAAGGTCCAGGCGTTCTTCTCCTCGTCCCAGATCTCGAAGGCGCGGCGGGGCAGCGCGATCTGCGTCTCGACGGTCTCGCCGGGGCCGGCCTCGACGCATCCGAAGCCGGCGAGCCGGCGTTCGGGGCGGTCGGGGCCTCCGGCCTGCGGCGCCAGGTAGATCTGGACGACCTCGCGGCCGGTCCTGGCGCCGGTGTTGGTGATCCGGACGGTGGCCGTGTCCGGGCCCGCGACGAGGGAGTCGTACGACCAGGTGGTGTAGCCGAGGCCGTGGCCGAAGGCGTACGCCGGGGGCTCCTGGAGCCGGTCCCAGGCGCGGTATCCGATGAAGAGGCCCTCGTCGTAGGCGAGTTCGCCGTCGACGGGGGTGACGTCGGTGACGGGGGCGTCGGCGAGGGCGGCGGGCCAGGTGGTGGGGAGGCGTCCGCCGGGCTCCTCGGCGCCGGTGAGGACGTCGGCGAGGGCGGCGCCGCCCTCCTGGCCGGGGAACCAGGTGAGCAGGATCGCGGCCACGTCCTCGCGCCAGGGCAGCTCGACCGGGGAGCCTGCGTTGACCACGACGACGGTGTTCGGGTTGGCGGCGGCCACGGCCCGTACGAGGTCGTCCTGGCGGCCGGGGAGGGCGAGGTCCTTGCGGTCGAAGCCCTCGGACTCGACGCGCTCGGTGGTGGCGACGACCACGACGGCGGTGTCGGCGGCGCGGGCGGCCTCGACGGCTTCGGCGATCAGTTCGTCGGCGTCACGGCGGGGACCGAGGTGGACGAAGGAGAACACGACGGCCGGCAGCGGGACGGCGAACTCCTTGTCGAGGGTGTGGAGCAGGGACACCTCGACGGTCTCGCCGGCGGTGAGCTCGATCTTGGCGCGCTCGACCGGAGCGCCGAAGAGGGCCTCGAAGGGGTCGCTCTCGGGGCCCATGGCCTGGACGCCGTCGAAGACGGTCTCCCCGGCGACGGTGAGGGTGTAGGCGCCGAGGCCCCGGGTGCCGAAGGAGTGCGTGCCCGTCTCGCGCGGGGTGAAGGTGCCGACGACCTCGACGGAGGCGAGGGTGTCGTGGGTGACGCCGGCCGGCAGGTCGTCGCCGATCCACTGGACCTGCCCGTTGGGCAGGGAGCCCTCGCCGAGGAGCCGGCCCCCGGCGTCGCGGCAGCGGGCGCGGAGGGTGAACCCCTGGTCGGCGGGCGCGAGTTCGTCGCTGGGGTCGGCGCCGATCGCGTACGTCAGGGTCCCTTCGGGGAGGGCGGCGGTGAGGCCGTCCAGCGGGGAGACGACGTGGTCGGGGAAGACCTGGGCGGAGCCGCCGCCGAGGACGCGGGCGTCGCGGGCGGCGGCGCCGGAGAGGGCGACGGTGCCGTTCGCGGGCAGCGGGAGCGCTTCGTTCTCGTTCCGTACGAGGACGAAGCCGCGGCGGGCGATCTCGCGGGCGAGGGCGTCGCCGTCGATCGCGGCGGGCGGCTCGGTGACGGCCGGCGGGGCGCCTTCGAGGGCGCCGACGCGGGCGGCGAGCCGCAGCACGTTGCGTACGGCCGTGTCGACGGCGGACTCCTCGACCTCGCCGGCGCGGACGGCGGCGGCGAGGGCCTCGCCGTAGACGGTGACGGGGCCGGGCATGGCGACGTCGAGGCCGCCCTCGATGTCGCCGGTGGTGGAGCGGGCGGCCATCCAGTCGGAGACGTTGATCCCGTCGAAGCCCCACTCGCCGCGCAGGACCTCGTTCACCAGGTACCGGTGCTCGGTCATGGTCACGCCGTTGACCTGGTTGTAGGCGGTCATGATGCCCCAGGGGCGGGCGTTCTGGACGATGGCCTCGAAGGGGGCGAGGTAGAGCTCGCGGAGCGGGCGCGGGGCGATCCTGTTGTCGACGGTGAAGCGGTCGGTCTCGGCGTCGTTGGCGACGAAGTGCTTGACCGTGGTGCCGACGCCGCCGTCCTGCACGCCCCGCACGTAGCCGGTGCCGATCTCGCCGGTGAGGAAGGGGTCCTCGCTGTACGCCTCGAAGTGGCGTCCGCCGAGCGGCGTGCGGTGCAGGTTGACGGTGGGCGCGAGGAGGACGTGGACGCCCTTGCGGCGGGCCTCCTGGGCGAGGAGGCGGCCGGCGCGGCGGGCGAGGGCGGGATCCCAGGCGGCGGCGAGCGCGGTCGGGGACGGGAGGGCGACGGACGGGTCGTCGGCGGTCCAGCGGACGCCGCGGACGCCGACGGGGCCGTCGGACATGACCAGGGACTTCAGGCCGATCTCGGGCAGTGCGGGCAGGGACCACATGTCCTGGCCGCCGAGCAGCCGGGTCTTCGCGTCCAGGTCGAGCTTGGCGAGCGCCGCGTCGACGACCTCTTCGCGTGCCGTGTCCGTCATGGCCGTACCTCCTCGTTGACGTACTGGTGACCCCGATGCGGCCATCGTGCACCCCCACCCTGTAGAACGGTAGGTAACGTAATCTTCTTGTTATTTTTGCGGAAGCGGTACGGTCCTCTCGGAAACTCGGAAAGGGGGCCACGGCGATGGCGCGGGCCAGGAGTGAGGAGCGGCGGACGGACATCCTCCGCGCCGCCCTCGAAGTGATCGCCGAGCGCGGCTACCGGGGCGCCACCCTGGGCTCGGTCGCCGAACGGGTCGGGCTGACCCAGCAGGGGCTCCTGCACTACTTCCCGACGAAGGAGGCGCTGCTCGTCGCCGTCCTGGAGGAGCGCGACCGCTGGGACACGAGCGGCGGGCGTGACCGCGAGGGCTGGCGGCTCGACCTGCTCGAATCCCTCGTCGAGTACAACGCGATGCGGCCGGGGATCGTGCAGACCTTCTCCGCGCTGCTCGGCGAGAGCGTCACGGACGAGCACCCGGCGCGCGCCTTCTTCACCGAGCGGTACGCGCAGGTGCGGGCCAACATGGCGCAGGTGCTCCGCCTGGAGTTCGGCGAGCGGCTGCCGGGCGGACTCACCCCGGAGCGGGCGGCGCCCCTGCTCACGGCGGTGATGGACGGGCTCCAGTACCAGTGGCTCCTGGACCCGGCGGCGGTGGACATGCCGGCCGCCTTCCGTGACTTCCTGCGCCTCCTTCACGGGGGCGAGGAGCCGGGCTAGGAGCTCCGGGGGACGGGCGGGATGATGGCGTCATGATCGTCGCAGCCACCCAGTTCGCCCCGGTCGCCGGGGACATCGACGCCAACGTCCGTACGGTCGCCGGTCTGGTCCGGGCCGCCGGGGCCGAGGGGGCCCGCGTGGTCGTCTTCGCCGAGCTCTGCCTGAGCGGGTACGAGCCGTCCCTGATCAGGGACACCCCGGGGCTCGTGCTCACCGAGGACGACCCGCGCCTCGAAGCCGTACGGGAGGCCTGCCGCGCCGTCTCGGCGGCGGCCGTGGTCAACGGGCCGGTGCGGACGGACGGCGGACGGCCCGCGGTCACCACGCTGGTGATCGGTCCTGACGGGTCGCTCCTCACGCGCTACGACAAGCAGCACCTGTACGGGATCGAGCTGGAGGTCTTCGCGGCGGGCACCACCGACGGGCGGTTCACGCTCGACGGGGTCCGGTTCGCGACCGCCACCTGCTACGACAACCGCTTCCCGGAGCTGGCCGAGCGGGCCGTCGCCGACGACTGCGCGGTCTACCTGGCGAGTTCGGTGCTCTCCGCCGACAACGACTCGTTCGAGAAGGTGTATCCGGTACGGGCCCGGGACTTCGGGCTCTACGTGGTGCTCGGCAACGTCCTCGGGTCCAACGAGGACGGGGTCGGCACCGGGCTGGCCGGGGCCTGGGGTCCGGACGGGGAGCGGATCGCGGACGCGGGGAGCGACGGGCCGGGCTTCGTGCTCGCCGAGGTCGGCTGAGCGGGGCCGGACAGGGCGCCCGGCCCCCGCGGGCCGGGGGGCCGGGCGCCCACGGACGTCAGTCGTGGGAGAGGTCGCCCGCCGAGTAGCGGCAGGTGGTGCCGTCGGGGCCGGTGCCGATCTCCTTGGGCTCCTTGCCGGTGTTGTTGCCGGCGAAGCGGGTGCACGGCTTGATCTTCTTCTTGGTGTCGCCGTGGACGCGGATGTTCCGGAGGGTGGCGGTGTCGCCGTAGTTGGCGTTGACGCCGACGATCGACTTGCCGGGCGTGGTGATGTCGACGTCGTTGATCAGGATCGTGCGCGGGTACTGCTTCTTGCAGTTGCCGCAGGAGCGGACCAGCTTGCCGAAGTCGGACACCTGGAACTTGTTCACGACCAGCTTGCCCGCGCCGTTGAACTGGAAGACCTTGTCGGACGCGCTCTTCGCGCCGCCGCCGTGGACCGCGTACACGGCGGACGCCGAGGTGCCCTTGAAGGTGGCGGCGTCCTCGCCGACGTTCTCCCACCAGACGTTCTGGAGGGTGCAGCTGCCGAGACAGTGGACCCCGTCGGCGGCCGGGGAGCCGATGATCACGTTCTTGAGGACGGCGCCGTCCTTGAGGACGAAGACGGGCTGCTGGCTCTCGTCCTGGCCGTCGGAGCCCAGCTCACCGGTGCCGTAGAAGCGCTGGAGCTTGCCGTCGTACGTACCGGAGACCTGGATGCTCGCGGGGACCGCCTTGCTGCCCTTCGCCTGCGGCCAGGCCGCCACCGCGCTCGCGGCGCCCGCCGGGGCGAGCAGGGTGCTGGTGACGACGGCGGCGCCGGTGATGCCGAGGGCGCTCAGGCCGGCGATGACCGCGCGACGGCGGCCCGTCTTCCGCTTGTGGGACGTCATGGTGCTTCTTCCTTAGTGGGGGAGGTGGTACACCCCCTTGTCGCCACCGGCGGGAGGAAGGTTGCCGCCTTCTTGATCGTTCTCTTCGGCGTTCTCGTCGCCGGGCGTCTCGCCGCGCAGTTCACGGGCCATCAGGGTGGCGCCCGCGACGGCTCCCGGCATCAGGAGGACGGCGACGAAGGGCACCAGGAAGGAGAGGGTCAGCGGGACACCGAAGCCGAGGACGACCTTCCTGCGCCCGCGGAGCAGCCGCAGGTGCTCCTTGAACTCGACGCCCCGGCGCTGGAGCGCGACGGACGTCAGCTCATGGGTGAGGAAGAAGCCGGAGACACAGAAGCCGATGACGGGAACGACGGTCTGGCCGACCACCGGGATGAAACCGCAGGCGAAGAGCAGGATGCCGTAGAACGCGACCCGCAGCAGGACGCGGAGGCTGTCCCGGGCCGAGATCCACAGCTCGCGCCAGAGCGGCAGCCCGGACTCGGGCACCTCGCCGCCCTCGCTGCGGTCGACCGCCTCGGAGAGCGACTCGTAGAAGGGCTGGCCGACGAGCAGGGTGACGGCGGTGAAGGTGATGACCGCGAGGAAGAGCCCGAAGGCGAAGACCAGTGCCGTCAGGGTGCCGCGGAGGAAGCCGAGCCAGGGAGAGGACCAGTCGTCGGCGAACGGGGTCGCCCAGGCGGCCAGGTCGTCGGCGCCGTACCCGAGGCCGATCAGCGCGCCCACGTAGAGCACGAGGGTCACGAGTCCGGGCAACAGCCCGAAGCCGAACCACCGCCCGTGCCGGGCCACCCACTGCTGGCCCTGCACCAGGAAACCGAAACCCACCCCGAGATCGCGCATGGGGGTCACTTTATCGGTGGCTTCATCAGTGGCGTCCGGGGCGTCCGCCGGGCGGCCGGGGGTGCGGCGAGGGCCGCACCCCCGGTGGGGATGCGGCCCGTCGGTCCCGCGCGTCCGGACTCAGACGGCGAGCTCGACCGTGATGTTGCCGCGGGTCGCCTTGGAGTACGGGCAGACCTGGTGCGCCTTCTCGATCAGGCTCTTGGCGGTCTCGGCGTCCACGTTCGGGATGGTCGCCGAGATCTTGACGATGATGCCGAAGCCGTCGTCGTTCTTGCCGATGCCCACCTCGGCGGTGACCGTCGAGCCGGAGACGTCGGCCTTCTCGTTGCGGGCGACGACACCGAGCGCGCCCTGGAAGCAGGCGCTGTAGCCCGCCGCGAAGAGCTGCTCGGGGTTGGTGCCCGCACCGGAGCCGCCCATGGCCTTGGGCGGGTTGACGACGAGGTCGAGCTGGCCGTCGTCGCTGGCGACACGGCCGTCACGGCCGTTCTCCGCGGTGGCGACGGCGGTGTAGACGACGTCGGAGTGCTGGATCGACATGCGAGGTACTTCCTTCATGGGTTCGCCGCGACTCGCGCCCACGATCGCGACGGCTGAGGGAAGACTATCGGGTCGTCGATACGATCATCTTTCCGGTGTTGTCGCCGCGGAGCAGTCCGAGGAAGGCCTCCACGCCGTTCTCCACGCCCTCGACGAAGGTCTCGCGGTGCTTCAGCTCGCCGGAGGCGAGCCAGCCGCCGACCTCCTGGACGAACTGCTGCTGGAGGCCGTAGTGGTCGCCGACGAGGACGCCCTGGAGCCGCAGCCGCTTGCCGATGATCATCGCCATGTTGCGCGGGCCGGGGACCGGCTCGGTGTCGTTGTACTGGGCGATCATGCCGCAGATGGTGGCGCGGCCGTGCACCTTGAGCGAGGAGATGGCGGCTTCGAGGTGGTCCCCGCCGACGTTGTCGAAGTAGACGTCGATGCCGTCCGGGGCGGCCTCGCGGAGCTGCTCCTTGACCGGGCCGTTCTTGTAGTTGAAGGCGGCGTCGAAGCCGAGCTCCTCGACGAGCCACTTGACCTTCTCGTCGGAGCCGGCGGAGCCGATGACCCGGGAGGCGCCCTTGAGCCGCGCCATCTGGCCGACCTGGCTGCCGACGGCTCCGGCGGCGCCGGAGACGAAGACCGCGTCGCCCTCCTTGAAGGAGGCGACGTCGAAGAGGCCCGCGTAGGCCGTGAGGCCGGTCATGCCGAGCACGCCGAGGTAGGAGGAGAGGGGCGCGAGCGCCGGGTCGACCTTGGTGGCGTGCTGGGCCGGGACGTCGGCGTACTCGCGCCAGCCGAGGCCGTGCAGGACGTGGTCGCCGACGGCGAAGCCCTCGGCGTTGGAGGCGACGACCTCGCCGACGGCGCCGCCGTCCATGGGGTGGTCGAGCTTGAACGGCGGAATGTACGACTTCACGTCGTTCATCCGGCCGCGCATGTACGGGTCGACCGAGAAGTGCAGGTTTCGCACCAGGACGCGGCCTTCGGCGGGCTCGACGACCGGGGTCTCGCGGAGGGCGAAGTCCGCGGGAGCGGGCCAGCCGTGCGGACGGGCGACGAGGTGCCACTCACGGCTGGACGCGGGAAGAACGGACATGAGCACGGCCTCCGGTAAAGCTTGAGATCAGAAAAGGTTCACTTCCTGAAACAACCATGCGCCTGGATATTTCATGTTGTCAAGTATCTGGGTAGGATGTGTGCCATGGCCACCCCACGCACGGACCCCCTGACCGTCGAAGTCGTCGAGCTGATCGGCACGGTCGTGGCGCGCTACTACGCGGAGTACGAGCAGGCGGCCGCGCAGCACTCGCTGACCGGCGCCCAGGCGCGGGTCCTCGGCCTGCTCTCGATCGACCCGCTGCCGATGCGCCGCATCGCCCAGAAGCTGAAGTGCGAGCCGTCCAACATCACCGGGATAGTGGACCGCCTGGAGGCCCGCGGCCTGGTGGAGCGGCGCCCGGACCCGGACGACCGCCGCGTCAAACTGGCCGTCCCCACCGAGGAGGGCCGCGCCACGACCCGCCGGCTGCGCGAGTCCCTCGACTTCGCCCGCGAACCCCTCGGCGAGCTGACCGTGGCCGAGCGCACCCTGCTGCGGGACCTCCTGAAGCGGATGCTCGGCGAGGACCCCGCAAACCCGTCTTAGACGCACCACCAGAGGAAGCGGGTGCAGGTCGGCTCCGGGGACGGGGTCGCGGTCGGCGTGCGGGGCGTGGTCGAGGGGGTGGGGCCGCCGGTCGTCGCCGTGGGAGGCGGGGTCGCGTCCCCCTCCGTGGCGGACGCGGTGGCGGTGGCGGTGGGCGTGGCGGGCGGCGTGACGGACGGGGACACCGGTTCCGTGGGCGTCGGCGACTCCTCGGGTGCGTCCCCGCTCCCGGCCCCCGTTCCGGATCCCGTCCCCGTACCGGAGCCCGTGCCCGGACCCGTACCGGAGCCGGATCCCGAGCCCGAGCCGGATCCCGTACCGGATCCGGAGCCCGTGCCCTTTCCCGTACCCCCGCCCGTGCCCGATTCCGCGCTCACCCGGCGGGGGCGGGTCGGCGTCTCCGAGACCGGGGACGGGCCCGAGCCGTCCGGGAGGGCGGTGTTCTCGACGGGTTCGGGGGACGTCGTGACCTCGGGGACGTCCTGCTCCTCGACGGTCGTGGCGGCGCCCAGCGCCTCCGGCTCCTCCAGGGCCAGCCGTGCCAGGGTCAGCGACCCGGCGGCGAGCACCAGGCCGAGCGTCCCGACCAGGACCGTACGACCCCGGCGCCCCCGGGCCCTCCTGCTCCCGCGCGCGGCGGAGCGGCCCTGGGCGGCTCGGCGGCCACGGGCGGCACGGCGGCCGCCGTCGGCACGGCTCGGCGGCTCGACGACGTCGAGCTCGTAGACGTGCTCGGACCCGGCGGGTTCGACGGGCCCGGCGGGATCGAAGGGCTCTGCCGGCGCGAACGGCTCGGTCGGCCACGTCGGCTGGACCGGCCGGCCGGTCCGGACGGGTATGTGGGGGGTCTCGTACCGCAGTTCCTCGACGGGGGTCCCGCACCCGGCACAGGCGAGGGCCCCGTTGAGATGCCGCCGGCACGCGTGGCAGTAGTCCATGGGCCCCGCAGGCTATGCGGCCCGGTGCGGCCGCAGGTAGGCGCGGAAGTGAGGATCCTGTGAGGAAGCCGCAGGTCGGCGGCGGTGCGTCGCGATTCTCCCGCTTCGGTACGTCCCGGCAAGAGCCACCGCGCCGGGCCCCGGGCGGCGCAGCCCAGCGCGCGCCGCGCCCCGGACGGCCGGACGATGCCAACAGGACCGCGAAACGCGAAACCCCTCGCCCGTGCCAGCACCGCACTCCGGAGGATCCGCCGTGACCGTCAGCCTCGAACAGCTGCGCCGTTGCCATGTCGCCGTCGACCTGGGTGCCGCCCGCACCCGGGTCTTCGTCAAGGGCGCCGGACTCGTCGTCGACGAGCCGAGCGTCGCCGCCGTCAACACCCGTACCGGAGCGCTGATCGCCGTCGGCGCGCTGGCCGAGAAGATGACCGGCCGCACCCCCGACTACATCCGGGTCGTCAGACCGGTCTCGGGCGGCACGGTCGTCGACATCGAGATGGCGCAGCGGATGCTCCGCCACCTCCTCGGCGAGAAGCTCCGCCGCCAGCTGCGCCGCAAGCCCCGGCTGCGCGCCGCCGCCTGCACCCCGCACGACAGCGACCCGCTCGCGCAGCGCGCCGCCGTGGAGACCCTCGTCGGTCTCGGGGCGCGCCGGGTCGAGCTGGTCGACACGCTGATCGCGGCGGCCGTCGGCTGCGGCCTTCCGGTCGAACAGCCCACCGCGACCATGATCATGGTGTGCGGGGCGGCGACCACGCAGGTCGCGGTGCTCTCGCTCGGCGCGATCGTCACGGCGGAGCGGATGCCGGTCGGCGGTGACGCCATCGACCACGCCGTCATCCAGCACCTGCGCCACCACCACGAGCTGATGCTGCCGAGCCAGTCGGTGCGTCCGCTGCAACTCGCCCTCAGCGGCAACGGCCTGACGCCCCACGGCCCGGCCTGGACCGAGATCCACGGGCGGGACGTCGCCACGGGCCTGGCCCGCTCGGTGACCGTCGACACCGCCGCCGTACGGGAGGCGATCCACACCCCGCTGACGGCGGTCCTCGACGGGATCGGGAAGGTGCTGCGGGACTGCCCGCCGGACCTGGTGGCCGACCTCGCGGACCGCGGGATCATGATGGTGGGCGGCAGCGCCCTGCTGCCGGGGCTCGACCAGATGCTGCGCGAGGCGACCGGGATGCCGGTGCACATCGCCGAACGCCCGGACGTCTGCGCGGTCCTGGGTCTCGGCGCGATGCTGGAGGGCAAGGTCCAGCCGATGGTCCTCGACCCGCTGTCGGTGCGTGACCCGCTCGCCGACGAGGACTGAGTCCCGGCGGCCCCCGAGGGCGGACACAAACCGACGAAACCGCCCGATTCATACGACAATGAGACCATGACGATCATGGATGAGGACAGGGCCGGGGACGCGGGCGAGGACACGGACGAGGACGCTCCCCGCCTGCCCATGCTGCTCGAAGCGGTCCTCGGCGTCGGCACGGACCTCGAACTCCGCGCCACCCTCCAGCACATCGTGGACTCCGCCGCCGAGCTGACCGGGGCCCGCTACGGGGCGCTCGGGGTCGTCGACCCCGAGCGCCACCGGCTCACCGAACTCTTCACCTCCGGCATGACGGACGAGGAGCGGCAGCGGATCGGCCGCCTCCCCGACGGCCGCACCGGGCTGCTCGGCGTCCTGATCCAGGACCCGCAGCCGCTGCGGCTAGACGACCTGACGGCCCACCCGCGCTCCTCCGGCGTACCGGCAGGCCATCCGGAGATGCGCACCTTGCTCGGCGTACCGATCCGGGTCCACACCGAGGTCTTCGGCAATCTGTACCTCACCGAGAAGCGCGGGGGCACCTTCACCGAGGAGGACCTCGCGCTGCTCCGCGTCCTCGCCTCGCAGGCCGGGATCGCCATCGGCAACGCCCGCCTGTACGAGACCGCGCGGCAGCGGGAGCGCTGGATCGAGGGCGCGGCCGCGGTGACCACGGCCCTGCTCACCGGCGCGTCCGCGGAGAACGCCCTGACGACCGTCGCCGAGCAGGCCCGTGTGCTCGCCGGCGCCTCGGCCGGGGTGGTCCTCCAGCCCACCCCGGAGGGCGGGATGGAGATCGTCGCCGCGTCGACCACGGACGACCCGGGCGATCTGGTCGGCACGGCGATCGCGCCCGGCTCCCCCGTCCTGGTCCAGCTGCTCGGCGGGGAGCCCGTGTTCGTCGAGGACTCGGCGACCGATCCGCGGATGACCACCCATGTCCGGTCCCGTTTCGGCCCGTCGATGATGCTGCCGCTGCAGAGCGGCGGGAGGCTCATCGGCACCCTCGCCCTCCCCCGGCGGCGCGGCGGACCGCCGTACAGCGCGGTGGACCGGCTGCTCGCCTCGCAGTTCGCCTCGCAGGCGGCGCTCGCCCTGGTCCTCGCGGGCGCGCGCCACGACAGGGAGCGGCTCGCGGTGTTCGAGGACCGGGACCGGATCGCGCGGGACCTGCACGACCTGGTCGTGCAGCGGCTGTTCGCCACGGAGATGATGCTGGAGTCCACCCGGCGGCGGGCGGCCGGCACCTCCGACGAGAACGCTCTGCTCGGGCGGGCGGTGGACGAGCTGGACTCGACGATCCAGGAGGTCCGCACGACCATCTTCGCGCTCCAGCAGCCGCCCGCGGACGCGCCGGCCTCCTTCCGGGGGAAGGTGCTGCGCGAGACCGGCGGGGCGGCGGCCCTGCTGGGCTTCCAGCCGTCCGTGCACTTCGCCGGCGCGGTGGACACCCTCGTGGACGAGGAGACGGCGGGGAAGCTCCTCGCCACCCTGCGCGGGGCGCTCGCGGCGGCGCACCGGCGGTCCGGGGTCGGCGCGATCACGGTCGAGGTGTCGGCCGGGAGCGGGGGCGTCCGGCTGCGGGTCGAGGACGACGGCACCCCGCCGACCGTGGTGACCTGGCCGTGAGGACACGGACGGCCACCCGGACAGGCCCACACGCCCACACGCCCGCACGCGAACACGCCCGCACGTGAACACGCCGGCACCCGGGCACGCACGCTCGCGCGCCGACCCCGTACGGAGCATTCCGGCGCGCCGCGGTTCCCGCGCCGATCTTCACTGGAGTCGTGACCACCGAGACCACTCCCCCGACAGCGGCCGCCTACCGCAACCTGGCGATGGCCACCATCGGCTTCACGCTCACCTTCTGGGCGTGGAACCTGATCGCGCCGCTCGCCGGCTGGTACGGCGACCGGCTCGAACTCAGCTCCTTCCAGCAGTCGCTGCTCGTGGCGGTGCCCGTCCTGGTCGGCTCGGTCGGCCGCGTACCGGCCGGCGCGCTGACGGACCGGTACGGGGCGAAGGTGATGTTCCCCCTGGTCTCGGCGCTGACGATCGTTCCCGTGCTGCTGTTGACGGTGGTCAAGGACAGTTACGGCCTGCTGCTGATCGTCGGCTTCCTGCTCGGCCTGGGCGGGACCACGTTCGCGATCGGCATCCCCCTGGTCAACTCCTGGTTCCCGCCCGCCAAGCGCGGTCTGGCGCTCGGGGTGTTCGGCATGGGCATGGGCGGTGTGGCGCTCTCCGGCTACTTCACGCCCCGGATCGCGAAGCACGGCGAGAACCTGCCGTTCCTCGTGGTGGCGGTCGCGCTCGCCGCGTTCGCGGTGCTCGCCTTCTTCCTCATCACCGACCGGCCCGACCGGCCCGTGCCCACCGCCTCCCTCGGGACCCGGCTGGGCTCGGCGGCGCGGCTGCGGGTGACGTGGGAGCTGTCGGCGCTGTACGCGATCGGTTTCGGCGGCATCGTCGCGTTCGGCGTCTACCTGCCCACGTACCTGAAGACCTGGTACGAGCTCGACCCGACGGACGCGGGCACCAAGGCCGCCGGGTTCGCCCTGGTCACCGTCGTCTTCCGGCCGATCGGCGGCTGGCTCTCGGACCGGTTCCACCCGGCGCTCGTGACGGCCGCCGCGCTCGGCACGACCGCCCTGTTCGCGATCGTCCAGGCCTTCGACCCGCCGCTGGACCCGGGCGGCACGATCGCCCTGCTCGTCATGGCGGCCGGGCTCGGCACGGCGAGCGGTTCCGTCTTCGCCCTGGTCTCCCAGGTGACCCCGCAGGCCAAGGTGGGCAGTGTGACCGGCATCGTCGGCGCGATGGGCGGGCTCGGCGGCTTCCTTCCGCCGCTGGTGATGGGCGCGATCTACAGCGCCAAGGACTCGTACTCGATCGGTTTCATGCTCCTGTCCGACCTGGCGCTCGCGGGCTGCGTGTACGCGTACGGGCGGATGCGCGGGATCCGCCCCGACGGCGGGGAGCCGGCGGCGGAGGCGACGAAGGTCACGGCCGGCAGGTCCTGACGGCCCGGCAGAATGCGTTCCGGCAACCCTCGACGTCGACCCCGAGGAGTACGACCGGTGAGTGCGCTCTTCCCGGCCCTTGCGGCCCCTTCCGACCGGCCCGCGCTGCGCTGCGGCGCGGACGGCCTGACGTACGAGGAACTGGCGCGGGCCGCCGGGGCCCTGGCGGCCCGGATCGGGGGCGCGGGGCGGGTCGCCGTGTGGGCCACGCCGACCGCGCGCACGGCGGTCGCGGTGGTCGCGGCCCTGCTCGCGGGCGTGCCCGCCGTACCGCTCAATCCGCGCACGGGCGAGCGGGAGCTGGCGCACATCCTCGGTGACAGCGGGCCCGCGGTGGTGTTCGCCGGGCCCGGGGACGAGCTGCCCGCCGGGCTCGCGGGGCTTCAGCGGATCGACGTGGACCTCCACGTGGACCCCGCCGCGGCCGGCCCGGTGCTCGCGGACCCGGACGCCGACCCCGAGTCCCCCGCCCTGATCGTCTACACCTCCGGCACCACGGGCCCGCCGAAGGGGGTCGTCCTCTCCCGGCGGGCGATCGCCGCCTCGCTCGACGCGCTCGCCGAGGCCTGGTCCTGGACGGCGGACGACGTCCTCGTGCACGCGCTGCCGCTGTTCCACGTCCACGGTCTGATCCTCGGGATCCTGGGGCCGCTGCGGCGGGGCGGCGAGGTCCGGCACCTGGGCGCGTTCTCGGTGGAGGGCGTGGCGCGGGAGCTGGGCGCCGGGGGCGGCACGATGCTGTTCGGCGTACCGACCATGTACCACCGGCTCGCGGACGCGCTCGCCGGCGATCCGGCGCTCGTCGCGGCGATGGCGGGGGCGCGGCTCCTCGTCTCGGGTTCGGCGGCGCTGCCGGTCCACGACCACGAGCGGATCACGGCGGCGACGGGCCGGGCGGTGGTGGAGCGGTACGGGATGACCGAGACGCTCATGAACACCAGCGTGCGGCCGGGCGCCGGTCCGCGCCCCGGGACCGTCGGGACGCCGCTCGCGGGCGTCGGTCTGCGCCTCGTGGACGAGGACGGCTCCGTGCTCGACGAGTGCGACGGGGAGACCGTCGGTGAGGTGCAGGTCCGTGGCCCGAACCTGTTCTCCGGCTACCTCGGCCGGCCGGAGGCGACGGCGGAGGCCTTCGACGGCGACTGGTTCCGCACCGGCGACATGGCTGTCCGGGAGGCGGACGGAACGATTCGTCTGGTGGGCCGCAAGGCCACCGACCTGATCAAGAGCGGCGGCTACAAGATCGGGGCGGGCGAGATAGAGAACGCGCTCCTCGACCACCCCGGGGTGCGGGAGGCGGCCGTCACCGGCGAGCCCGACCCCGACCTGGGCGAGCGGATCGTCGCCTGGGTGGTGCCGGCGGACCCGTCGGCGCCCCCGGCGGAGGAGGAACTCGCCGGTCATGTGGCGCGGCTCCTCGCCCCGCACAAGCGGCCCCGGGTGGTGCGCCACCTCGACGCGCTCCCCCGCAACGACATGGGCAAGGTCCTGAAGAAGGCGCTCCCCGCGGTGAGTTGACCGCGTGAAGGCCGGGACCCGACGAAGGCCGGGACCCGACAGCGGGCCCCGGCCTTCGGCTTCCTCCGGTTACCTCACGCCGACCGCGCGGATCAGCTCCTGCTGGACCGAGCCGCCCCGGTCGTCGCTCGCGCCGGCCCGCAGGGAGACGGTCTCCGCGCCGGACGGAATCCGCAGTTCACCGTTCCAGGCAGCACCGCGCCACGACTTCTTGAGGGCGACCTCCGTCCAGGTCGCGCCCTCGTCGTAGGAGACCTCCAGGGTGCCGCCGGTGACCGTGCCGGTGCCGGTCGCGCCCTCGACGTACTCGGCGAAGATGCCGACGGGGAGCCTGCTTCCGGCGCGGACGTCACCGTTCAGGTCGGTGTCCAGGTCGAAGCCGAGGTTCAGCATCGGCAGGTAGGTGGTCCGGTCGGACGGGGTCTCCGCGGAGCGGAAGGTCCACTCGCTGCGGCCCTTGCTCCCGAGCCGCCAGCGGTCCGCGTCGAGCGCGGTCTCGGTGACGACCTTGTACGTGGCCTCCTCCGCCGGGGCGTCCCAGGCGTAGGCGGCGGAGCTCATCTTCCGGTCGACGCGGACCCCGTCGACGTACACCTCGGTGTACTGGGTCATCGAGTCGTCGCCCCACACGTTGCCGAAGCCGGTGTGGTCGGTGCCGGAGTCGCCCCAGCCGGGGGTGTTGAAGCGCAGGCTGTTGCCGGTGCGCTGCTGGCCCCAGCCGAGGCCGGTGCCCAGCCACGGGTGCCAGACGGGGCCGAACCAGTCGAGGCCGACCCGGCTGCCGCCCCGGTAGGACGGGGTGCCGGACCGCTGCTCCAGGGAGTCGCCGAGGTCGACGGACTCGTGCCAGCGCTGGCCGGTGCCGGTGGAGACGTACTCGGTGCGCTCGGTCGGGAAGGCGATCCACTCCTTGAAGCCGAAGCCGATCGGGAAGGTGTCGGTGATCGAGTACCGGAACTCGCCGCCCAGTTCCTTCCGCTTGGTCGGCATGTGGAAGGTGGAGCTGATGGTGGCGAGTTCGTCCTCGTCGGGGCGGAACACGAGGTCGGTGCCGATGGCGCCGGGGTGCCCCTCGGAGAGGTCGTAGGTGTACGGGGTGAAGCGGGTGCCGGTCAGGTCGACGCGCTGTCCCCGGGCCGCGCCGGCGGCGAGCCGGTTGCCGTCGGCGGTGTTGACGGTGGCGACGGGCAGCGGCCGGTCCTCGTAGTCGGCGGTGCCGAACCACTTCATCAGCCGGCCAGCCCGGTCGTCGGTGACGAACAGGGCCTTGGCGCCGGCGTCCTGCGCGGTCTGGGCGAGGAGCGTCGGGTCGGCGCCGTCGGTCAGCCGGACGAGGACGGCCCTGCCGGTGACGTCCTTGCCGGTGTACTCGGCGGGGGTGCCGGTGCCCGCGTCGACGAGGCCGAGGCGGTGGCGGCCCTCCAGGAGGCCGGTGCCGGCCTGCGGGGTGGCGCCGGAGAGCCGGACCCCGTCGACGCTCGCGTCGAGCATCGGCTTGCCGAGGCGCCAGACGGTCCGGTACTCGAAGGTGCCGGTGGCGGGCTTCCGGGTGGGCGCCGCGAAGATCGAGTCGTACAGCGGCGGGACCTGGACGGCTCCGCCGTAGGAGGCGCCGTTCGCCACCCGGTCGAACTCCATGAGGAGCTGCCGGGTCTCGGTGCGCTTCTCGACCTCGGCGCGGATCTCGCGCAGCCGCCGGCCGTCGAGGGTGATCTCGCGGTCGCGGTCGAGGGTGATCTCCGGCTCGGTGAGGAAGCCGAGGCCGAGGGAGTCGGCGCCGTGGGAGCCGCGCACGTCGAGAAAGGTGTCGACGGTGTACGTACCGGGCTTGAGGCGCAGTTCGAGGGTGCCGGACTCGCCGACCGTGGCGGGGAAGGGGTCCTCGCCCTGCGCCAGCTTCTGGACGCCGAGGAAGGCGGGGGCGGGGGCGCCGTCGCGGTCCTTGACGTGGACGGTGAGGGTGTAGCGCTCCTCCTCCTTCACCAGGCCGAGCGCGGTGTGCGCGACGGGCGCGCCGCCCGCGGTGGCGGTGACCCGGCCGGAGGACCGGCCCACGGGGGCCTTGGTGCCGTCGCCGGTGACGGTGGTGCTCGCGGTGCCGTGGGCGGGGACGGTGAGGACGGTGTCGGCGAGGGTGGCGACCCCGGCCGGCATGCCCTCCACGGTGAGGTTCAGCTCGACGGCCGTGTCGGAGGAGTTGGTGTACGTGACGGTCCTGGTGACCGGCTCGTTCGCCTCGTACGGCCAGGAGAAGAAGCCGAGGTCGGCGGAGCCGGTCGCGATGACGTCCGCGGTGATCGCGGCGGCCACGTCGACCCGCCCGGAGCCGAGCGCGTACGCGGAGGCGTCGAGCGTCTTCGACGAGGACATCAGCGCGTCCTTGAGCCGGGCGCCGGTCCAGTCGGGGTGCTTCTCGGCGAGCAGGGCGGCGACACCGGCGATGTGCGGGGTCGCCATCGACGTACCGCTCAGGGAGGTGTAGAGGCCGCTGCCGGGGGAGAGCTGGGAGCGGGCCGCGAGGATGTCGACGCCGGGCGCCGACAGGTCGGGCTTGAGGGCCTGGTCGCCGTGGCGGGGGCCCTGGCTCGTGAAGTACGCGGCCTCGTCGGCGGAGTCGACGGCGCCGACGGTGAGCGCGGAGTCGGCGGCGCCGGGCGAGCCGATGGAGCCGGGGGCGCCGGAGTTGCCGGCGGCGATGACGAAGAGGGCACCGGTCTCGGCGGACAGGGCGTTGACGGCCTGGGCCATCGGGTCGGTGCCGTCGCTCGGTTCGCGGGAGCCGAGGCTCATCGACACGATCTTCGCGTCGACGTCCTTGGCGGCCCACTCCATGCCGGCGATGATCTGCGACTCCGAACCGGATCCCTCGTCACTGAGGACCTTGCCGACGGCGAGGGTGGCGCCCGGGGCGACGCCCTTCTCCTTGCCGTCGGAGCCCGCGCCGCTGCCGCCGACGGTGGAGGCGACGTGCGTGCCGTGGCCGTCGCGGTCGGCGACCTCCTGGCCCTCGATGAACGACCTGGACTCGGCGACCCGGCCCGCGAGGTCGGGGTGGCCGAGGTCGGCGCCGGTGTCGAGGACGGCGACCTTGACGCCCTTGCCGGTGAGCCCGGCCTCCCAGGCCTTCGGGGTGCCGATCTGGGCGTTGGACTCGGCCATGGCGGCCTCGACCCGGCCGTCGAGCCAGACCTTGACGGGGGCCGGGGCGGCGGCGCGGGCGTCCGGGGCGTTGCGCGCGTCCGGGGCGTTACGCGCGATGAAGCCCTGCCAGAAGGCGGCGGGGTCGGTGGCGGTGACGGCGGCGCCGCCGATGCTGGGCAGCGGGCGGACGGTCTCGGTGCCGCGCGGGGCGGGAGCGGCGGCCCTCCTGTTCCCGGCCGCGCCGGACGTGACGATCAGCGGCACGTCGCCGGTGACGCCCTGCTCGACGAGGCCTGTGACGTCGAAGAGGCGCGGGTCGAGCACGCCGGAGGCCAGGTAGGGGCGGGCCTCGTCGGGGACGACGGTGACCCGGCCGTCGGTGATCCGGCTGCGTATCGCCCCGGTGGCGCCCTCGGCCCGGTCGACGGTGACGGTCTGCCGGCCGCCGCCGAGGTCGGTGAGGGTCACCCGGTCACCCGTGACGAGGGTGACGGTGGCGCTCGCCGCCGCCGTTCCCCTGAAGGTGTCCGGTACGGCGGAGGCGGTGCTCCCGGCCGCGGCGGTCTGCCCGGCCGAGAGCATCACGAGGGAGACGCCCGCGGCGAGCAGCGCGGCTCTCCCTCTGCCGAAGGGGGTGGTCCTCGACGTCATCGTTCGAACTCCTCGCGGACCCGGGGTCGGGGGTGTTTCCGGGTGCCGCGAGGAGTCTTGGCCCTGAGGAGGGGAGTTGACTCCGGTCGCCCCTGGCGGTTATGTGCCGTGGCGGCCAACCGCCAGAACAGGACGTGCCGTTCGGGGAGAATTGCTCACGGAGTCGGGTCGAGCGCGTCGTACCGGCGGAAACCGCGCCCGTACACGGCGAGGACGCCGACCGCGAGGACACACGCGATCCCGCCGCCCGTGACGGCGACGGCCGGCGAGGTCAGGTCGGCGACCGAGCCCGCGAGGAAGTCCCCGAGCCGCGGCCCGCCCGCGACGACCACGATGAACACGCCCTGGAGCCGGCCGCGCATCTCGTCGGGCGCGGCGACCTGCATCATCGTGTTCCGGAAGATCATCGAGACGGTGTCGGAGTACCCGGCGAGAGCGAGCAGCAGCAGCCCGAGCCACAGGTTCCGGGTCAGCCCGAACACGGCGATCGCGGTGCCCCAGCAGGCGACGGCGATCAGGATCGCCTGCCCGTGGTGCCGGATACGGCCCTGCCAGCCGGAGAGGACACCGCCCAGGAGCGCCCCGAACGCGGGCGCCGCCACCAGGAGTCCGGCGGTCTTCGCGTCACCGCCGTACCAGAGCACGGCGACCGCGGGGAACAGCGCGCGGGGATGGGCCAGGATCATCGCGCAGAAGTCCGAGAAGAACGTCATGCGCAGGTTGGGGCGGGTGGCGAGGAACCGCAGACCGTCGAGGACCGAGGCCCTCTTGCCACCCGTCCGGTCCGGGAGCATCGACGGCAGCCGCCACATGGCGTAGAGGCTCGCGGAGAAGGCGACGGCGTCGATCAGGTACGCGACCTGGTAGCCGGCGAGTCCGACGATCAGGCCGCCGAGGCTGGGACCGACGAGCGTGCCGAAGGTCATGACCATCGAGTTGAGCGCGTTGGCGGCGCGCAGCTGCTCGGGCGGCAGGAGCCGGGGGATCATCGAGGTGCGGGCGGGCGAGTTGAGCGCGGCGCACACGGCCTGGAGGGCGACGATCCCGTACAGGAACCAGACCCGGTGGAAACCGGCGAACGCGGCGGCGGCGAGCGCGACCGAGAGGACGGCGGAGCCGCAGGCGCTGTAGAGACCCAGCTTGCGGCGGTCGACGGTGTCGGCGACGGCACCGCCGTACAGGCCGAAGACGACGAGCGGGACGAGCGAGAACAGCCCGACGAGCCCGACGGAGAAGGGCGAGCGGGTGATGTCGTACACCTGGAGGGAGACGGCGAGGGCCGTCATGCCCTGCCCCACCCAGGAGACGGTGCTCCCGAACCAGAGCCGGCGGTAGTGCACGGAGGTCCGCAGCGGGGTGAGGTCCGCGAAGACCCGGCGGCGGTCCCGCTCCTCCCGCTCCTCCCGCTCCTCCTTGGTGGCGGTCACGCGACGTCGTACCGGAGCTCGGGGCGGTCCCAGTGGATGTGCCCGGTGGGCGGCACGGTCCCGGTGCGGACGGCGCCGGTACGCAGGTAGAACTCCTCGGCGGGCGGATGCGAGACGACCCGGACGGCCCGGAGCCCGGCGGCCGCGGCCCGCCCGGTCATGTGCGCCATCAGCAGCCGCCCGATGCCGAGGCCCTGGGCGCTGTCGGCGACGAAGGCGAGGTCGAGTTCGGCCTCGTCGACGAGGAGCGCGTAGAACCCGAGCACGCGGTCGTTCTCGTCGACGGCGACGAAGACGGGGTGGTGCTCGATGTACGCGCCGCCGACCTGGTACCCGTCGACCATGGCGGCGTAGTCCCCCCGGTACGCGCGAGAGCTCCGGACGAGGCGGGTGAGCCGCTTGGAATCGTCGGCGGTGGCACGCCGGATGGTGATGTCGGGCATGGGGTGAGTATAGGGGCGGGGCGGGAGTTCGCTCCTTACGATTTCGGGGAGGGGCGGGTGGCACCGCTCATCGGGCGGGGAGGGGCGGGGGCGGGCTGGCCGGAGGCGGGCGCCGTCGGGCGGGAGAGGTGCCGGACCGGCCGAGGGCCCGCGCCCTCACGCGGGAGCGGTGCCTGAGCGGGTGCCGTCAGGCGGGAGCGGGGGGCGAGTGGTGTGCCTGTGTCGCCGCTGTCTCGGGGGGCAGGGTCGTGCCGTGGGTGAAGGCCGCCGTGAAGGCCGCCGCGCCCAGGGCCGTACGGGCCGTCTCCTCCGTGCGGTCGACGTCCGCGCGTTCCGCCGGAGGCAGCGGCGCGCCCGTCGAGGCGCGCAGGGCGGCCGCCGCGCCCAGCAGGAGCGCGGCGCCCCTGGCCCGCCCCGCCGGAGCGTGCGCCGAGGCCAGGCCCTCCAGGGCGAGCGCGAGCGCCCGGGGATCGCCGGACGCCAGCGCGGTCCCGTACCCCTCCTCCTGGAGCTTCAGCGCCCCCGCCACGTCGCCGCGCGCGAGCGCCGAGAAACCGAGCTCGGCGAGGACCAGCGCGTTGGCGCTGTCGAGACCGACCGCGCGGTGCCAGTCGAGGACCTCCCGCATGTGGCCCTCGGCCTCCTCCACCAGGCCCTCGCGGCGGGCGCCCAGACCGAGCCCGAGGACCGCGTTGATCTCCCCCGCGCGGAAGCCGACCTCCACGGCCCGCTCCCGCGCCGCCGCGTGGTACGTCCGCGCCTCCGCGAGATCGCCCCTGAGCAGGGCCGTACGCCCGATCCCGGCCAGCAGGTCGGGCACCTCGGTCGTCAGGCCGAAGCCCTCCGCCGCCGCCAGGCCCGCCCGCTTGAGCCGGTCGGCCCGCTCGTACGCGCCGTGGATCTCGGCGACCGTCGCCAGCGGGTACACCGACCACAGCCGGCAGCACGCGTCCCCCAGCTCCGCGAAGAGCGCGTCCGACCGGGTCGCGTCCTCCTCCGCGCCCGCCACGTCACCGGCGAGGAGCCGCTGCACCGAGCGGTCCGCGAGCGCGGCCGCCTCGCCCCAGCGGTCCCCGTGGGCCCGGAAGCCTTCGAGCGCCCGCCTGGTCAGCTCGCCGCCCTCGCTCCGGCTGCCCGTTCCGCAGAGCGCGTGGGCGAGGAACCAGCGCGCCCAGGGGCGGCTCTCGGGCCGACAGGCCGCGTCGTACGCGGTGAGGGCCTCGGCGATCCGGCGCCGCCGGTCCGTTCCGTCGCCGCCCATGATCGTGAGGCCCGTGCGCCAGACCTCCACGCGGGCGCGCAGGGCGGCGGGTTCGGGCGCCGTGTCCCCGCCCCGGTCCGGCCGCAGCGCCGCCGTCGCCGAGCGGAGCGCCTCGCCGAGGCGGCCGCGCATGATCCAGTACCAGGCGAGGGCGTCGACGAGGCGGAGCGCCGTCTCGGCGTTCCGCCCGGCGTCGGGCGCGGTGAGGGCCCGGTCGAGCGCCCGGTCGAGGGCGGCCCGCAGGTTCGGGGTCTCCGCGTCGAGGCGGGCGAGGCGGCGGCGCTGGTCAGGGCCGCGCAGGGCGGGCGCGGCCTCCTCGGCGAGGCGCAGGTAGTGGTCGAGGTGCCGTTCGCGTACGGCCTCGGTCTCGCCGGCGTCCCGCAGCCGTTCGAGGCAGTACGCGGCCACGGACTCCAGGAGCCGGTAGCGCGGCCCGTCCGGACCGTCGACGGCCACGACGAGCGACCGGTCCACGAGCCGCACGAGCAGCCCGAGCACGTCCCCGGCGGTAACGGTCCCGGCGGCGACGGTCCCTCCGCCCGCGGCTTCCCCCGCCGCCTCCCGGTCCGTACGGACCGCCTCCCCCGCCGTCTCCCGCCGGTCCGCGCAGACCTCCTCCGCCGCCGTGAGGGTGCAGCCCTCCGCGTGGACCGCGAGGCGGCGCAGGACCGTCCGTTCGGGTTCGCCGAGGAGTTCCCAGCTCCAGTCGATGACCGCGCGCAGGGTCTGCTGCCGGGCGGGCGCGCCGCGCAGGCCCGCGTCGAGCAGCCGGAACCGGTCGTCGAGCCGTTCCAGGAGTCCGTGCACGCCGAGGGCGCGGACGCGGGTCGCGGCCAGTTCCAGGGCGAGCGGGATGCCGTCGAGGCGGCGGCAGATGGCCCGGATCGCCTCCTGGGCGGCGGCGTCGAGGGCGGCGCCGGACGCGAACCCGGGTGCGGACGCCGCCGCCCGCGCCGTGAACAGCTCGACCGCGCCCGCGCCGTCGAGCGGCTCCACCGCCCAGAGCGTCTCGCCCGCGAGCGCGAGGGGCTCCTGGCTGGTCGTCAGGACGACGAGGCCGGGCGCGGTGCGCAGCAGCAGTTCGGTGAGGGAGGCCGCTTCGTCGACGACGTGTTCGCAGTTGTCGAGGACGAGCAGGGTGCGCCTGCCGCGCAGGACCTCGGCGAGCCGCTCCCCCGTGGTGAGCGGCCGCTCGCCCTCGGGCCGCAGCCCCCAGGCACCGTCGTCGCGGAGTTCGAGCGCGGTGGCGACGACCTCGGCGAGCTCTCCGCGCGCGCCGGCGAACTCGACGAGCCACACCCCGTCCGTGAACTCCTCCCGGAGCCGTCCGGCCGCCTCCACGGCGAGCCGGGTCTTGCCGACTCCGCCGGGCCCGGTGAGGGTGACGAGCCGGCGTTCGCCGAGGAGCGCCCGCACCTCGGCGACGGCCGCGTCCCGGCCGACGATCCCGGTGAGCGGCACGGGCAGATTGCCCCGCACGGGTCCGGCCGCCACGGGCCGGGGCGCCGGGACGGCACCGGGGCCGGCCGTGGGGCCGGCGGTGGGCGCGGACGCCGAGGGGGACGGATCCTGGCGGGACATCACGGCCTGGAGCGCGGGCCCGGAAAGATCCGAGGGCTGCCCGGGTATCGCCGCCCGCGGCGCGGACGGCGCAAGAGCCGGGTCCCGACCGGGCATCGCCGCCTGGAGCGCGGGCACCGAAAGAGCCGGGTCCTGACGGAGCATCGCCGCCTGGAGCGCGGCCAGTTCGGGACTGGGGTCGAGTCCGAGTTCGTCGGCGAGGCGGACGCGCAGCTCCTCGTACCCCGCCAGTGCCTCGCTCTGCCGTCCGGCCCGGTACAGGGCGCGCAGCTGCACGGCCCGCAGGCGTTCGCGCAGCGGATGGCGGGCGACCAGCTCCGCCAACTCTCCGGCCAGCACGTCGTGTTCACCGGCGTCGAGCCGCGCCTCGGCCAGCGTCTCGCGTACGGCGAGCCGCTCCTCCTCCAGGCGGTCCGCCGCACCCCGTACGAACGGCTCCTCCGCGAAGTCGGCGAACGCCGGTCCCCGCCACAGTCCGAGCGCCTCACCGAGCAGCTCCGCCCTGGCCCGCGGGTCGGCCGTGTCCCTGGCCCGTGCGGCGAGCCGCGCGAACAGGTGGGCGTCCAGGGCTCCTTCGGGTACGGCGAGGAGGTAGCCGGGCGCCCTGGTGACGACGAGTCCGCGCCCGCCGGGCTCGGCCTCCTCCAGGGCGCGGCGCAGCTGGGAGACCTTGGCCTGGAGGGCGCGGAGCGGGCTGCCGGGCGGTTCGTCGCCCCAGAGGGAGTCGACGAGGCGGTACGCGGCGACCGGCCGGCCCGCGTCGACGAGGAGCGCGGCGAGCAGGGCCCGCACCTTCAGCTCGGGGACCCGGACGGGCGTGCCGTCCTCGGTCCGTACGGCCGTCTCCCCCAGCACCGCGAATCGCATGCGGCCACCGTAACCCGGCCCGAACAGGCCGAAGTCATCGCCCGAACAGGCCGGGGCCGGGCCCGAACAGAACCCGAGCCGTACCCGAACAGCCGCCCAGCAGAGTCGTCCCTGCCGGCAGGAAACGGCACACGGAAACCGAAACAAGGAGCAGGAACATGAGCAGCAGCGACACCCTCGCCGGCAAGACCGCCCTCGTCACCGGCGGCAGCCGCGGCATCGGCCGGGCCGTCGCCCTCCGTCTCGCCGCGGACGGCGCCCGGGTCGGCGTCCACTACGCGAGCAACGAGACGGCGGCGAAGGAGACGGTCACCGCGATCGAGGCGGCCGGCGGCTCCGCCTTCGCCCTCCGTACCGAACTGGGCGTCCCCGGCGACGCCGACGCGCTCTGGGCGGCCTTCGACGCGGCGACCGAGGGCGACCACGGTCTCGACATCCTGGTCAACAACGCCGGGATCTCCGGCCCCGGCCTGATCCACGAGGTGACGGAGGCCGACTACGACCGGGTGTTCGCGGTCAACGCCAAGGCGCCGTTCTTCATCGTCCAGAAGGGCCTCGACCGGCTCCGCGACGGCGGCCGGATCATCAACGTCTCCTCCGGGGTCACCAAGATCGCCTTCCCCGGCATGACCTCGTACGCCGCCTCGAAGGGCGCCGTCGAGGTGCTGACCCTCACGCTCGCCCAGACCCTCGGCTCCCGGGGCATCACGGTCAACGCGGTCTCGCCGGGCACCATCGAGACCGACATCCACCCGTGGATGGCCGACGCGGCCGCCAAGGCGCACGCCGCCGGCTTCTCCGTCTTCAACCGGGTGGGGCAGCCGGGGGACGTGGCGGACGTCGTCGGGTTCCTCGCCTCCGACGACGCCCGCTGGATCACGGGCCAGAACATCGACGTGAGCGGCGGCTCCGGCCTCGGCCTCTGACCGCGCCGACGCCGACACCGACGCCGACGCCGACGCCGACGCCGACCGTCCAGGGGCGGGCCCGCGACCACCCGGGCCTGCCCCCCTTCCCCACACACACGCACAAAGCCTCTCCCCGTCCGAGCGAAGGAACTCCCGCCATGGCGCCGCACACCCTCCTCGTCCACGCCCACCCCCGCACCGACTCCCTCACCGCCCAGGTCGCCGCCCGGCTGCGCACCCGCGTCGAGAACGAGGGCGGCACCGTCGACGTACTCGACCTGTACGCCGAGGGGTTCGACCCGGCGCTCCGCCCCGACGACGAGCCGGACTGGGAGGACCGCGAGAAGGTCTACTCCCCCGAGGTCCGGGCCCACATGGACCGGATCCTGGCCGCCGACGACATCCTGGTCGTCTTCCCGGTGTGGTGGTTCTCGCCGCCGGCCGTCCTCAAGGGCTGGATCGACCGGGTGTGGAACTACGGCTTCGCGTACGGGCGGAGCCGGCCCCGGCTGGCGGGGAAGCGGCTGCTCTGGCTCGCCCTGATGGGCAATACGGCCGAGGAGAACGCGGAGCTCGGCATGGAGAAGGCCCTCGACCTCCTCCTGGTGACCGGCGTCTCCGCGTACTGCGGGCTCCCTGACGCCACCCTGGACGTCCTGTACGGCACGGAACTCTCCGGTATGCCACGGGAGTTGCGCGCCGGGCGGGTCGCGGAGCTGCTCACCGCAGCCGAGAAGGCCCTGGACGGGGGGCTGCCGCGATGACGACGGCCCTCGCGGCGGAGGCCGCGACTCCGCCCCGGGCCGGGGCCCGCCAGTGGATCGGTCTCGCCGTGCTCCTGCTCCCCGTCACCCTGATGACCGCCGACCTGGGCGTGCTGTGGCTGGCCACCCCGTACCTGTCGGCCGATCTGCGTCCCAGCGGCGCCCAGTTGCTGTGGATCACGGACATCTACGGGTTCCTCACCGCCGCGACCCTCGTGGTCATGGGCACGCTCGGGGACCGGCTCGGCCGCCGCAGGCTCCTGATGGCGGGGTCGGCCGGCTTCCTGCTCGCCTCGCTCCTCGCCGCGTACGCGCCGAACGCCGGGGCGCTGATCGCGGCGCGCGCCCTCCTCGGCGTGGCGGGCGCGGCCGTCCTGCCCTCCACGCTCGCCCTGATCAGCCACATGTTCGCGGACGCCCGGCAGCGGGCCACGGCCATCGCGATGTGGGTGACCGCGCTCTCGGTGGGGCTCGCGGTCGGGCCGGTGATCGGCGGGGTGCTGCTCGCCTCCTGGTGGTGGGGCTCGGTCTTCCTGATGGGCCTGCCGGTCATGCTGATCGCCCTGGTCACGGCGCCGCTGCTGCTGCCCGAGTACCGCGATCCGAACCCGGGACGGCTCGACCCGGCGAGCGTGCCGCTCTTCCTCCTCGCGGTCCTGCCGCTGGTGTACGGGGTGAAGTCGCTGGCCGCGCACGGTCCGACGGCCGGGGCGGCGGTCGCCTTCGTCCTGGGCGCGGCCTTCACGACGGCCTTCGTCCGCCGCCAGAACCGTCTGGAGTCCCCGCTCCTCGACCTGCGGCTGTTCCGTAACCGGGCCTTCACGGGCGCGCTGCTGACCCTGCTCCTGGGGATGACCGCGCTCAACGGCGTCGAGTACCTGGTCCCGCAGTACCTCCAGGCGGTCGCAGGACTGCCGCCCCTCGAGGCGGGGCTGTGGCTGCTGCCGGGGGCGGCCGGTCTGATCGCCGGTTCACAGCTGACGCCGTTCGTGGCGCGGCGGACGCGTCCGGCGTACGTGCTGGCCGGCGGGCTCCTCGTCTCGCTCGCCGGGTACGCGGTGATCGCGCTGGCCGAGGGGGTGGTCGTGGCCGCGCTCGGCCTCGCGGTGATCATGTTCGGCGCGGCGCCGATCAGCGTCCTGGGCACGGCGCTCGCGGTCGGCGCCGCGCCGCCCGAGAAGGCGGGCGCGGCGGCGGCGACCGGTCAGACGGCGTACGACCTGGGTCTCGCCCTGGGGATCGCGGTCACCGGGAGCGTGGCGGTGGCCGTCTACCGGGGCGGCGTCCCGGCGGGCGCCCCGGCCGCGGCCCACGAGAGCGTGGGCGCGGCGCTGGCCCTGCCGGACGAGGGGCTGCGGGAGCAGGCCCGGGAGGCGTTCACGACGGCCCTGCACTCGGCGTCGGCGCTGAGCGCGGTCTTCGCCCTGGTGACGGCGGTGGTGGTCCTCACCCTGCTCCGCAAGGTGCCCCGCGCCTGACGCGCCTCAGCCGCAGGAGCCGAGGCCGTCCGGGTCGACGCCGTCGAGCCGGACGGCCAGCGCGTCGAGCCGTTCCCGCAGGTCGCGGATCTCCTCCAGGTCGAGGCCGGTCGCGGTGGCGATCCGGCGCGGTACGGCACGGGCCCTGTCCTTGAGTCCGGCCCCCTCGGCGGTGGGCCGGACGGTGACGGACCGCTCGTCCTGGGGGCTGCGGCGCCGCTCGACGTATCCGGCCGCTTCCAGGCGCTTGAGCAGCGGCGACAGGGTTCCGGAGTCGAGCCGGAGGCGTTCGCCGATGCCCTTCACGGGCAGCTCGCCGTGCTCCCAGAGCACGAGCATGACGAGGTACTGGGGATAGGTGAGCCCGAGTTCCTTGAGGGCCTCGCGGTAGACGCCGTTGAACGCCCGGGTCGCCGCGTGCAGCGAGAAGCAGATCTGGTGGTCGAGCCGGAGGAAGTCCTCGTCCGGGACCGTGTCGAGCGTCTCCATGGCTCCAGGATACGCGAGGACAGCTCGCACGCGATTCAGTTGTGCACAATCAAATTGTGCGCTATCAATAGAGGGTCACCGCATCACGGCACCACTCCCCGAGGACAGGAACGGAAGACCATGGACGCGATCTACACCGCAGTCGCCACCGCCAACGGCCGCGAGGGCCGCGCCGTCAGCTCCGACGGCCACATCGACCTCCCCCTCGCCCACCCCCAGGCCCTCGGCGGCAACGGTCAGGGCACCAACCCCGAGCAGCTCTTCGCCGCCGGGTACGCGGCCTGCTTCGCCAGCGCGATGGGTGTGGTCGCCCGCCAGGAGAAGATCGACATCTCCGACGCCTCGGTCACCGCCGAGGTCTCGATCGGCAAGGACGCCACGGACGGCGGCTTCGGCCTCGCGGTCGTCATGCGCGCCGAGTTCCCCGACCACCTCCAGGGCGAGGCGGGCCTGACCCTCCTGGAGAAGACGCACGCCTTCTGCCCGTACTCGAAGGCGACCCGCGGCAACATCAAGGTCGAGCTCGTCGTCGAGTAGTCGCTCCACCCCGGGGAAGTCCCCGGACACACGGGAAGACCCTGGACACATGGGAAGCCCCGGGCACACGGGAAGACCCCCGGCGCGCATCACCGCGCGCCGGGGGTCTTCCCGTACGCGCACGAGGGATTCGTCTTCCGTACGGCGGGCAGTCATGGGACGGCCGCCGGACGGTGGGGCGCGGGCGCTGTCCTTGGGGCGCTTCGCGTCCGGCCCGCCCGGCCGGCCGAGCGCACCCGCACCCGTAATCGTCCGCTTCCACCCCGGAGGGCAACTCCCCCATGGTCGACCTCGATCGCCGCAGGTTCCTCCAGCTCGCCGGTGGCGCCGCCGCCCTGACCATGCTGTCCGACAGCATCGCGCGCGCCGCCGCCATTCCGGCCCAAGGCTCCACCGGCACGATCCAGGATGTCGAGCACATCGTGGTCCTCATGCAGGAGAACCGTTCCTTCGACCACTACTTCGGGGCGATGAAGGGCGTACGGGGCTTCGGCGACCCGCGTCCCGTGACCCTGCCCACCGGCAAGTCGGTCTGGAACCAGGAGAACAACGGAAAGGTCACCCTGCCCTTCCGGCCGCCGAGCGACGACCTCGGCATGGAGTTCCTCCAGGGCCTCAACCACGACTGGGCGGGCGGACAGAAGGCCTTCAACAAGGGCAGGTACGACCAGTGGATACCCGCGAAGACCCCGGCCACGATGGCGTACCTCACCCGTGAGGACATCCCCTTCCACTACGCGCTCGCCGACGCCTTCACGATCTGCGACGCGTACCACTGCTCGTTCATCGGCTCGACCGACCCGAACCGCTACTACCTGTGGTCCGGGCACACGGGCAACGACGGGACGGGCGGCGGCCCCGTCCTCAACAACGCCGAGGCGGGGTACGGCTGGAAGACGTATCCCGAGCGCCTGGAGGCGGCCGGGATCTCCTGGCGGGTCTACCAGGACATCGGCGACGGCCTGGACGCCGCCGGCCACTGGGGCTGGATCAACGACGCCTACCGCGGCAACTACGGCGACAACTCCCTCCTCTACTTCCACACCTACCGCAACGCCCAGCCCGGAAACCCGCTGTACGACAAGGCCCGCACGGGCACGGAAGCGAAGAACGGCGACGGCTACCTCGCCGACCTGCGCGCCGACGTCCAGGCCGGCCGGCTGCCGCAGGTCTCCTGGATCGCGGCCCCGGAGGCGTTCTCCGAGCACTCCAACTGGCCGTCCAACTACGGCGCCTGGTACATCGCCCAGGTCCTGGACGCGCTGACCTCGAACCCGGACGTGTGGGCCCGTACGGCCCTGTTCATCACGTACGACGAGAACGACGGCTTCTTCGACCACGTCGTCCCGCCGTACGTCCCGGCCTCCTCCGCGCAGGGCCTTTCCACCACCCCGACGGCGCTCGACCACTTCCCGGGGAAGACGGGGTACGTCGCCGGCCCGTACGGTCTCGGCCCGCGCGTCCCGATGATCGTCGCCTCCCCCTGGTCCACCGGCGGGTACGCCTGCTCCGAGACCTTCGACCACACCTCGGTCATCCGCTTCATGGAACAGCGCTTCGGGGTGCGGGAACCCCAGATCTCGCCCTGGCGGCGGGCCGTCTGCGGCGACCTGACCTCGGCCTTCGACTTCACGCGTGCGAGCACCCAGTCCGCCCCGCTGCCGCCGACCGACGGCTACTACCCGCCGGACCGCAGCCGCCACCCCGACTTCCTCGCCACCGCCCCGGCCACCGGCACGATGCCCCGTCAGGAACCGGGCGCCAGGCCCACCCGCCCGCTGAAGTACGCCCCGTACGTGGACGGCGCCGCCGACACCACGGCGGGCACCTACCGCCTCACCTTCGGCGGCGGCCCGTCGGCGGGGGCGCAGTTCTACGTGACCTCGGCGAACCGCACCGACGCGCCCTGGACGTACACGACCGAGGCGGGCAAGTCCCTTTCGGACACCTGGAACACCAAGTACTCCAAGGGGCTCACCGACCTCACGGTCCACGGCCCCAACGGCTTCCTCCGCCGCTTCCGCTCCCCCGGCAAGGCGGCGGTCCCCGAGATCACCGCCCGCCACGACACGGCGACGGGCAACCTGGAGCTGACGCTGACGAACGCCACCTCGGCGGCGGCCACCCTCACGATCACGAACACCTACGCGGGCGCCCCGCGGACGGTGACGGTCCCGAGGGGAGCGACGGTCACCCATACGGTCGACCTGACGGCCTCGGCCCGCTGGTACGACGTGACGGTCACGACCCCGTCGAACGCGGACTACCTCCGCCGCCTCGCGGGCCACGTGGAGACGGGCATGCCGGGAGTGTCGGACCCGGGCATCCTGACGTACTGAGCCGCTCCCGCCCATCGGGCACCCGCGGTGGCGGGCCCCGCGCTTCGGGTCCCTCCGCCGATCGGGTGATCCTTCGGCCCGCCCGGAATGCGGAAATCCCGGCCGCACCGCACGCTGGAGGCAGTTCGTCCCTCCGGGCCGCGGCCTCCGAAGAGGAGGCCGCGGCCCGCCACGACCGGCGGGAGATCGGCCATGCGCGACTCGATGGTGAACCTGGCGGTGGACTACCCGCTGCTGAACATGTTCTGGACCATGCTGATGATCTTCTGCTGGGTCCTCTGGTTCATGCTGCTCTTCCGCATCATCGGCGACATCTTCCGCGACGACGCGCTGGGCGGCTGGGGCAAGGCGGGGTGGAGCGTCTTCGTCATCCTGCTGCCCTTCCTGGGCGTGTTCGTCTACCTGATCGCCCGCGGGCGCGGGATGGGCGAGCGCGAGCTGAACCGGGTCCGCCAGAACGAGCAGCAGTTCCGCTCCTACGTGCGCGAGACCGCCGGGAGCGGCGGCCACGCGGAGGAACTGTCCCGGCTCGCCGAGCTCAGGAGCAGCGGCGCGATCACGGAAGCCGAGTTCGCGCAGGCCAAGGCCAAGGTCCTCGCGAGCTGACCGGGTCCGGCGTGCGCGCCCCCGAGAAGGACCGGCTCGACCTCACGAACCCGCACCCGGGACCCGAACGGGTGCCGGCCACTGTTCCCACCGGATCGGAAACGGCACATGAAGGATCTCAAGTTCGAGCAGAAGCGTTCGATGTCACGCCTCGAGGCGGCCGATCAGCTCGCGGCGCTCGCGGAAGCGCTGCGGCAGGGCGGCGAGGTCGACATGGAGTTCGGCCTCGGGACACTGAGCCTGCAGATTCCCGACGACCTTCGCGGCGAGGTGGAGGTCGAGATCGGCAACGGCGAGGTCGAGCTGGAGATCGAGTTCACGTGGCCGACCGCGGCCCGGAGGGCCCCGTCCCCGGGAGCGGCGGACACGGAGAAGGCTGACACGGAGAAGAGGACCGTGCGGAAGCGGAAGAGCGCGCCCGCCGGAGCCGGGCGCAGGAGCGCCGGCACCGCACGGAGCGGTACCGGCACCACGTCGGGCAAGCGTGCCGAGCCGCCCGCCCCGAAGAAGTCCTGAGCGAAGCCGGGAAAGCCGTGGGGCGTTCAGCCCGGCAGGCCCCGTGCCGGAGCGCCCCGAACGGCCGGCAGGGCCGGGCAGGAGAGGTTTCGATGCCCCAGAACACGACCACGGCGATGCGCGCGGCACGCCACGCCACACCCGCGGAACGCGCGGCGCTCGGCAAGGAGGCCCGGCGCCGCTCGCCGCGGTCGGGCCACGCCGTGTACCGGCCTTCCGCCGACAGGCCCGACCCGCTGGCGATCCTGGAGGCGCAGTCGGCGACACGGGTCCCCGAGCTCGTACCGATCCGCTACGGCCGCATGACCGAGTCCCCGTTCCGCTTCTACCGGGGTGCCGCCGCGATCATGGCCTCCGACCTGGCCGGCACCCCGCGCTCCGGGCTCACGGCCCAGCTGTGCGGGGACGCCCACCTGCTCAACTTCCGGCTGCTCGCCTCGCCGGAGAGGCAGTTGATGTTCGACATCAACGACTTCGAC
>NZ_JBHXRW010000035.1:0-85663 GCF_042716635.1 Streptomyces sp. NPDC058664 | reverse complement strand
ACAGCGCGCGGAGCGCCCCTGTCGCCCGCACCGGGCCGCCCGCCGCCGGCGTGAGGAGCCCCCATCGAGCGTCCCACCGCCGGCGCCCCCCCCCGGGCGCCCCCGCCCCGCCTCCACTTCACCGGCGGGGTCCCCAGGGGATGTCGGCCGCGTCGACGATCCGCCCGCCCATGTTCCGCTCCACCATCCGCAGAGCGGCGTCCGCCAGGTCCCCGTGGATGTGGGCCACCGCGTCGCGGGGGACGGTGACGTCGAGATGCCGGATGTGCGCGTCCAGGGCGGAGTAGAGCACGCACTGCTCGGTGACCTGGCCCGTGAGGACGAGCGCGTCGACGCCCAGGCTGCCCAGGAGATAGGCCAGAGGCGTCTCGTAGAAGATGGAGTGGCGGGCCTTGACCACGAACAGGGAGTCGTCGTCGGGCCGGACCGGCTCCACCAGTTCGGGGTGGCGGCCGGACAGCGCCATGTCGAGGATCTGGCCGTGGTGGGAGCGCCAACGGCCGAAGTTGTCGTTCGCGTAGATGACGGGGACCCCTGCCGCCCGGGCACGTCGTAGCAGATCGACGATGCCGGGGAGGGCACGCTCCACCGACGGAACGAGTTCGTCCGCGTCCTCGTGCCGATAGGTGTTGAGCATGTCGATGACGACGAGCGCGTACTCCGCCAAGACCGACTCCCGGTTCTCCGGCCGACCGTGTCCGTAAGGCCCCGGTTCGTCCACGAACGTCCACGTTACCGTTCTGCCCTCGAGGCGCCATCCGGCCGGGAGTGAGGTGCGTGTCGTCGGGTACGCGCGGGGCGACCGCGAGGTCGCGGTCGTGAGGGTCCGTGACGACTTCCGGGAGGCAGGGCCATGAGCAAGGTCGAGGAGACGATCGACGTGGACGTTCCGCTGCGGACGGTGTACGACCAGTGGACGCAGTTCGAGGAGTTCCCGCGTTTCATGGAGGGTGTCGAGGACGTCCGTCAGATCGACGACCGGCATCTGCACTGGCGGACGAAGGTGGCGGGGGCGACGCGCGAGTTCGACACCGAGATCGTCGACCAGCTACCCGACCAGCGGGTCACGTGGCGCACGGTCGGGGGCGACGTCCGGCAGGTGGGGACGGTGAGTTTCCAGCAGCTGGACGCCGAGCACACGCGGGTGCGGCTGGCGATGGACGTGGAGACCGAGGGCGTGATGGAGAAGGCCGCCGACGCGATGGGGCTGCTGGACCGGCGGGTCAGGGGTGATCTGAAGCGGTTCAAGGGTTTCATCGAGGGGCGGGGCCACGAGACCGGCGGCTGGCGCGGGCGTGTCCGCCCGGCCGACGCCGATACCGCCACCGACGCGGGACCGAGTACTTCCACGGGCGCCCCGACGGGCGAGGACCCCGGACAGGTCCTGGAGGAACCCGGGCCGAAGAACCTGCCAGGACCGAACAGCGCGCCCGTCCCGACGACGGAAATCGGATCGATGACGGAGCCCGGTCCGACGACGGAGCCCGGATCGACCGGCGCGTCCGAGGCCGACCGGTCCTGGCCCGTCCCGCCCGGGCCCCACGACCCCGGTCCGCGGCCCGGCATGTGACCGGGCCGGCCGGGCGTCCCGAAGTGTCTCGGCGAAGGCCCGTTTCAGGCGTGCCCGGCGTGGCAAGTCGCGGGGCATGATGCACATCGGATACACGATGATGACCGAGCAGGCAGGCCCCCGTGAGCTCGTCGGGCACGTCGTCGAGGCGGAGCGGGTCGGATTCGACTTCTCCGTGATCTCCGACCACTCCTTCCCCTGGCTGGAGTCGCAGGGGCACGCGCCCTACGCGTGGAGCGTCCTCGGAGCCGCCGCGCAGGCGACCTCCCGCATCCCCCTGATGACCTACGTGACCTGCCCGACCTTCCGCTACCACCCCGCGGTGGTCGCGCAGAAGGCGGCGACCGTACAACTCCTGTCCGAAGGCCGGTTCCGGCTCGGACTCGGCTCGGGCGAGAACCTCAACGAGCACGTCGTCGGCCGGGGCTGGCCCTCGGCCCGCGTCCGCCTGGACATGCTCGACGAGGCCGCCGAGATCATCCACGCCCTCTTCAAGGGGGACCACGTGACACATCACGGACGCCACTTCCAGGTCGACGACGCCAAGCTGTGGGACGTCCCCGGCACACCACCGCCCGTCGGCATCGCCGTGTCCGGGCCGCGTTCCTGCGCCCTCGCCGGGCGCCACGGCGACCTGCTGATCGCCACGGAACCGAAGCGCGAGCTGCTGGACGCCTTCGACGCGGGGGGCGGAGCGGGCAAGCCCCGCATCGGGCAGCTGCCCATCTGCTACGACACCGACCGGGAGGCGGCGGTGGCCCGCGCCCACGAGCAGTTCCGCTGGTCGCTCGGAGGCTGGCGCCTCAACGCCGAGCTTCCCCTGCCGGCGGGGTTCGCCCAGGCGACCGAGCACATCCGTCCGGAGGACGTGGCCGAAAGCATCCCTTGCGGGGACGACGTCGACGCCGTCGTGGAAGCGGTCCGTCCCTTCGCCGAGGCCGGGTTCACCGACCTCGCCCTCGTCCAGGTCGGCGGTGCGCACCAGAAGTCCTTCCTCCGCTGGGCGGAGACGACGCTCCTGCCCGCGCTCCGCGCCATGTAAGGGGCTGCCGCGGACCCGTCTCGTCAGGTCGTCGCCGGTCGTCCGCGCGCACACCGGCCCCTCCGCAACCACGCAGGGAGATGAACGTCATGACCGGACCGAGCAACCCCGACCCCGACCCCCGGGACCTCTTTGGCGCCGACGCCCGGAACGCCCCCGGCGACGCGACCCGACCGGGCGAGACACCACCCGCGGAGTCGGGGACGAGCACCGGGACCGGCCCGTACCGGCCGCCCCGGCGCGGCTGGGGGAAGGGCCCGCTCCTGATCGTGTGGGCGCTGGCCGTGGTGTGCGCCCTGTTCTTCGTGGTGTACGCGATCGTGCTCGCCACCGACTGACCGGACCCCGGCCCCACCCGTACCCACTCAGACGAGAGGAACCGGCCATGGCCGCCAACGATTCCGAGCCGGACGAGGCCCGCGGCGACGACGTGTACCAGCCCACCCACTCCGACGTGTCCAACCGGCCCTCCGGGGACCTCGACCCGGACAACGCGATCGTGACGGATCCGCTCGAGGACATGTCCGTCCCCGGCTACTCCCCGCCCGAACGGCCGCGGGGCGTCACCCGGCACGGCACCACGCAGCGCGAACAGCGGGAGGGCGAATCGCTCGACGAACGGCTCGCTCAGGAAACCCCTGACGAGCCGGCACCCGAGGGAGACGGCATCGGGGACCTCCCGGGAGGCGCCGGGGAACCCGTCGACGAGCAGGCCGGCGCCACCCGGGCCGGACGGCTCGCCCCGGTCGACACGCTACCGGGCCGAATCGACCGCGCCGTCGCCCGGGACGTCGGCCTGGACGACGGCGCCGCGCCCGCGGAGGAGGCCGCGATGCACGTGGACACCGCGGCGGACGAGACCGAGGGCACGCGCCCTTCCGAAGCCTCCTGACCGAAACACCCCGACGCAGTTGACGCAGTGGAGGACGCCATGAACGAGCGCATGAACGAGCGCGACACCGAGCGTTCCCGGCAGGACCGGTTGCAGGGGGACGGCGACGACGTCATGCGGCAGACCACCCCCTCCCAGGCGGAGGGCGAGCGCGGGAAGGAGGAGGACGAGGAACAGGAGACGAAGAGGCGCCCCGGCATGTGAGAAGGAATCAGACCCCTACGGGAAGGGAGGAAGACCGCGCGGCCCGGAGCAGGACTCCGGCGCTCCCGTCCGTTCCGACACCTCTGGGGACACCATGGACCTCGACTTCCTCAAGCCGCTCCTCGAACGCCCCGGCCCCTGGGCCTCCGTCTTCATGGAGACGAGCAGGTTCACCGAGGACGCGGCGAAGATCCAGAAACTGCGTGACCGTTCCGTGCTCGGACAACTCGTCGACGAGGGCGTCGACCCGGTCACGGTCGGTGCGATCGCCGAACGGCTGGCCGCCGAGCAGGCCTCCGGGGCGCCCCCGGGGCGTGCCCTCTTCGCGACGGCCGGAGACATCGTGCTCGACCTCCCCCTCGCGACGGCCCCGCCCGCCGCCGAGGTGACCTGGTCGGCCCTTCCGCACATCGCGCCGCTGATGTTCCTGCACGGGGACGAACCCCGGTGCCTGGTGGCCCTGATCGACCGCACGGGCGCCGACCTGGAACTGTGGGACTCCCGGAGCAGGGAGCGTGTGGGCCAGGTCGCGGGGGAGGAGTGGCAGGGCCGCGGCCACCGCAGCATCCCGCAGGACCGGTACGAATGGCACTACAGCAACAAGGTCGAGGGCGCCTGGGAGGAGACGGCCGACATCATCGCCGCCGAACTCGCGCGGCGCTGCCCCCAGGACGGCGGCACGCTGCTCGTCCTGGCCGGGGACGCGCGCGAGCGCAGGACCGTGCACGAGCGGCTCCCGCAGCAGACGCGGAGCGTCACCGTCGAGGTGGAGCACGGCAGCCGGGCACCCGGCGCGTCCACCGAGCACCTCGGCCGGCAGATCGAGGAGGCACGCTCGCGGTTCGCCCGCGAACGGGTGCGGCGCGCGCTCGACACCTTCCGCGCGGGCCGCGGGCGACCCGGCGAGCACCGCGAGTCGACCGTCGACACCGCCCCCGGCCCGGCCGCCGAAGGCGTACCCGCCGTGGTCGAGGCCGCCAGGGAGCACCAGGTGGCCACCCTGCTGCTCGGTCACGAGGCGTCCGACGCCGGCCGTCACGTGTGGGTCGGCTCCGGCGCCACCGACATCGCCCTCGGCCGTACCGAGGCCAGGGCCTGGGGGTACGGCGGACGACCGGAGGAGGCCCGCGCCGACGACGCCCTGCTGCGCGCCTGTGTGGCCGCCGACTCCGAAGTGCTCGTGGTCCCGGAGGACATGCCGGGGCCGGCCGGCGGTCTCGGTGCCGTGCTGCGCTGGGCCCCGGGGCCGGTGTCCTCCCCGACGGCGGCCCCGTGACGGCCCCGCGCCCCTTCGGCAGCCGTACCGACATTTCTCCCCGCCGGATGCGGTGACGTCGAACAGAGGGCGTCCGCCGCACGGTCGGCGGCCGTGGGGTTCGGGGCGGCGCCGCGCGCGTCCGATCCGGGGCGCGCGTGCGAGGCGCTGGCGCCCGGTACCCGCGAAGAGGTGGAGGAGGACGGCCCCTGCCTCGCCGTCCTGGCCGGACTCGACCCCGCCACCGCGACCGGCGAACCCCTCTCCACCGACGTCTACGGGCAACAGGCCCGCGTCGTGTTCGCGCGCGACAGCGTCGTCTTCCTCGCCTCCTTCCCGGACGGCTGGAAGGTGACGGCGGCCGGCTGCGCCCCGAGGCCGGACCGCCCGGCCCGGTGCGAAGTGAAGGGGGGGCTGACGTGCGCCTGTTGTCCGTGCTCTGTCTGGTGCTGGTCTTCGCCGGCCTGGCCCTCGCGATCACGGTGGGGGTGACGCAGCGATGAGCGGCCTCGTGCGGTTCCTCCGCGAGAACGGTCTGACCCTCGCCTTCGGCGGCGCGTTCCTCCTCACCCTCATGGGGCAGGCCGCCGCCGGATGCGCCGAGCTCAACACCGTCCTCACCTCGGCCGCCCTGCCCCCATGGGATGCGGGGAGCACGTGCTGACCTCCGACTTCCTCGTCGACGTCACCGAGAACTGGCGGTCGGAGTTCCTCCCGTTCTTCCTCTTCGTCTTCGGCACCGTCTGGCCGGTGCAGCGCGGTTCGCCGGAGTCGAAGCCGCTCGACAGGGTCGGCCGCGAGACGGACGAGCAGCAGAGGACCGGTACGTACGCGACCCCCGAGTCGCCCCGCTCCGCCTCGGTCGGCGGGCTGAGGCAGAGCCTCTACCCGAACTCCCTCGGCACCGTCATGTGTCTGATCTTCCTGCTGTCCTGGCTGACCCGGTCCCTCACCGGCCTGGTCGTCTGCAACGAGAACCAGTTGCGTGAACTCCAGGACCCGATCGGCTGGAGCACGTACGTCCTCTCCGCCGAATTCTGGAACCGCACGCTCCAGAACCGGCGGTCCGAGCTGCTCGCCGTCGCCTCGATGGTGATCCTCGCGGTCTACCTGAGACAGCGAGGGTCACCGGAGTCCAAGCCGGTGGGCGCCACCCACACCTCCACGGGGGTGGAGGGCCGACGACGTCGCCCTCCACGCCCACCCGGTCCCTCAGGGCCAGGACGCCTCCGATGAACGGCGTCTCCATGCCGCCCGCGACGACACCGGTCACCGTCGGCCCCGGGTCGAGCAGCGCGGCGCACAGGTGGGAACCGACGAAAACGGCGCCGCCGGTGACGACGGCGTGCTGCCGGCGGGGCGGGAATGACGTTGCCATGGTGTGCGCCGCTCCCCGTCGGGCGGCACCCCTCGCCGACCGGAGCGAGCCCCTCGCCGACCGGCGTCCGAGCGACGGGCACCCCTGACGGCCCACCTCGTCAGGGGTGTTCCGATCCGGTGTTCCCGAAGTTTGCTCCCCTGCCTCATTCCCGGACGCATCCGGCGAGGTCCTCCGTGTCCGTGATCTGCTTGTCCAGCTTGTCCAGGTGCGGAAGGACCTGGTCGAGCGCGGCCGGAGCGTTCATGTTCCTGTCCAGGTGGTCCATGGTGACGTCCAGCTCCTTGAAGGCGGTTTGGAGCGCGTCGGTGTTCACACCGGCCTCGTCGGCGGCTTTCTGGACGCTCTCCATGTCGTCGGACATGTCGGCCCTGATGTCCTGGATGCCCTGGACGGTCTCGGACCTGTCCACGTTGCGCATCTTGGTGCTGTGGTCCCGGAGGTCGGCCAGCTCCTTGCAGACGGCCGCGTTGGCGTCCGCCCGTTCGTCGGCGGCGCCGCCGGACCCGCCGTCGGAGCAGCCGGCCAGGGCGAGCACGACCGCCGCGCTCGCGGCCACCAGGACGCCCGGCGCCGCCCGCCGCCACCGGCCCACGGCCCTTCGTACGGTGCTGGAGGGCATCACGCACCACCTCCTCCTCGGTACGCACGTCTCGTGCGGGGTCGTCTCGCCGCGGCGGGTACCCGTTGCCGGGGCCCGCACTCGCCCGGGAAGCGGTCGCTTCCCGGGCGCGTACGCCGACGGCCGTCGCGGGGCCGTCCTGGCCGCACGCCCGTGGCCGCCCCGTAGCCCGAACGGCCGCCTCACGGCGTGAACAGGATCTTCACGGCGCCGTCCCGCTTGCCCTGGAACATCTCGTAGGCGTCCGGTGCCCCGGAGAGCGGAAGGCGGTGCGTGGCGAAGTCGTCCACGCCCAGCGGATCGTCGTCCGTGAGGAGCGGCCGCAGGTCCTCGACCCAGCGCAGGACGTTCGCCTGCCCCATGCGGAGCTGGATCTGCTTGTCGAACATCGCGAAGAGCGGCATCGGGTCGGCCGCGCCTCCGTACACCCCCGCCAGCGACACCGTGCCCCCGCGGCGGACCAGTTCGACCGCCAGGTGCAGTGCGGAGAGCCGGTCGACGCCGTAACGCCGCATCAGGCGCCCGGCGAGAGCGTCGGGCAGATGTGCGACCAGCGTCTGCATGCCCTTGACCACCGGCGCCCCGTGGGCCTCCATGCCGACCGCGTCGACGACCGCGTCCGGTCCCCGTCCCTCCGTCAGGTCCCGTACCCGCTCGACCAGTTCGCCATCGGCGCCGGACGGATCCAGGGTGTGTACGCCGCGGGCCGCCGCCCGGTCGCGCCGCTCCCGCACGGGATCGATGCCGATGACGAGGTCCGCCCCCCGCAGCAGCGCGATCCGGCAGGCCATGTCCCCGATGGGGCCGAGACCGAGCACCGCGACCGAACCGCCGGGCGGCACGTCCGCGTAGTGGACGGCCTGCCAGGCCGTGGGCAGCACGTCCGAGAGGTACACGAAGCGGTCGTCGGGCGGCCCGTCCGGCACCGGGATCGGGAGGGTGTTCCCGAACGGGACGCGCAGGTACTCGGCCTGCCCGCCCGGCACCTGCCCGTACAGCTTGGTGTACCCGAACAGGGCCGCGCCCGTGCCGTACGCGTGGACCTGTGTCGTCTCGCACTGGGAGTGCAGCCCGCCCGCGCACATCGCGCACGTGCCGCACGAGACGTTGAACGGCACCACGACACGGCTGCCCGGCCGCAGCCGGCTCACCTCGGGGCCCACCTCCTCGACGACACCCATCGGTTCGTGCCCGAGCACGTCCCCGGGATCGAGGAACGGCCCGAGGACCTCGTACAGGTGGAGGTCGGATCCGCACAGCCCGGTCGACGTGATCCGTACGATCACGTCGGTGGGTTCCTGGATGACGGGGTCCGGCACCGTCTCCACCGAGACCTGCCGCCGGCCCTGCCACGTGACGGCCTTCATCGCTGTCACCTCCCGTTCTCTGTCCGTCGTGCCGCGCGCCTCACAGCGTCGCGGCCATCGGTGCGTGGGCGGCGACGACCGCCCGGTAGGACTCCTCCGTCGCGGCCGCGACCCGCGTCCGGTGAACCGTTCGAGGACGCGCCGCCGCCCGGCCCTGCCGTACTCCGCGCGCAGGGCCGGATCGGCGAGCAGCAGCCGTACCGCCGCCGCGAGGAGGGACGGGTCGCCCGGCGGTATGAGCCGCCCGTTCACTCCGTCGGCGACCGAGTCCAGCTGCCCGCCCACGGCACTGGCCACCAGGGGCCGGCCGCAGGCCATCGCTTCGAGCGGCACGATGCCGAACGGCTCGTAGTCCGCGGGACACAGCACGACGTCGGCGCCCCGCACGGGCGCGGGAACGAGCGCGGGCGGCACGGCGCCCGCGAACCGTACGCGGTCCGCCACCCCGGCCTCCTCGGCGACGGCCCGCAGCCGCCGCACCTCCGGGTCCGCGTCGATCCGACCGGGCGGCGGCGGGGTCGTGGAAGAGGGCGTTGACGCCGAGTACACGCATGGGGAGACCTTTCCGGTGTCGGCGGAGGGGGCTTGTCCCGGTACGCGGAGCGAGAGGTCAGGGGTGGATCGGGGGCGCCTACCGGGAGATTCCCGGGCCGGACCGCGTGTCCTGGAGCGCCCGCCTGGGTCCGGTCGTGCGGTTACCCGTGCCGAGCCGCGCTACTCCTCGGATACGGGCATTTCCAGCGAACCGGTCACGCATGGGCCTGCCGCGTCCGGGCAGCCGCCCGGTGCCACTGCCCGGATGCTTCCCCTCCCTGCCGGGCAGCGGCACCGGCGCACAGCGCCGGCGGGTGCACCGGCGTACACCGCCGGTGCACCGCGCGCCCGAGCCGCACCTGACACGGGCTGTTCCCATGGACCGCGCGCCCGAGCCACACCCGCCCCGGACTGTTCCACGGGCCGCGTGCCGACATGACCGCGTTCACGGGCCGCACCCGACACGGGCCGTGCCCCGAGGCCGGGTCGGGACCGAGCATCCGAGGGCTACCGCCCGGCGAGTCGGCGCGCGGCCGTGACGACATGGCCGCGCGAGATGCCGGCGGCGTCGAGGAGTTCGTCGGTGGTGCCTGAGCCCGGAAGACCCGTGACGGCCAGGTGGGCGAAGGCGGGGTGCTGACCGGCCGAAGCGAGGGCGGACAGCACGGCTTCGCCGATTCCGCCCTGGGGGCGGTGGTCCTCGACGACGACGACGGCACCGGTCTCCCGGGCCGCGCGGGCGAGGACGTCGGTGTCGACCGGCTTGACCGAGTACAGGTCGACGACGCGCGCGTGCAGACCGTCGTCGGCCAGCCGCTCCGCCGCGGCGAGGCACTCGTGGAGGGTGACACCGGCGCCGACGAGGGTGACCCGGTCGTGCTCGCCGTGCCGGAGGACCTTCGCGCCCCCGACGGGGAAGGCCTCGCCGTCCGGGTAGAGCACCGGATGGGCGCCTCGGGTGGTGCGCAGATAGGAGATGCCGTCGAGGTCGGCCATGGCGACGGTCAGGGCCGCCGCCGAGGTGGCGTCGCTGGGGTAGAGAACGGTGGAGCCGAGGACGGCACGCATCATGGCGAGGTCTTCGAGCCCCATCTGCGAGGGGCCGTCCGCGCCGATCTCGACGCCGCAGTGCGTTCCGCACAGGGCCATGTCGACCTGCGAGACGGCGGCCATGCGGATGAAGTCGTGCGCGCGTGTGAGGAAGGCGGCGAAGGTCGTGGCGTACGGCCGGAATCCGCGCACGGCCATGCCGACGGCGTCGGCGATCATCTGCTGCTCGGCGATGTAGCTCTGGAAGTACCGATCGGGGTGGGCCGCCCGGAAGTCCTCGGCGTGGGTGGAGTTGCCGACCTCGGCGTCCAGGACGACGACCTCGGGGCGGTCGCCGAGCGTGACGAGGGCGCCGCCGAAGGCGACGCGGGTGGCGACCTCGTCACCGACCTCGAAGTGAGGGAGGGCGGCGGGCTCGGCGGCCCGGACCTCCGAGCCGTCGGCGGGCGGTGTGGCGGGCGGCCGGGGGCCGCGCACCCTCAGATCGCGTACGCCGCCGAGTTCCGCGACGGCTCGCTCCGCCATGTCGTCGGGCAGTGGCTTGCCGTGCCAGCCGTTCTTGTCGGCGACCTCCGCCACGCCCCGCCCCTTGACGGTCCTCGCGACGACGACCGTGGGCCCCTGCCCGTCGGCGACGGTGGTCAGGGCCCGGTCGACCGCTTCGAGGTCGTGGCCGTCGACGACGAGTGCCCGGCACCCGAACGCCTCGGCGCGGCGGGCGTAGACGGCGGTGTCCCACTCCAGTTCGGTGGGGCCGCACTGACCGAGACGGTTCACGTCGACGAGGACGGTGAAGTTGGCGAGCCGATGGTGCCCCGCCTTGTCCAGGGCCTCCCACACGGAGCCCTCGGTCATCTCGCTGTCTCCGCACAGCACCCACACCCGGTAGTCCCGCTTCTCCAGATCCCGGCCCGCCAGCGCGATCCCCACGCCGTACGCGACGCCCTGGCCGAGCGAGCCGGTGGCCACGTCCACCCAGGGCAGCACGGGGGTGGGATGGCCCTGCAGCCGGTGGCCGAAGCGGCGGTAGGTCGTCATCAGCTCCTCGTCGCCGATCGCGCCGGCCGCCTTGAACATGGCGTACAGCAGCGGCGAGGCGTGCCCCTTCGAGAAGACCAGGTGGTCGGCCGCCGGGTCGTCGGGCGCGTCCCAGTCGTAGCGCAGATGGCGGGCCATGAGGACCGCCATCAGGTCGGCGGCGGACAGACTGGACGTGGGATGCCCGGACCCCGCGGCCGTACTGGCCCGCACGGAATCCACCCGGAGCTGCTGCGCGAGCTCGAAGACCTGATCGATGTCGCTGTCAGGGCCCAGCGTGGTGGTCGTGGGGGACGCGGTCATGACGGAGGTCCTTTCAGCCGGGTCCGAGGGGCGGCCCGTACCGCCGCGAAGGAGCGCTCCGGCGAACGGTGGCCGCCCGGAGCGCTCGGGGCGGCTAGCGGGAACGGGCTTCGCGCGTCCTCGAACGGTTCTCCTTGCGTATCGCTTCCAGCAGCTCGGGCCTGCTCATCCGTGAGCGGCCACCGATGTCCAGCCGCCGGGCCAGTTCGTACAGGTGCTGCTTGGTGGCTTCCTCGTCGACGCCTTCACCGCTGCGGGCGGGCCGCTCCCGGGGCGTCGCGGCGCGGGGGTCGGACGGCCCTCTGCGGCCCTGCTCCTTGCGCTCCCAGTGGTCGCCGACCTTCTCGTACGAGTGCTTGAGCGCGCTGAAGGCCACGCGATGGGCCCGCTCGCCCTCCCCGTACTGCTCCACGGCCGAGTCGTGCGCCTCGATCCAGGTGCGCCGTGCCGCCTCGGGGGAACGCTCCAGTGTCGAGGGGAGCTCTTCTCGCCCTGGCATGGGTCACCTCCGGTGACGGACGGGACATGGCGGTGCGGGGGCACCACCCCCTGCGGTGCCCCCGCGGCCGCGCCGCAAACAGGGCGACGGCACGGCCCGCCGCGGACGAGCCAGAGCAGGCGCCCGGCCCGGACAAGAAGGGCGAGTGACCGGCCGACGGGTGTGATGAGGCCGGGACCACCGCCGGCCGCCGAGTCCGTCGTCGGCCCCGTCGCGAGACCCGTGGACGGGACGCCGCAGGCCTCACGATGTCGTTGGCCGTATAGGGCCTTACGCGGCCTTGTGCGACCTTGTACGGCCTTCCGTCGACGTGGTGCGGCTCGTGACGCCCGGTCCCGAGGACCGGATCAGCGTCCGGTCGTCCCGGCGGGGCTGATCCGGGGGTTGCGCAGGGTGGAGATCACCTGGCCGTCGGTGATCTGGGGAAACTCCTCGTACCACTGTCCGACCGACCGGAAGGAGTCCGGCCGGTGCAGGCAGAAGACCTCGTCGGCCTCACGGAGCATGGCGGCGTGAGCCTCCGGCGAGCAGACCGGTACGGCGAGGATCAGCCGGGCCGGGTGCGTGCCCCGGAGACGGCGGAGGGCGGCGCGCGCGGTCACGCCCGTGGCGAGCCCGTCGTCGACGAGGACGACGGTCCGGCCGGCCGTCGCCGGAGCGGGCCTGCCCTGCCGGTACAGATCCTCGCGACGGTGCAGCTCGGTGCGCTGACGCGCCACCTCGGAGGCGAACTCGTCCTCGCTCATCCCGAGCATGGCCAGGATCTCCTCGTCGAACACGGGCGGGTCCTCGCCGGCGACGGCCCCGACGCCGACCTCCGGCCGGTCCGGCATCCCGATCTTGCGTGCCACCAGCACGTCCATCGTGGTTCCGAGCGCCCGGGCGACCTCCGCCGCGACGGGCACCCCACCGCGCGGGAGGGCGAGAACGACGGGGTCGACGAAGTCGCCCTCGCCCGCCCGGTCGACGAGCCTGGCGGCCAGTTCCTGTCCGGCCTGTCGGTGATCGTGGAACCGCATCGGAGATCATCCTTCCTTCTACGAGGCCGGGCGCCACTGACGGGACCGCTGACGGGCCCACGCCGCCGAAAGCCCGGGCACACGGGCGACTACCCGGTTCGGCGTCGGAAATGGCGACGGGACGCGGCTGTTCGACACCTGGGCCGCCCCCGTCGAGGCCGGCGCCGGCCGTCGGTGACTTGTCTGCGTCAGACGTTCGGGTGTTCGTCATGGAGGGTGGTCCGGCGTCCGCCGGCGCCACTTGGCGTGCCGGTCGCGCGTTGGGGTTGCCGTGGCGCCGCTTGCAGTGACGGTTCTGCACGCTGGGCCTGCGGGTTCCGTGCCGAAACGAGACCTCGGAAGTGCGGCGCCCCCGACGGGAAGCGATGGCGACAAGGCTGTGGAGTACCCGAACGTGTGGACGCGGGCCGACGGTCCCGGGCCGGTATCCGGATACCGGTCGAGGGGAGTGGGCGGTCTGGTGGGCCGTGACGGCGAGCTGGCCGAACTCCGGGCGGCCCTGGCCCGGCACCGGCTGGTGACCGTGACGGGAGCGGTCGGCATCGGCAAGAGCCGGCTCGCCCTGGCCGTCGCGGCCTCCCCGGGCGGCGACGCGTGGCGGACCGTGGTCCGGGTGCGCTGGCACGACGGTGTGCCCGTCGGGCCACGCGCGCTGACGGCACGGCTCGTCCGCGCCCTCACCGCCCCGACCGGGTCGCCGCTGCCGCGCGGGGACAGCGCGACCAGAACGCCACGGCGTGCGGACACCGAAACCGGGTCGTCGCCAGGCCCGGACGCAGCTTCTGGGTCGCCACCGTGCGAGGGCATCCCGGCCGGGGCTCCGACGGGTCCGGACACCCCGGCCGTCCGCCGTGCGCCCGCCGTCGCGCGGACCGACCTGGACGTCGTCGAGGCGGTGCGTGCCGTCCCGGCCGGGCCCCTCCTGCTGGTCCTCGACGACGTCGATCCCGTACACACCGAGTGCGTCGGCCTGGTCCAGCGACTCCTGATGGCCGTGCCCGAGCTGCGCGTCCTCGTCACCGCCCGCCGCGCGCTCGGCCTCGGCGACGAACACGTGGTGCGTCTCGCGCCGCTGGCGGTCGACTCCCCGGCGGGCGGGACGGAACCGCCCCCCGCCGTCGAGCTCTTCCTGTCCCGCGCGCCGTCCCGCACGCGTGGCGGCCGACCGGTCGAGGAGTCCGACATGCCGGCGGTACGGAGGGTGTGCCGGCTTCTGGAAGGGGTGCCCCTCGCGATCGAGCTGGCCGCCGGTCAGTTGGGCGAGGGGACGCTCGGCGAACTCGGCCTCCGCCTGGAGGCGGACCAGTGCTGGCTGACCGGCCCGGGTCCCGAGCTCCGCCGCCACCGGTCCCTGCGCGCCTCGATCGGCGCGGTCCACGCCCTGTGCGATCCGGTCGTCCGGAGGATCTGGCACCGCGCGAGCGTCTTCGAGGGCTCGTTCGCCGAGGCGGCGGCCGTCCTTCTCTGCTCCGGGCCCGGCGTGGATCCCGACCACGTCCCCGCGGGCCTGGCCCTGTTGAGCGCCGCCGGGGTGCTGCGGGTGGTGGCCGGAGAGCCGGGCGGGGTGCGCCGGCCCCGGTACCGCATGGCGCGGGCCGCCCGGGACTTCGGCGCCGAACGGCTCCGGCGGGCGGGGGAGTACGGGGCAGCGCTGGCCCGGCACGCGATCCACTACCGCGGCGTCGCGGCGGTGGCGGAGACGCTCTGGCACATGGGGCTGCAGCAGCAGGCGCTGCGGATCGTCCTGGACGAACACGACGACCTCATGGCGCTCGTGCCTCGCGCGCTTCCCCGTGCCGACCGCCCGGACGACGTCGAGCACGCCGAGCACGTCGAGCACGTCGAGCACGTCGAGCACGTCGAGCACGCCGAGCACGTCGAGCACGTCGAGCACGTCGAGCACGTCGAGCACGCCGAGCACGTCGAGCACGCCGAGCACGTCGAGCACGCCGAGCACGTCGAGCACGCCGAGCACGTCGAGACGGCCGTGGAGATCGTGCTGCGCCTCTGGTTCTGGTGGGCGGTCCACGGCCACGCCGGCGAAGGCGGCCGGCTCCTCCTCGGCCTGCTGTCCCATCTCCCGCCCGACAGCCCGTTCCTGGCACGCGGACGATGGCTGGCGGCCTGGCTGACCGCCGGCCACGACCCGCGAACGGCCCACCACCTCCTGGCCCTCGCCTGGCCGGCCGCCGTCATGGCCGGAGACGACGCCCTCGTCGGCCGCATCGCCCATGTCCACGGCACACTGGCCTGGCGGCGGCGGGACACGGAGGCGGCCGTCCGGTACTACCGCCAAGCGGCCGACACCATCCCGGAGACGGCCCCCGGCGGCCCTCCGCCGACCGTCAGCCTCGCCGCCCTGGCCGTGGTCCAGGCCGACGCCGCGCCCCGGGCCGCCGAGGGCACCGCCCGCCGCGCCCTCGCCCAGGCGCGCAACCGCGACGACGCCTGGGCCACGGCCCTCGCCCACTACGCCCGCGCCGTCGCCGACCACGGCGCCGGACGCACCGGCCGCGCACGGCACCGCGCGCACCGCGCCCTCGCGCACCTGACCACCGGCCCGGACACCGCCCCGCAGGCGCACACCGCGCTCCGCCGCCTGCTCGACCGCCTGGACCGGCCCGCCGACGGCCCCCGGACGCCCGCGCGCGACGACGACCACGGCTGCGGTTCCCCGATGTGGGGGGCGGGACAGGAAGCCCTTGACCACGGCATACTTACCGCTCAGTAACCAAGGCTTCCCCTGCGGCCTCCCCAGCGCCGTATCCTCCCGACCCAAGGAATCCGATGCCCTCGTCCGCACGCTCCGCGTTCCTGCTCGCCGGTCTGCTCGCCTCCGCGGGCGTGGCCCATTTCGTCGCTCCCAAGCAGTTCGACGCCATCGTGCCGCGCGCCCTGCCGGGCAGCCCCCGGACCTGGACCACGGCCAGCGGAGTGGTCGAGCTCGCGCTGGCCGCGGGCCTCGCGCTGCCGGCGACCCGGCGGGCCACCGCCCGCGCCACCGCCCTGTTCTTCGCGGGAGTGTTCCCGGCCAACGTGAAGATGGCCTACGACTGGCGGAACCGCTCGACGCCCGCCAAGGCCCTCGCGTACGGACGGCTTCCCCTCCAGATCCCGCTGATCCTCATGGCCCGCGAGGCGGGCCGCCCCGAGAAGTAGACCGCTCCGATAAGGAGACCGCGCCGAGGAGTAGACCGCGCCGCGAAGGAGGACGTACCGGGAAGGAAGACGCGCCGAGAAGGAGGGCAGGCGTCCTCCTCAGCCCACCGCGTCGAGGAGCAGGCGCGCGGCCACCGTCGCCCCGTCGGTGCGGACCGTACCGGCCACGGCGGTCGCCCGCGCCCGGGTCCCGGAGGCCAGGGCCGTCCCGAGCGCGGCCGACAGGGACTCGACGGTCGGCGTCGGACCGTCGTGCGCCACGCCGACACCCAGCTCGGTCACCCGCTCCGCCCAGTACGGTTGGTCCGCCCCCTGTGCCACCACCACCTGCGGCACCCCGGCCCGGGTGGCCGTCGTGGTGGTGCCCGCGCTGCCGTGGTGCACGACGGCGGCCGTCCGTGGGAACAGCTTCTGATGGTTCACCTCGCCGACGGCGAGGCAGTCGTCCCGGTCGTCGAGCAGTTCGAGACCGGCCCAGCCACGGGAGACGATCGTACGGAGGCCCAGCGCGCGGACCGCCTCGACAGCCACCCGGGCGATGTCCTTCAGGGAGTCCAGGGGCAGGCTGCCGAAACCCACGTACACCGGGGGCGTACCGGCGTCCAGGAACGCCACCAGCTCCGGTGGGAGCGGACGTGCGTCGGGGCGGAGCCAGGCGCCGGTCTGCACCACGTCGAGACCCGTCGGCGGCCACGGGCTCAGGACCGGATCGGTGGCCAGCCACGGGCGGTCGGTGAAGGCGTAGTCCCGGACGTTGTCCACGGCGGGCAGACCGATTGCCGCCCGGTGCGCGTTGATTACCGCACCGAACATGTCGTTCGCGTTCCGCGCGTCCCAGTCCCACAGTGCTCGGTTGTCGTGCGCCCCCGGGGGCAGCGGCCGGCCCCGCCGCCCGGGCGGCGGCCGGTGCGGCGACGGCAGGACGACCGGCTGGTGACTCGCGTGGACGTAACGGATGCCCAGTTTCTCGGCCACCGACCGCGCGCCCGCCGTCACGGGCAGCGGTCCGGTCGCCACCAGCGCGTCACACCCCTCGGCGGCCGCGGCGACGGTGTCGAACTGGGCGGCGATCAGATCGGCCGCGCGCCGCGCCAGGCCGACCGCGGACCCGGGCTTCACCGAGGCCACGAGCGGACGCACCGGCTGCCCCACGGGCACCAGTGGTACACCGGCACCGGCCAGCAGTCCGCCGAACTCCTCGTCCGGCGGCGCGCACACCAGCGCCTCCGCACCGAGCTCCCGCAACCGCACCGCGAGACCCACCATCGGTTCGACGCTTCCGCGCGATCCGTACGTCGACAACAACACCCGCACTGCGCGGCCCCCTTGGTCGGCACGTTCCGGTCCAGGCCGCCCATTCTGCGGCACGGTCCGGACCTCGCCGCCCGCGCCCCCGCCCGCCGGTGGTCAGGGGCGCCGCCAGTCGTCCTCCCGCAGATGCGATCCGGCCATGGGACCCATGCGCAGCATGCCGCCGTCCACGGCCCAGGACGCGCCCGTGACGTACGAGGCGTCAGGACCCGCGAGGAAACCGATGACGGCGGCGACCTCCCGCGCGTCCCCGGGGCGCCCCAGCGGCACACCGGGCCGGGACTCCCGCCGTACGTCGGTGTCCTCCTGGCCGGTCATCGGCGTGGCGATCTCGCCGGGGGCCACGGCGTTGACCGTGATGCCGTGCTCGGCCAGTTCGAGCGCCATGACCTGGGTGAGGAGCCCCAGGCCGCCCTTGGCCGCGCAGTACGGTCCCGCGCCCACGCGCGGCTGGTGCTCGTGGACGGACGTCACGTTCACGATCCGGCCACCGCCGCCCTGGGCGATCATGCGCCGGGCCGCCCGCTGGGAGCAGAGCAGCGGCCCCACCAGGTCCACGTCCAGGACGTCCCGGACGGTCGCGAGGTCCAGGTCGAGGAACGGCGTGGCGGTGCCGGTGCCCGCGTTGTTGACGAGGACGTCGATCCTGCCGAGCGCGTCCCCGAGCCGGTCGACGACGTCCGCGGCCTCGGGGAGCCGAGTGAGATCGAGATGGTCCACCACGGTGCGGCGGCCGTGCCGCCGCACCTCCTCTGCGGTGGCGTGGGCGCCCTCCTCGTCGCTGTGCCAGGTGATGCCGACGTCGAGGCCCTGCTCGGCCAGCCGGACGGCGACGGCCCGTCCGATGCCGGAGTCCGCACCGGTGACCACGGCGGTGAGGGGCCGGAAGACGAGATCGTCCGGGACGGCGGACGGCCCGGTGCCCGCCTGCCGGCTGTGCTGCGTGTCCATGATCTGCTCTGCCTTCCGGTGCGTGTGCGTGTGCGTGAATGGGCGCGACCTCACGCGCGGATGAACTCGCGTACGGGTGAACTCGCGTGGGTGCGAACTCGGCTGTGTCTCAGAGGGACGCGGGGAACCGCTGCCACACCCGGTGACGGCCGAGCAGCCCGGCCAGCTCGGACAGCACCTGCCCGGTGTCCTCGCCGAGGACGACGCCCGGCGCGTCCGCGGACAGCCGGGCCGCCTCCAGGGCGGTCGCCCCCTCGCCGGTCGCGCCGATGGCCTTCCCGTGGCGGTAGGCCTCGGTGAGCAGCAGCGCCACACGCGGGTCGAGGAGCGGCGCGTCGGTGGTGGCATGGCCGGCCTTCGCGTCCCGCACGCCCTGCGCGTCGAGCCCGGGAGCGGGGCACGCGACGACGCACAGGGCGTCGAACTCGGTGGACCGCGCGGCGGCGAACGTCCGCTGCACCGTGACCGCCTCCCCGTCGGCGTCGAGGACGCCACCGGCCGCGGCGATCACCAGGGGGACCGTTCCCGCGCTCAGGGCGGCCTCGCGGAACGACCGTACGGCCTCCATGCCACGGGCGTCGGTCTCGTCGGCGATGATGCCGATGACCCGTCCGTCGAGCGGCCACGTCTCGCCGAGCTGCGAGAGCGCGGGGCTGGGGCGCACCTCGGCGTACGGCTCCGTCGCCGGCGGGACGGAGAGGCCGAGACCGGTGGCGACGCCTTCGCAGAGAACGGGGTCGATGTTGGCGAGGACCGTCAGGACGCGTTCCTTCACCGCTTGTTCGTAGCACTTGCTCAGCTCGAAGGTGTACGCCGCGATGATGTGCTCGCGCTCGGTCGGCGTCATGCTCAGCCAGAAGAGCCGGGGCTGCCCGAAGTGGTCCGCGAAGGACTGCGGCGCCTTACGAACCTTGTTCGACGTCGGGACCTGGACCGGCGCCTCGATGTAGGCGCCGGTGTCCGCCCCGGCGAGGAACGGGCAGCCGCCGTCGAGGGAGTTGGGGCGGTAGGGGGCGACACCGGTGTGGACGGCCGTCTGGTGCATGCCGTCGCGCAGCATGTCGTTGACGGGAGCGTGCGGCCGGTTGATGGGCAACTGGGCGAAGTTGGGGCCGCCGAGCCTGCTGATCTGGGTGTCCAGATAGGAGAAGAGACGCCCGGCGAGCAGCGGGTCGTCGGTGATGTCGATGCCGGGCACGAGGTGGCCGGGGTGGAAGGCGACCTGCTCCGTCTCGGCGAAGAAGTTCTTGGTGTTCGCGTTGAGGGTGAGCAGACCGACCGGCTGTACGGGGGCGAGTTCCTCCGGCACGATCTTCGTCGGGTCGAGCAGGTCGATGCCCTCGAAGGTCTGTTCCGGGGTGTCGGGGAACGTCTGGATGCCGAGCTCCCACTGCGGGTGGGCGCCCGCCTCGATGGCGTCGAACAGGTCCCTCCGGTGGAAGTCGGGGTCCGTCCCGCCGATGATCTGCGCCTCTTCCCAGACGAGCGAGTGCACGCCGAGCCGGGGCTTCCAGTGGAACTTCACCAGGGTCGTCCCGCCGTCGTCGGCGACGAGACGGAAGGTGTGGACGCCGAAGCCCTCCATCATCCGGTAGGAGCGGGGGATGCCCCGGTCGGACATGTTCCACAGCGTGTGGTGGGTGGCCTCGGTGTGCAGTGACACGAAGTCCCAGAAGGTGTCGTGGGCGCTCTGGGCCTGCGGGATCTCCCGGTCGGGGTGCGGCTTGCCGGCGTGGATGATGTCGGGGAACTTGATGGCGTCCTGGATGAAGAAGACCGGGATGTTGTTCCCGACGAGGTCGAACGTCCCCTCCTCGGTGTAGAACTTCGTCGCGAACCCGCGGGTGTCACGTACGGTGTCGGCCGAACCCCGGGAGCCGAGCACCGTGGAGAACCGTACGAACACGGGCGTCTCCACGTCGTCGGCGAGGAACGCGGCCCTCGTCAGCCGGCTCGCCGTCCCGTAGCTCCGGAACACGCCGTGGGCCGCCGCCCCGCGCGCGTGGACCACGCGCTCGGGGATCCGTTCATGGTCGAAGTGGGTGATCTTCTCGCGGAGGTGGTGGTCCTGGAGCAGTACGGGACCGCGGCTGCCCGCCTTGAGCGAGTGGTCGCTCTCGTACAGCCGGGCGCCCTGCGCGGTGGTCAGGTGGGCGCCGCTCTGCGCCGACCGGGCGGGGTCCTCCCCGGTGGCCTGACCCGTGGGGCTGACGGTCTCGGGGCCGCTCTGGTCGGGCTTGGGCGGCAGCGGGCCGTGGGGCCGCGTGGGCTCCTCCAGGGACGACGGCTTGGCGCCGGGCCGGCCGGGGACGTCGGGCTCCGGGGTCGGGTTCGCTGTCATGAGGACGCTCCTGTTCCGATGGATGTCTTGTGCTTCCACGCCTGCCCTGTCACAGATGCCCCGAAAAGCACATATCGCGCCGAATTGAGCCGATCAGGGGGTGGGCGGTGAAGGGCGCCGGGACCTCGCTCCCGGCGGAGGGCTCACCGGAGGGCTCAGCGGAAGGGCCGGGGCCGGAGGCGGCGGGGCGCTCGGAGCGGCCGGTGGGAGCGGAGGGCGGCCCGGGCGGCGTTGGCACCGGGTGCGCCGTGGACGCCGCCCCCCGGATGGGCGGTGGCCGAGGCGAGGTAGAGGCCCCGGATCGGGGTCCCCGGGCGTCCCGTGCCCGGCACGGGACGGAAGAACAGCTGCTGGTGCAGGTTGGTGGTGCCCTGGTTGACGGCGCCTCCGACGAGGGAGGCGTTCAGCCGCTCCAGGTCGGGCGGCCCGAGGACGCGCCGGGCGAGGACCGACGCGCGGAACCCGGGCGCGAGACGCTCGATGCCCGCCTCCACGCGCGCGGCCACGACGTCCTTCTCCCGCTCGTCCCACCGCCCCCGGAGACCGTCGTCCCCGGCGTCGCCCCTGATCTCCTGCGGCACGTGCGTGTAGCCCCATGCCGACTCCGTACCGGCCGGGGAGCGCGTCGCGTCGGCCGTGGTCATCTGGCCGAGGACGGTGAAGGGCACGTCGGGCACGTGTCCCGTCGCGAGCTGGGCGGCGAACCGGGTGAGGGCGTCGACGCCGTCGGTGACATGGACGGTCCCGGCGCCGTGCGCCCCCTCGGCGGTCCAGGGGATCGGACGCGCGAGGGCCCAGTCGACCTTGACCGTGGACAGGTCCCACTGGAAGTGACGCAGATCCGCGCGGAGCCGCGGCGGCACGTCCTCCTCCGCGACCAGGCGCCCGTACAGCAGAGGGGCGGGTACGTCGGCGAGGACGGCGCGGCGCGCGGGGATCTCGCTGCCGTCCTCGGTGCGGACGGCGACGGCGCGGCCATCCCGTACGACGACGCGCGTCACCGTACGACGGCAGTGGAGGACCCCGCCGCGGGCCTGGAGCCGCCGGACGAGCGCCCGGGTGAGAGCGGCCGCTCCACCGGTGGGCACGGGGAAGCCGTAGGCCTGGCCGAGCATGGACATGAGCCAGCCGAAGCCACCTCCGAGAGCGGTTTCGGGCCCCAGGTCGGCGTGGAGGGCGTTGCCCGCGATCAGGAGCCTGCCGCCTTCGCCGGCGAAGTGCTCCTCGCCGAACCGCCGGGCCGGCAGCAGCATGGTCCTGGCCAGCCGCAGACCGTCGGAGGGGCCGGTGCGGGCGGCGAGCCGCAGCCCCGGCAGGACCGGGGGGAACGGGGTGAAGAGGCACCCGATCAGATCGTCGTCGACCTGCCGCCAGAGGCGGTAGAGCCGCTCCCAGGCGTCGCCGTCGGGCGCCGCGAAGCCCGCGAGGGACGCGGTCGTCCTCTCGAGGTCCCGGGACAGCACCGGACACCGCCCGTCGGGGAGCGGATGGGCGAGGACGGTCGGGGCGTGCGTCCAGCGCAGCCCCTGGTCCTCGAGACGCATGGCCCGGATCACCGGAGAGGCGGCGGCCAGCGGGTAGAACGCGCTGAACAGGTCGTGCACGTGGTCGGGATGGACACCGCGGTCGCTGCGCACCGCTCCGCCCGGCTCGTCCTGGGCCTCCAGGACGACGACCCGCCACCCGGCGTCCGCGAGGACGTTGGCCGCCACCAGACCGTTGGGACCGGCGCCGACGACCACCGCGTCAGGCGCCGGCACGAGGACCGCTCCTTCCCCGACCCGCCTCCGTCCGCCCGTCCTCCTCGGTCTCCTCCGCGTCAGGCCCCGGCCCCGGCTCCGGCTCGGGCTCGGGCCACACGAGCAGGACCGGCCCGGCGGGCACGGCGCGGTGACGCGACCGGACGGCGACGCCGGAGGCCGAGCGGTGCCGGCCGGTCTCCGGATCCTCGGCGGGCGGCTTGCGGATGAGCTGATGACGCAGGGCCATGAGAGGTCCTCCCGGTGACTCCGGTGACTCGTGAGCGGCGCCCGTTCACCCGCCACGCCTTCTCATGCCCCGGCGTCTGACCCCTCCCCGGACACTTCATGCGCCCGGGGCGGCGGTTTCCCTCACGAGGCGGGGATCACGCGCCCGTAGCCAGCGCTTCGACGCCGGGCCCGTGGAGCTCCTCCAGCGCCACCGGTCGCCCGCGTCGGGCGGATCCCCCGCCCCGCCGGGGCGCGGTGGGAGCTGAGAGGGGACGGCGCCCGATACGGGAACGACGGGGACGGGAACGGGCACGGTCGAGAGCTCGTCGGGCGGCCGTGCACGGCCGGACGTAGGGTCCGCATATGGGTCAGTACCCCCGCCGCCGCCGTGGTGTCCGGCCGTCGGCTCCCGGTACCCGTGCCCGCACGCACCGTCGTCGGCCGACGCGGGTGGGTGAGCGACGTGGCTGAGCCCCCGGGTGCGGACGCCGAGGACGCCTTCGGCTCCGGGCGCCTGGACGCCGTCCTCGCTGACGTGATGGCCGGCACCGGGGCGTCCATCGGCATGGTCTACCTGCGGGTACCGGGGGACCACATGCTGCGGCTGGCCCTCGTGTCGGGTGTCTCCCAGGCGATCGCCGCTCCCTGGGTACGGGTTCCCGACGACGCCCCGATCCCGGTGGCGGACGCCATGCGCGAGCGAAGACTGGTGTGGCTGGGGGGCCGGCAGGAGATCGCCCACCGCTACCCGCGGCTGGGGATCGTGCTGCCGTACGACTTCATGCTGGCGGCCGCCCCGATCGCCGACGCGACGACGGTGTGGGGCGGCTTCGTCCTGCTGTGGCCGGTCTGGCACGCGCCCCACCTCGACGAACGCGAGCGCGACATGCTCGACGTCTACTGCCGCCGGGCGGCGAAGGCGCTGCGGCGGGCGACCGACCAGGGGCTCGCGCTCGATCCGACCGAGCCCCGCGTCGTGCACGCGACCCGGCTGTCGGAGGCCGACCCCTCCGTGGCGGTGGCCGCCGTCGACTTCGCGGAACGCCTGCCCGTGGGGTGCTGCGCCCTGGACCTCGACGGACGCGTCACCTTCATCAACACCGCCGCCGCCGAACTCGTGGACGCCGGGGCGGCGGCGCTGCTCGGCAGACGGCCGTGGGAGGTGCTGCTGTGGCTGAACGACCCCGTCTTCGAGGACCGCTACCGCGCGGCGGTGATCTCCCGGCGTCCGATGTCGTTCACGGTCATGCGCCGGCCGGGGACCTGGCTCCTCTTCGAGCTCTACCCGGACACCACCGGCATCAGCGTCCACATCACCCGCCCGTCCGGGCCGTCGGCGACGGACGCCGCCGGGAACACCGGAGCGGGAGCGGGAGCGGTGACGAACGCCGCGACGCCGTCCACCGGCGGAGCGGGAACGGCGGCCGAGGCCCCGCCGTACGCCGGATCCATCGGCGCGGCCGCCGTGTACCAGCTCATGCACCTCGCGGCGACCCTCTCCGAAGCGGCCGGTGTCCACGACGTCGTCGAACTCGTCGCCGACCAGATCGTGCCCGCCTTCGGCCCCCAGGGCCTCATCCTGATGAGCGCCGACGAGGGACGGCTGCGCATCATCGGCCACCGTGGTTACGACCAGGAGTTCATCGACCGCTACGACGGCACACCCGTCACGGCGGAGGTCACCGACGCGCAGGTGCTCGCCACCGGCATTCCCGTGTTCTTCCCGACGCTCGACGACCTCGTCCGCGCACACCCGCACGCTCCGCGCTTCGGAGGGCGTCACGCCTGGGCGTTCCTGCCCCTGATCGCCTCCGGCCGTCCGGTGGGCTCCCTCATCCTGTCGTACGACCGACCGCGTCCCTTCCCCGCCGCCGAGCGGGCGCTGCTCACCTCACTGGCGGGGCTGATCGCGCAGGCCCTCGCCAGGGCGCGTCTCTACGACGCGAAGCACTCCCTGGCGCGGAGCCTCCAGACCAGCCTGCTGCCGCACAGCCTGCTCCCGCTCCCGGGGGTCGCCGTCGCCGCCCGCTACCTGCCCGCAGGGCACGGGATGGACGTCGGAGGGGACTTCTACGACCTCATCCAGGCGGCGCCCGCCGCGGTCATCGCCGTCATCGGCGACGTCCAGGGACATGACTCCAACGCCGCCGCCCTCATGGGGCAGGTGCGGACGGCCGTCCACGCCCACGCGACGGCGGGCGCGTCTCCCGGCGACATCCTCGCCCGCACCAACCGACTCCTGAAGGACCTCGATCCGGACCGGTTCACCAGTTGTCTCATCGCCGAGCTGGACCTCGCCCACCACCGTCTCCGGCTGGCCACCGCGGGCCACCCGCCGCCGTTCCTGCGCCGCCCGGACGGCCGTACCCATCTGCTTGAGGTCTCGCCGGGGCTTCTGCTCGGGATCGACCCGGACATCGCGTACGAGACCACGGAGGTGCCCTGGGAGCCGGGTTCCGTCCTCGCCCTCTACACGGACGGACTCGTCGAGACGCCCGGTGTCGACATCGGTACGACCACGGCGGAGCTGGCCGACCGCCTCGCCCGGGAGCGGACCGAGGACCTGGAGGCCCTGGCCGACAGCCTGATCCGCCACGTCAAGGACGCCGCGCACCGCACCGACGACGTGGCTCTCCTGCTCCTCCGCGGATGGCCCTGACGTCGTAGCGGCTTGCCGGACCTATCGACTATCGATAGATTGCTATCGTTGGTCGATCGAAGGAGACGTCATGGGAAAACTGAAGGTGCTCGCGCTGCGCGCCGTGCTCGCGATGCTGTTCGCCGGCTCGGTCTTCGTGGAGGCGGTGATGGTTCCCCTGCTCGCCAGTGACCTGGAGGGGCTGAAGCCGGAGTACGCGTACCTGCGCACTCCCTTTCTCGTGATCATGGTCCTCGGACTCCTGACGGCCCAGACCATCCTGGTCTCCGTGTGGCGGCTGGTGACGATGGTGCGGCGGGGAACGGTGTTCTCGCCCGCCGCCTTCCGCTACGTGGACGTCATCACCGGCGCCTTCGCGGTGGGCGCGGTCCTGGTGTTCGCCTTCGCCGTCGTCCTGGCGCCGGGGGAGGCGGTCGCCCCGGGCATCGTCCTGCTGATCTGCGGGGCGAGCCTCGCGGTGCTCGGCATCGCGCTGATCGTGCTGGTCCTGAGGATGCTGCTCGCCCAGGCCGTCGAGCGCGACGTCGAGGCGACCCGGATGCGGGCCGAGCTCTCCGAGGTGATCTGATGCCGATCGTCGTGGACATCGACGTGATGCTCGCCAGGCGCAAGATGTCCGTGGGACAGCTCGCGGAACGCGTGGACATCACCCCGGCCAACCTCGCCGTACTCAAGAACGGCCGCGCCAAGGCGGTGCGCTTCACGACGCTCGCGGCCCTCTGCGAAGTGCTCGAGTGCCAGCCGGGAGACCTGCTGCGCTGGGAACCGGAGGAACCGGAGGAACCGGAGGAACCGGAGGGGGCGGAGGAATCGGCGACGTCCGACGTGATGGCGGCGGCCGGCAAGGGGGAGTAGGACGGTGCCGCGGCCCGCCCCGGCTCTCTTCCGGTGCGCGTACCGGAGCGCCCGACTAGCCTGCCCCGCATGCCCCTTGAGATGAACGACACCGTGCGCGCCCTGCTCGACGCCCCGCACCCCGCCGTCCTGGCCACCCTCAACCCGACGGTGCCCCGCAGAGTTCGGTGGTCTGGGTGAGCCGTGACGGCGACGAGCTGCTGATCTCCACCGAGCGGGGCCGGCGCAAGGAGCGGAACGTGCTCCGCGACCCCCGCGTCGGCCTGACCGTCTTCGACCCCGCCGACACGAACCTCTACGTCGAGATCCGCGGCACGGCCACCGTCACCGAGGACACCGGCCGCGCGGTGGCCGTCCGCATAGCCGAGGAGTACCTCGGCCCGGGCGGCGGCAAGGAGTACCTGGAGGCCCCGCCGGAAGACGTCCGCGTGGTCGTCCGCATCACCCCGACCAAGATCCTCGGCAGCGCCAACAGGGCCGGATAGACGACACGAGGACCGGGTCAGCGCCGCGGCACGTCGGCCGCCTGCGCGGTGACGATACGGGGGAGGGCTCCGGGGTGCTCCCGCGTCAGCCAGTCGACGAGCTCCTCCCGTACGGCACAGCGGATCGTCCACAGGTCGTCGGCGTCCTTGGCGGTCACGATGGCGCGCACGGTGATGCCGGTCGGCGAGGTGTCGGTGACGGCGAGGTCCCACCCCCGGCCGTCCCAGGTGGTGCGGGTGTCGAGGAACTCCCGCAGGTGGGCCCGCATCAGTCCGACGGGCGCGGAGTGGTCGCAGTGGACGAACACCGACCCGGTCAGCTCGTTGCCGCCGCGCGTCCAGTTCTCGAAGGGGCGCGAGGTGAAGTACGAGACGGGCAGGGTGACGCGGCGTTCGTCCCAGGTCCTGACGGTGAGGAAGGTGAGGGTCACCTCCTCCACGGTGCCCCATTCCCCGTCGACGACCACGGTGTCACCGAGGCGGACCATGTCGCCGAAGGCGATCTGGAAACCGGCGAAGAGGTTGCCGAGCGTGGACTGCGCCGCCACGCCGGCCACGATGCCGATGATCCCGGCCGAGGCCAGCAGCGACGTACCGAGCCCCCGGAACGAGGGGAAGGTGACCAGGGCGAAGGCGGTGGCGAGGACGCCCACGACGACCGCCATCACGCGTGTCAGCAGCGTGACCTGCGTACGGACGCGGCGCAGCCGGGCGGCGTCACGCGCACGCGCGGCGTACCGCGCGTACGAGGACTCGACGACGGCCGACGCGAACCGTACGGTCAGCCAGGCGCCGCCGCCGATCAGGCACAGCAGCAGGAACCGGTCCACCCCCTCCGTGTGGTCGAGCAGCGCCGGCCACTCCGTGGCGCGGTAGGACCACCGGAACGCGAGGGTCAGGAGGACGACGTACAGCGGGGTGCGGCACCGCCGCAGCAGTCCCCACAGCGGAGTGCGGGGGTGGCGCGCGTCCGCGTACCTCGCGAAGAGGTCCGCCGCGCGGCCGACGGCGAGTGCCGGCAGTGCCGATCCGCCGAGGACGATCGCCAGTCGAACAACGCTTTCCATGACTCCCCAGTCGATGAGTGGAACGTGGTCGTTCCTGTTCGCCTCACCGCCGTGCTCCCCGGCAAACACTCCGGGTACCGAAGTGCGCGCGGTCACACGGGCGACCGGGCGCGCCTCGGCGGACGCGCGTGCTCCCCGGGTCCTTCCGTCCCTTCCACACCTTCCGTCCCCCGGCCCCTTCCGTCCCCGGGGCCCCTCGTTCCCCGGCCCCTTCCGTCCCCGGGGCCCCTCGTTCCCCGGTCCCTTCCGCCCCCCGGGCCCCCGCGTCACAGACCCCGGCTCTCCATGACCCGCTGCTCGGCCTCCTCCACCTCGAACCGCGCGGCGGCGTCACCGTCCGCGCCGTACCGCGCCGCGTACGAGAGCGAGGTAGAAGAGCGCCGGAGCGCAGGGGGTCCAGGTCTCCGCCGGCTGGTCCGTGATGAAACCGAGCACGGAATCCGGGTCCGCGGGCACGAAGGCGAAGCGGTCGTGCTCCCACTTGTCGGCGACACCGCGCGACCAGCGCCGGCGGAGGGTCTCCTCGTCCAGATCGGGCAGGGCCGCCCGGAAGAACGCCGCCCACTGGTTGTTGCCGAGGTCGAGACCGAACCCCAGGAGCTCCAGGTCGACGTCGTCGGTGGCGTGGACCGCGAGCTCCTCGAAGAGCGCCCGGCGGGCGACCGCGGGCAGGCTGATCGGACCGCCGTCGGCCAAGGAGCGGCGGCGGACCCTCGACGACCGCCGCCATTCCGTCCCCGACCTGCCGACGGCGCTCGTCCACGACGCCTTCGCCTTCCACGACGAGTTCGAGGCCGCGCGGGAGGCGAACCGGCGCACCGACCCGGGCGGCCGGCTGTCGTACCGGGTGCACAGCCTGGGCGGCATGGCGCACCCGACGGTGCACGGCGTGGTCCTCTCGCCCGACAGGCCGCGGTTCACGACCCAGCTGGACCCGAGCCGTCCCTGGTCGGGTGACGGGACGGTGCCGAGGGAGTCCTCCTTCGCCAAGTGGGCACTGGACTACGAGGAGGACGCCATGTGGAACGGATACCGCCACGCCGACATGGCGGGCGGCGGCTCCGTCGGCCACCAGCTCTCCGTGATCCGCGAGGGCAGGCGGACCCCCGACATGCTCGCCGCCGACGAGGGGTTCGGTCTCGAGGTTCCCGAGTGCGCGCTCGCGGGGGAGCCCTTCGAGGTCCTCGCCACCGGGCCCGACCTGGCCGGACGCAACCTCCGGGCCACGCTGACCCGCGAGGGCGCGGCACCCGCGCCGCCGGTTCCCTTCGCCCCCGACGGCGCCGACGGCATGCGGGCGGTACTGGAGGGCGGACCGGGAACCTGGGTCCTGGAGGTCCACTCGGAGCGCCCGCGCCGGGTCTGCAGGGAGGTCGTCACCCTCGTGGACCCGGCCGGCGGCGGACCGGACACGCCCTAGCCCGGCAGTTCCCCGCGCTCCTCCTCGCTCCTGGCGGCCGCCGCGTGCAGGGCCCGGAGGGCCACCAGGAGGACGCCGATGTCGTCCAGGTACACCGGGTCGGGGATCAGGTCGATCGGCGACACCGTGTACACCACGGCCGTCCAGAACAGGGCCTTGGACCGCAACGGGACACCGGCGTCGAGCAGCAGCCTGCGGGCCCGGAAGACGCGTACGAGCAGAACGGCCGCGCACGCCGCCAGCACGAGCACGGCCACCGCGACGACCACGAGCCAGAACGAACCGTCCATGTTTCCTCCCCTGCCCGCGCGGCGCGTGGCGTCTCGGATTCCATCCTGCCGGACCGGACCCGTCCCACCGCGGTTCCGGCCCACCACGGGCCCGGAGGCCGGGCAGGCAGGGACAGGAGCCGCTCCCGGCCGGTCAGTACGCGTTGCGCCGGCGAAGCCTGGCCGGGCGCCCGTCCGGGTCCACCAGGAGACGGTACGGCGGCAGGGCGAGGCCGCGCGTCAGGCGGGACATGTCGGGCGGGTGGTAGACGCGCAGCCGGCCGGGCGGCCGGGGCCCGCGGCGGCCGCCCTCGTGCCAGGCGTCCAGAGCCGCGGCGCTCGCGTCGAAGGCGTCGAACGCCTTCGACGGATCGCACAGGTCGTCCGGTGCGAAGACCGGAGACGACTCCCCGCCGCCCAGATGCTCACGGGAGAGCTCCAGCCGCAGGTCCCTCGCGAAACGACGGGCCCGGTCACCGAGCCCACCGGGGTCGCGTGGCGGCCGGCCGTCCACCCGGTCGTCCAGGACGACGCAGTTGAGCTCCGAATCATGGGTCCAGGAACGGAGGTTGATGTTGTCGGAGCCGACCGAGGCCCACACGTCGTCGATCAGGCACACCTTGGCGTGTACGTACACGGGGGTCCCGGCCGCGTTCTCGAGCCCGTACACGGCCACCCGCCCGCCGCCCGCCCGGCGCAGCCTCTCCAGTGCCGTGACCCGGCCGACCAGGTTCATCGGGAGCGTGAGCCGTCCGTCCTGCTCGGGGACGGTGGGTATGACGGCGATCAGACGCAGACCGGGGTTCTCGTGCAATGCCCGGGCGAAGAACCCCACGACGTTCGGGGACCACAGGTACTGGTCCTCCAGGTAGATGAGCGACCGCGCCCGGCGCAGGGCTTTGAGGTAACTGCGCGCGATGCTGCGCTCGCCGTCGGGAGCGAAGGGATAGCCCCGCAACAGCCGGTTGGGGTAGGTGCGCAGCACCTGCACCGTGTGGTCGCCGCACGGCTCGGGGTCGGGCAGCTGCGGCGGCAGCCCGCCGGCCTCGGTGTCCTCGTGGTGCGCGATCTCCCGCAGGCGGACCAGGGGGCTGCGGCTGAGCGGCGAGGGGTCCTCCCAGCGCTCGCGGAAGTTGGCTTCGAGATCACCGACCGCGGGGCCGCGGACGGCCAGCTGTACGTCGTGCCACGGCGGCCGGGGGCCGTAGGCCGACGCGAAGGGCAGCGTCTGGGGGTCACCGTGGTGGGAGGCGTCGTCGTTGCGGCTGTGGCACAGGTCGATGCCGCCGATGTACGCGACGTCGAGGCCGGGCCGCCCGGGGTGGCGCAGGACGACGAGTTTCTGATGGTGGGAGCCGCCCGGCCGCACCCGCATGTCGAGCAGGCACTCGGCCCCGGCCTCCTCCAGCTCCTCTCCCAGATGACGGTTCTCGCTCTCGCTGAACTGGAACCTGTCCAGGTGGGACCGCCAGACAAGCCCCTTCACGATCACTCCGCGCGCTGCCGCCTCGCACAGGACGGTGCCGATCTCCGTCCCGGCGCCGTCGAGGCGTTCGTCGGGATCGCCGCGCCAGTCGGTGAAGAGCAGGAGGTCTCCGGAGCGCTGCGCCCTGACCGCCCGGAGGAGCTCGGCGAAGTACACCGCACCGTGCACCAGCGGCCGGACGTCGTTGCCGCGGGTCCATGCGGCTCCGTCGGGGTGACGCCTGTCCAGGCGGGTCGAGCCGTTCCCGCGTTCACGTACGGTGAGCATCCAGTCGCTGTATTCCACGGTCGCCTCCACCCGGCGGCTACCCGCTCCGGCCGATGCCGACGCCTCACGGCGGCGCGCGGCCAGAGGCCGGCCGCGCCGCGTCTCGCCTCAGCGGAACTCGTGCACCACCTGGATCTCGCCGACCAGATGAGCGTTGAACTCGTCCAGCTCCTCGGCCGGAACCCACAGCTCGAGGATCGTCCGCCCTCCGGCCTGCTGGACGGGATACCGGCTCAGGAACGCGGAATCGACCTCGAAGCGGGTCACGAAGCCGACACCGCTGTGCTTCACGTTCCAGTCCCTCGCGATCCTGATCGCGTAGTCCTCGTCGAGGACCGGATAGAAGATCGGCTGCTCGGGAAGCCGAGGGGGCCAGGCACGCCAGTCCAGCCGGCGGACCAGCTCCAGTTCCTCGGGGCCGGTGGGCCGCCACAGGGTCGTCGTCGCTCGTCGGCCGGTCATGTGCGCGTCGCTCTCTGGTCGGGGAAGTCGCCAAGGACGGCGAACACCGGACGATACGGCGGCGGGAACCCGACGGCTACGCGGTTTCCGCACCGGGCACCGCCGTGACCGACGGCCACGCGGGACGACCCGTCGGCCTCCCGGGTCCGAGCGACGGGCCTCCCGGCCGCGAAATCGATTGCCGCCGCCGCGACCGCTCTCCTAGGGTCTCGATCACCGACGGCGTGTAGCTCAGTCAGACAGAGCGCCGGGCTTGGGACCCGGAGGGCGCAGGGGCGGAACCTGCCACGTCGGCCTATGAACGAGATCGCTGACAAGCAGCTTCCGACACCGACCGCCGACCCGGCTTACGCCGCGGCCCAGCTGGACCGGGCCGTACGCACCTTCCTGACGCATCCCGACGCCGATACGCGCGACCGCGCCCAGGGCCGGATGCGCCAGTGGCGGGCCGTCCTGTCCGGGATCGCGGACGGGCAGCTCGCCATCGGTTCCCGAACGCCGGTCGCCGGCCTCCCCGCCTGGGTGACCCCCGAGGTCGTGCGCGGCGGGTTCGCCACCGGCACGCCCGCGGCCGGCGGTCCGCTCGCCCCGTACGAGCGGGAAGCCGCGCGGCGAGCGGGTGTGCCCGCCACGCGGGCCGCGCTGTTCGACCATGCCCTGACCGGGGAAGGCCTGGCGGGACTGTGGGAGCTGCTGGACAGCGGACGGTACGACGCGGTGCTGCCGGAGCAGACCGCGCTGCTGACGGTCGCCTGGCTGGTCCGGGCCGACGACGTCGAAGCGGCCGCCGGACTGGTACGTGAACTCCGGCCCCACGCGGACCGGCTGAGGTTCCTGCCCCGCCCGGTGGACCGGCCGGCCGCCGCACCGGGCACGGTGCACCGCCGCACCGTCGGCGAGGTCACGGCCGAGCTGTCCGGCAGGCAGCCGAAGACGGCGGTCGAGGCGCAGCGAGAGGCGCTGACCGTGTGGCGGCCGTTCGAGGACGAACTCCTCGGCTACTGGCTGCGCCACGAGACCCAGGACGAGGGGGCCGCCGAAGGCACTTCGGACCCGGCCGGCGCTTCCGATCCGGAAGACGGGTCCGTCCCCGACGGTGCTTCCTGCTCGAAGGAGGGACCTGGCCCGGACCGTACTCCCGGCCCCGACGGCGCTCACGGCACCGCGACGCCGCACCCCGCCCGGGTCCGCGTACCGCCCGCCCGGATCCACGTACCGGAGGAAGACGGCCGCCGCCGTGCCGAGGCCGCCGCACTCCTTCTGCGGTACGAGAAGCTCGCGGCCGCCCACCCCCTGTGCGGCAAGCACAAGAACCCGAAGTCGAACGCCGGCATCCTGCGACGCGCCCTGGAGAACGTGGCCGCCGGCCGGCCGGTGCCGCCCCGGCTCGCCGGGCTGGTGCGGCACGCGGTGACCTCGATGGTCGCCAAGCGCGGTCTGCCGGGCTCACCCGAGCACACCCGGCTGCGCGCCACACAGGCCCGGCAGGCCTCCCTGCCCTCGCACCACCGGATCGCCGCGCTCGTGGTGCGCCGGCTCGCGGACCTGGACCAGCACACGGGCACGGCCGACGTCGAGTCGCCGGTCCACCCGGTGACCGCCGCCGAGGCCGACGCGACCGGGCTGCCGGCCGGCACGGTCGTCCCCGCCCGACTGCGGCAGGCGGTGAACTCCGCCCTGAGCGCACCGCTGGAGACGCTGGTCGAACGCGGCCTCGTACCGTCGGCGGAGGTCCTGGCGGCCCTGGTGCCGCAGCTGGTCGCGGCCGCCACGGCCCAGCGGTGCGCCGACCCGGCGCTGCGGACGCTGGCGGCGGCCACGTACCGCGCCTTCCGCAACCGGCGTTCGCTGCTGCTCCTGAACCTGGAGCACCAGGTGCGCGTGGACGAGCTCCCCTGGGTACGGGCGGTCGCCGGGCACGGCACCGACGCCGACGCGGCCGAGCGGTCCCGGGAGGCGGCGGGGGCGGCGCTGCGGCAGCTCGGCGAGCTCGCGGTCGGCGCGTTCCCCGGCACGCTGCTCCCGAACCCGCTGGTGCGCGAACTGTCCCAGCTGGCCCGGCAGGCCGATCTCGCGGCGCCGTTCGTGGAGGAGCTGGCCGCCGACATCTTCATGGGCTCGTTCTCCCCGAAGTTCCTCGTCGCCGCGCGCACCGCCGCCGACCTTCTCGACGGGACGCTGTACGCCCGCTACTACGCGGTCGACTGCGTGGCGGTACGGAGCATGGCGGTCGTCCACGCCGCGGAAGGCCTCGCGCGCCGGAAGGGAACCTCGCGCACGGCGGATGCCGCCGTGCGCGAGTTCGGCCGGATGTGTGCCGAGCGGGCCCGCGCCGCCGCGGAGGGAACGGCGGGATCCGGCCACGGCGCCGGGTCCTGGTCGGGCTCGCCGGCCGCGAACGGCACCGTGATCGAGCAGGCGCAGATCCTCACCACGCACAACCTCGCCGTCCTCGTCCGTCACGCGGGCGTCACGCCCGCGGAGAGTGGGGAAGAGCCGGCCCGCGACTGCTTCACCACGGTGTGCCGGCTCGTGACGCGGCTGCAGGACCACCCGCGCCCGCTCGGCACCGTCAAGGACGCGGCGTACGCGTGGCGGCAGATGCTGTTCCACCTGTCGCTGTGCACCCCTGACCGCCAGACCGCGTTCGTGGAGTGGGTGGCGGCCGAGACCGCCCGCCGCCCCTGGCACACGGCGGCCCGGCTGGGCCCGGCCGTGGCGGGGCTGCGCCTGGTGGCCACGGGCGGCACGTTCGGCCCGGACGGAACGGCCCAGGGCGGCCTCGCCCGCCGGTTCCTCGGATGGAGCCGGAACGGTCACTGGATGGTGCGGTGACGCGGGAGAGTCACACCGCGGATCAGCCGAGACCGCGATGAGCGGCCCACAACGCCCCGGCACGGCCGGCGGCACCGGCGACCAGGGCGGCGAGTTCGGGCTTGTCGGGGACGGGGAACGAGACGTACGCGCCCCGTCCACCGGCGACCGGCCGGCCGTAGGCCTTCGCGGCGAGGCGACCGTCCGGGAGGAGCCGGACGTTGAGCGTGGTCAGTGTGAACACTTCACCGCGTCGGGTGTCCGTCCAGCGGAGCGCCTGCGGGATCGTGACGTTGATGGCCAGAGCACTTACTTCCAGGTCGAGGCTCATGGACGGATGATCCCACGAGCGAAGAGCCAGGGGCTCAGGAGATGAGCGAGCGGCCGGTGGGTGTCAGCCGCAGCTCCCTGGGCGCCGCCGTCTGTTCCCGCTCGAGGGCCGGCAGGATCTCGTCCCGCAGCAGGGGGCGGACCCGCATGTCGGCGAGGTGCCGACGGTGCGCGTTCTCGTCGCGGTACGAGGTGAGGACCACGGCGACGTTCTCACCGGTACGGACCGGCAGCCTGGAGAACGTGTTGTGCGCGGGCTCGGTGGCGAGGAGGGCGAGCGGGGCGGGCCCCGTCTCCCGGAGCAGGGGCAGCAGACCGTCCCGGACCAGTGCGATGCCGTCGTCCCGTCCGGGAGGGAAGGACCACAGGGTGGCGACCACGAACCGGTCCGGTGGCGCGGCACCGACCGGAGGTCGCGCGGACGGTGACACCGCGAAGCCGCCGCCGGTCATGACGGGGCGCAGCAGAAGGACGTCGTCCGAGTCGACCATGGTGTCGTTCGCCCGGGGCCCGTGCTCGGACCACACGGGCCCTCCGTAGAAGGCCGTGAGGGCACGGTGACGTGCCGTCATGTCCGTGAACCCGCGCAGCCAGACGAAGCGGTCCGGGTCGTCGAGGTCCCGGAACTGGCCGAGCACGCTCATCCCGGCCTCTTCCTGGGTTTCGAGGAACTCCCGGTCGAACAGCTCGATGAGCTCGTCGCGGCGGCGCGGACGCAGCGTGTACTGGCGGAGTTCGAGCACGGCGGGCGGTGGGCCGGAGGGACCGGGGGATCGGGTGGACACGACACGACTCCTGTTCGGTGTTCTACGGGTGGATCGCCCGGCTCGTTCGCACGGATCCGGGCGCGGCCGACGATAGGAGGACCGCGTGACAGGTTCTGTCAGGGTTCCCGGGGAGAATGGGCGCATGCCCGCCGGTCGTCTGCTCTCGGTCCTGCTCCTGCTCCAATCGCGGGGCCGTGTGTCCGCGCAGACGATCGCCGACGAGCTGGACGTCTCCGTGCGCACCGCCTACCGCGACATGGCGCGTCTGCAGGACGCCGGGGTTCCGGTCTACGCCGAGCCCGGCCGCGGGGGCGGTTACCAGCTGGTCGACGGCTACCGCACGCGCCTGACCGGGATGAACGAGGGCGAGGCCCGGGCTCTGTTCTTCGCCGGGCTGCCCGGGCCCGCGGCCGACCTGGGCCTCGCGGCCGACGTGACGGCTGCCCGGCTGAAGCTGCTCGCCGCGTTGCCGGAAGCGCTGCGCGAAGAGGCGTCACGGCTCACGCAGGTGTTCCACCTGGACGCACCGGGCTGGTACCGGGAGCCCGAACGGACACCCCATCTGCCCCTGTTCGTCGACGCGGTGCTCACACGGCGGGTGGTGGACGTGCGCTACCGCCGCTGGCGCGCCCCCCAGGAGGTGGACCGCCGCCTGCGCCCCTACGGGCTCGTCCTCAAGTCCGGAACCTGGTACGTCGTGGCCGCCGCGGAACGGAGGACCGCGACCTACCGCGTCACCCAGGTCCTCGACGCGGTCCTGGGCGACGAGCGGTTCGACCGGCCGGAGGACTTCGACCTGAGCGCGTACTGGACCTCCTACCTGGAGGACTTCCACGCACGCCGCTATACCGGAACGGCCACCATCAGGCTGTCCCCGGCGGGACGCGGCCGCCTCCCCGACAACGTCGCCCAAGAGGTGGTGCGGGCCGTCGAGTCCACCGCGACCCCCGTCGGTGAACTCGGCTGGGTCGAGGCGGTCATCCCCACCGAGAGCACCGACCACGCCCGTGGCGAGCTGCTCCGGCTCGGTGCGGACGTCGAGGTCGTCTCACCTCCCGAACTGCGCCGGGCCATGGCCGCCACCGTGGAGGCACTCGCCCGAGCCTATGGACTCCGCTGACGCGCCACGGACTCCCCGACCGGGTGAGTGTCACCCGAGTCGCCGCCCGGGGCCGTTGTCAGACCCTCGCGAGAGGATCACCTCATGACGACTTTTCCCGCCGAAGAGGCGCTGTCCGGCCTGCCCGTTCTGCCCGGTCTGCCCGCCCAGTCCGGCCCGTCCGGCCGTGCCGAGTACGAGGCCGCGCTGCGGCGCCTGCACGACGCCTCGCGGTCCTACTACGGAGACGGTGACAGCGTCTTGGACGACGCCTCGTACGACCGGCTCCGGCTGGCCGTACTCGCCTGGGAGGAAGAGAACCCGGCCGAGGTTTCCCCCGAGTCTCCCACCGGCCTTGTCGCCGACGGTGCCGCCCCGGTCGGCGATGTCGCGCACACGACCCGGCTGCTGAGCCTGGACAACGTCTTCGACGCCGAGGGGCTGGTGGCCTGGGGCGCATCCGTCCAGCGCCGGCTCGGCCGTGTTCCGGCCGGGGGATTCACCGTCGAGCCGAAGATCGACGGCGCGGCCGTGGCCGCCCGGTACCGCGACGGCCGTCTGGTGCAGATCATCACCCGTGGCGACGGCAGCCACGGCGAGGACGTCAGCCATGTCATCGGCCGGATCGACGGCCTGCCCGAGCGGCTCGCCGAGCCGGTCACCGTCGAGGTGCGTGGTGAAGTGGCCTTCACCCAGGAGCAGTTCGAGGCGGCGAACGCGACCCGTGTCGCCCACGGCGCGCAGGTCTTCGTCAACCCGCGCAACGGAACGGCGGGCACGCTGAGGGCGAAGGACCGCCCGTACCGGCTCCGGATGACGTTCTGGGCCTACGGCGTGGTCGAGCTGGACGGCGTGCCGTTCCCGCCCACCGAGGCGACACGCACCGCGACGACACACGCCGAGGCGCTGGCCGCGGTGGCCGCGGTCGGGGTGCGGACGACCGCGGACACCGCGGCCGGACTTCTCGTCGTCCCCGACCTCGCCGAGGCACAGGCGCGGGTCGACGCGATCGCCGCGATGCGTGCGGAGCTGCCCGTCGGTATCGACGGGGTGGTCATCAAACTGGACGACTGCGCCGAGCAGGAGGAGATCGGGTTCGGCACCCGCTTCCCGTACTGGGCCATCGCGGTGAAGCTGCCCGCGGTCGAACGACAGACGGTGCTTCAGGACGTCGTCTGGGAGGTCGGCCGGACCGGGGTCCTGGCTCCCACCGCGATCCTCGCCCCGGTGGAGATCGACGGGTCCACCGTCACCCGGGCCACCCTGCACAATCCGGCGGACATCCGCCGCCGGGACCTGCACCTCGGCGACACCGTGACGGTGTACAAGGCCGGTGACATCATCCCGCGTGTCCAGGCGGCCGTGGTCCGGCTCCGCCCGGCCGGGGCGACGCCGGTGCCGCTGCCCGAGGCGTGCCCGCGCTGTGGTGGCGGGATCGACACGTCCCAGGAGCGGTGGCGGTGCGCGCAGGGCACGGCCTGCGCGCTCCCGGCGCTCATCGAGTACGCCGCCGGGCGCGAGATGTTCGACATCGACGGCCTGGGCAGGACGTACGTGGCGGCTCTGGTCGCGTCGGGAGACGTCCGCGACGTCGCCGACCTCTTCACCCTGACGATCGACCAGCTCACCGCCGCGTCGGGCAGTGCCAAGCGCGCCGCCAAGCTCGCCGAACAGATCGAGGCCGCCAAGGCCCGCCCTCTCCACCGTGTCTTCTGCGCCCTGGGCGTGCTCGGCACCGGCCGCAGCATGTCCCGCCGCATAGCCCGGCACTTCGGCACGATGGACGCGATTCGCGGGGCCGACGCGTCCGGGATGCAGGATGTGGAGGGCATCGGGCCGGAGAAGGCGCCGGTCGTCGTCGAGCAGGTGGCCGCGCTGGCCTCCGTCATCGACAAACTGATCGCGGCGGGGGTCAACATGACCGAGCCCGCGGACCCGGCGGCGGCGCAGGGCGGGGGGCCGCTGGAGGGCAAGGTGGTCGTGGTCACCGGCAGGATGACCGGACCGCTGGAGGGCTTCGGCCGGTCCGAGATGAACGCGCTGATCGAGAAGGCCGGCGGGCGGGCGGGCAGCGGCGTCAGCGCCAGGACGTCCGTACTCGTCGCGGCGCCGTCCGCGAACGGGAAGCCGAGCTCGAAGGCGGTCAAGGCCACCGAACTCGGCGTCGAGGTCCTGACGCCGGAGGCCTTCGCCGAACTGGTCGCCGACCACCTGACCTGATCGACGCGCGGGCCCGTCACCCGGTGCACCGAGCCCGGACCGGATCGCGCGGAAGCCTAGGGCGTGCGGGGAAGCCGGACCGTGACGAGGAGGCCGCCGACGGGGCGGGGGGCGAGGTCGAGGGTCCCGTCGTGGGCGCGGACGATGCTGTGCACGATGGCCAGGCCGAGCCCGACGCCGGCGTGCTCGTCGGTGCGTACGCGTTCCGTTCCGCGCCGGAAGGGTTCGACGAGGGTCGGTACCAGTTCCGGTGGGAGCCGGCGGCCCGTGTTCTCGACCCGCAGCACGCTCGTGTCGCCGTACGCCTCGGTGTGGACCGTCACGGTGCCGCCGGCGGGGAGGTTGTGGACGACGGCGTTCTGGACGAGGTTCGTCACCATCCGCAGCAGGAGCTCCGCGGAGCCGCCGGTCCAGGCCGCCCCGCCGGTGACCTCGAGCGCGATCCGGCGCTGTTCGGCGAGGGGGAGCAGCGTCTCGGCGGCTTCCTCGGCGAGGAGGGAGAGGTCGACGCTCTCGCGGGTGAAGTTTCCGCGGTCACCGCGGCTGAGCAGCAGGAGGGCCTCGGTGAGGTCGATCGCCCGCCCGTTGACGACGTACAGGCGCTCGATGAGTTCGCTCCGGTCCCGTGCGGGGTCCTTGCGCGCGACGTCGAGGAGCGTCCGCGAGATCGCCAGCGGGGTGCGCAGTTCGTGGGAGGCGTTCGCGGCGAACCTCTGCTGCTCGGCGACGTGGGAGTCGAGCCGTTCGAGCATCGAGTCGAAGACGTCGGAGAGCTCGCGGAATTCGTCCTGTCGGCCCTTCATGCGGATCCGGTGCGACAGCGACCCGCTCCCCGCCATCCGCGCCGCATCCGTGATCTGCGTGAGCGGTGCGAGCATCCGGCCGGCGAGGACCCATCCCCCGACGAGGCCGAACACGAGCAGGAGGACCATCGCCACGGCCGCGGCGGGGACGAAGGTGCGCACAAGGAGGTAGCGGTTGGGCGAGACCCCGAGCAGACCCTGGTCCGAGTCGGGGACGTAGCGCAGCAGGAACCCCCACACCACGGCCAGCAGGAGGGCACCGGCGACGGCGAGGAACCCGGCGTAGCTGAGGGTGAGTTTCAGTCGGGCACTGAGCCCCCGGCGTCTATACACGCGTACTGCCGGGGTCGGTGATGTCCCTGTCGGGGGCGGCGGCGTCCCTGGCGGTGTCGATCCGGTAGCCGGCGCCGGGCACCGTGGTGATGACCCACGGTTCGCCGAGCCGTTTGCGCAGGGCGGAGACGGTGATGCGCACCGCGTTGGTGAGGGGGTCGGCGTTCTCGTCCCAGGCGCGTTCCAGCAGTTCTTCGGCGCTGACGACCCCGCCCTCGGCGGCGACGAGCACCTCCAGCACGGCGAACTGCTTGCGGGTGAGCGCGACGTAGCGTCCGTCGCGGAAGACCTCCCGGCGGAAGGGGTCGACCCGCAGGCCCGCGATCTCACGGACCGGGGGCCGGGCGTACGCGCGTCTGCGGTCGAGCGCCCTCAGCCGGAGGACGAGCTCCCGCAGCTCGAACGGTTTGGTCAGGTAGTCGTCGGCACCGAGCTCGAACCCGGAGGCCTTGTCGTCGATCCGGTCGGCAGCGGTGAGCATGAGGATGGGGATGCCGCTGCCGGAGGCGACGATGCGCCGGGCGACCTCGTCGCCGGAGGGGCCGGGAATGTCGCGGTCGAGGACCGCGAGGTCGTAGGAGTTGACGCCGAGCAGCTCCAGGGCGGAGTCGCCGTCGCCGGCGATGTCGGCGGCGATCGCCTCGAGCCGCAGGCCGTCACGGACGGCCTCGGCCAGGTAGGGCTCGTCCTCCACGATCAGTACGCGCATGACCGAAGCCTAAGCAGTACGGCGTATCGCCGACGTATGCGGAGAGGTGCGTACGGGCACGCGGCTCAGCCCCCCGAAGCCGAGGTCGAGGCCGAAGCCGAAGCCGAGGCCGAAGCCGGCGCCGACTCCGGACGCGACCGGTCGGAGGGCGCTTCCGCCGGGGTGCGCCACCAGCGGCGTGACGCCAGCGCGGCCAGCACGGCGCCGCCGGCGTTGACCAGTACGTCGTCCACGGAGGACACCCGGTCGAGCCGCAGGACGTACTGCGCGGTCTCGACCAGGACCGAGCAGCCCGCCCCGAGCGCCAGGACCCGCGGCACGGACGCCACCGCCGCGAACCGCATCGGGGCGAAGAACCCCAGCGACGCGAAGACCAGCAGGTTGCCGACGATCCCGAGCGACCCCATCGTGACCAGGTCCCGCAGCGGCACCAGGCTGACCCGGGCGGGGACCACGCCGGCCCCGCCGCCCGGCATCATGGTCAACCACAGGAACGGCACCGTCCCGTGGACCATGCCCACCTCGGCCAGCGACCTCCGCCACGCCGACGGGACGCCGGCGGCGCGCCGACGGGACGCCAGAGCCCACGCCACCAGCACGGCCAGAGGCAGCGTGACCAGCGTCATGAGCACCACGCCGTTGAACGTGTCGAAGCAACCGTGCCACCGCCCGGCCATGCACCTCGGAGCGGACATCATGAGTGGCCGCCGCATGACGAACAGGACGCTCGCCAGGCCGAGGACCATCAGGCCGAGGAGCACGAACCCGCGCGCGCGACGGGGCGGTGCCGACAGGGGTACGTGATCGTTCATGCCCCCATGGAAGACGGAGGGCCGTTGCGGTGGCGTATGCGATTTTCGATACACCCGCGATACGCGGAATCCCGGCGCCGGACGGAAGACCGTGTGCCGCGTCGTCCGACGGCGGCCCGACCGCTCCCGGCCGTCGAGCCGGCCCCACCGTCCGGCCCGTCTCATACGGGCCACGCCGCTTCTGGGCCAGATGGAGCACCGGGCGAGCAGGCCCCGACGGTGCGTCCGATCCTGGGGCGGACCCTCTGATCCTGGTGTCCGCCCGTCCGGCACCACAGTGAAGGAGCCTCCGTGTCGGCACGCTCTCGAGTCCGTCCCCGCCCACGCGCACGCCTGCGCCTGCCCGTCGTCACCCTGCCCGTCGCCGCCCTGGCCGTGTCCGCGGCGCTCGCCGCCCTGATCCAGCCCGCACAGGCCACGGGCACGCCCCCGGTCCCGGACAGGGCGCTGCAGAAGCAGCTCGACGACCTCGTCCGTACGGCCGGAGGACCGCCCGGAGTGATCACGCTCATGCGGAAGGGCGACCGGACGGAGGTCTACCGGGCGGGCGTCGCCGACACGAGGACCGGCCGCCCGCCCCGTAAGACGGACCACATGCGGATCGCCAGCGTCGCCAAGGCCTTCAGCGGAGCGGTCGCCCTGCGCCTGGTGGACCGGAACGCGCTGGAGCTCGAGGACACGATCGGCGAACTCCTGCCGTCACTGCCCGCCGCATGGCATGGGGTGACCCTCCGCCAACTGCTCCAGCACACCAGCGGACTGCCCGACTTCTCGACGGAGCCCGCGTTCGTCGAGATCCTGCGGGAGGACCCGAGGCACCGCTTCGACTCGCGCCGACTGCTCGACTTCATCGCCGACGAGAAGCTGAGCTTCCCGCCCGGATCGGAGTACCGCTACTCGAACTCCGACAACATCGCTGTCGCACTGATGGCCGAGGCGGCCACGGGGGAGCGGTACGAGCGGTTGCTGGAGGAACTCGTGTACCAGCCCCTCGACCTGCGGCGGACCAGCCTGCCCCAGGGCTACCGACTGCCGAGACCGTACCTGCACGGCTACGACGTGACGCCGCCCGCCCCGCCCGAGGACGTCAGCGAGGTCATCGGCGCGTCGGGCGTCTGGGCCTCCGGCGGCATCGTCTCGACGCCCGAGGACCTCAACGACTTCATCCGCGCCTGGGCCGGCGGACGCGGCTTCCTGTCGAAGGAGACCCGCCACGAACAGCGGAAGTTCATCCCCGGCGCCGCATCGGAGCCCGCCGGCCCCGGCGTCAACGCGGGCGGACTGGCGATCTTCCGCTACAAGACACGGTGCGGCACGGTCTACGGGCACACCGGCAACTTCCCGGGCTACACCCAGTTCGCGGCCGGCACGGCGGACGGCAAGCGGGCCCTCACCTTCTCGATCACCACCCAGACCAGCAAGAGCATCAAGCCGGAGCTGCTGGCCAAGGTCCGCTCCATCCAGGAGGACTTCGTCTGCGCGCTGCTGCGCCACTGACACCGCCCTGGCCGGGCCGGGGAAAGAGCGGGCGCACGGCGCCACGACCGCCGCCGCCCGCGGAACACGGCGGCTCCCGGGCCCGGCCGAGGGTTCCACGCGCAAGGCCCGGCCCGGCTCAGCCCACCAGATCCGGGGCACGCAGCATCTCGGGCGGGACGCCCCACGCGTCGACGAGGTCGACCGCGAGGGGCCGGACCTTGCGGCAGAGGTCGTTCACCTCACGGCTGATCGCTTTGGAACGCTGCACGGTCAGCCGGCCGTGCTCCATGAACCAGGCCCGGTCCGCCTCGATCGTGGACAGCGCGAACAGGTCGCACAGCAGGGCCAGCGCCGCCTTCTCGTCGCCCTCGGGCATCGCGCGCACCTTGTCGACGAAGGCCTCGGTCACCAGCCGCTCCACGTGCGCGCGGGCGAGCGCGATGACGTGGTCCTGCACCTGCGAGAAGACGACGCCGGGATCGCGCTTCTGGTCGATCCCGCGTTTGATCCGGCGGGCCAGACCGGCGAGCATGTGCTCCTCCCGGAAGCGGACCATGGCGAGCTGGTACTCCGGGTCGAGCAGACCGGCTTCCCGGTCCCACTCGTCGCCGCCGGGCAGCAGGTCGCGCACCCGCTCGAGCAGCTTGTGGGCGGAGGTCCGCTCGATGACCGTCTCGACGGCGAGGCCGGTGACGTAGCGGACCACGCCGAACTGGTCGAGGTCCTCGAACTCGCTCGCGTGATCGGTGAGCAGCCCCTTGGCCACGAGCTGCAGCAGGACGTGGTTGTCGCCCTCGAAGGTGGTGAAGACGTCACTGTCGCTCTTGAGCGCGGCGAACCGGTTGACGGCGAGGTAGCCGGCGCCGCCGCACGCCTCCCGGCACTCCTGGACGACCCGGGTGGCGTGCCAGGTGCCGAGCGCCTTGAGGCCCGCGGCGCGTGACTCGAGCCGCCGGCGCGCCCGCGCGTCGTCCTCGACGCCGGAGAAGACGTCGTGCAGCTGCGAGCGCACCACGTCCTGCGCGAAGTGCAAGGCGTACGTCCGGGCGACGAGCGGCAGCAACCGGCGCTGGTGCAGGCCGTAATCGAGGAGCGGCTGCTCCTCGGCGCCCGGGGCCGCCGCGAACTGCCGCCGCCGCACCGCGTACTTGGTGGCCACCGCCAGGGCGACCTTGGCGACGCCGATCCCGGCACCGGCGACGCTGACCCGGCCCTGTACGAGCGTGCCCAGCATGGTGAAGAAGCGCCGGTCGGGGTTCTCGATCGAGCTCTCGTAGACGCCTTCGGGGCTGACGTCGGCGAACCTGTTGAGGAGCGCCTCGCGCGGCACACGTACACCGTCGAACCGGATGCGGCCGTTGTCCACGCCGTTGAGACCCATCTTGCGGCCGTCGTCCTCGATCCGGACGCCCGGCGCCACCTCGCCGCCGACCCGGACGGGCACGACGAAGGCGTGCACGCCCTCGGCCTTTCCTCCCACTTCCAACTGGGCGAAGACGACCGCCAGTTCGGCGTGACGGGCCGCGTTGCCGATGTAGTCCTTGCGCGCCTGGTCGCCGTGGGTGGTGACGACGAACTCCTGACGTGCGGCGTCGTACCGCGCGACGGTGCCGAGAGCCTGCACGTTGGAGCCGTGGCCGGTCTCGGTCATCGCGAAGCAGCCCATCAGCTCGCCGGTGATGAGGCCCGGCAGATAGGCGTCGTGGTGGCGTTCGGTGCCCAGGTGCAGGATCGCGCCGCCGAAGAGCCCGAACTGCACCCCGACCTTCACCAGCACCGACAGGTCACCGAAGGCCAGCGTCTCGAACGCGGCGATCGAGGCGCCGACGTCGCCGCCCCCGCCGTACGTCTCGGGGAATCCCCAACCGGTCTGGCCCGTCGCGGCCATCTCGACGACGACCTCGCGCACCCGCTCGCGGAACGCGTCCACGCCGAGGTCGTCGGCCTCTTCGAGGACGGAGGCGTACGTCACCAGGTTGTCCCGGACGAGGCCGCGGACCTCGGCGTACTCGCCGTCGAGCACAGCGGCGAGTGTCGGGACGTCGATGACGGGCCGTGCGTAGCCGGTCGCAGGGGGGGACGCGTTGTCGGTGGCCATGCCACTTCGCTACCCCGCCGAGAAAGGATCAACCGGGGCACGAGCCCGTGCGGACCGTGGCGGCGATCGGCCGTCACGCGACCGGGGCAGCCGGCGGCCCCGTGAAGCGGCGGCCGCGACGCCGAGAGGACAGCCGAGCACCACGCACACCTCACCCCTTCGGCCCCCTCGCCCCGCGCACTGCCGATTGTCGGACCCCCTCCGTAGGCGTGACTCACGCGCGGAAAAGCCGGGCTCCGGCCCGGCCGGTGGAGCGGTCGGCGGTGACGTGGCAGGTGACGTGACAGCGGAGCGGAGATGCGACAGGGTCCCGGACACACGGGGGACGACACCGAGGGACCGTGCCCCGGGTGGGCGCACGTCCTTCGGGATCCGGCCCGGGCGGGCGGCCGGGGCCGACCGGATCGTCCCGGGGCTCTCCAGCGGCCGCGACATGGCCTGTGCGTACTGCTACGTCCCGCGCCGAAAGGGTTTCGCCCATCCCGTCGCGCATCGTCGCCGCCTGTCGCCCAGGACGCCGTTGTCACCGATGTCCGTCCCACCGGCGCAAGACCGCCACCAGAGGAAGGTGAGCCGTATGAGCGCTCCGGACGAGCCCGATCGGACGGGGGAGCCGGTTCCCCGGGACCCGCAGAACCAGCAGGCAGCGCCGGGAGAGGACCCCTTGACGATGCCTGTTCCGGACCGGCCCGGCAGCGAGGCGCCCGATACCGACGTGGCGGGCACCGGCAGGCGGGACCATGCCGACGGCGACGCCGATCCGGAGGGGCATGAGGATTCCGCCATGGACGAGCCGGTGGACTGACGGCCCGGCGCCGACGTCACTCCTGACACAGGTGCGCGCCCCGCCCCGGACCACGGCAAAGCTTCCCCCGGTAAAAGCTTCCTCCGGCAGAAGTGTTCCCGGGGAAATCTTCCCAGGGGGTCTCCGCCGGAATCAGTCGTGGCCGGGACACGCCGCGCTGCGGCTCAAGCCGGGTCGGTCGGAGGGACAGGCACCGTCGGGTCCGCGGCGAGCGCGTCCCAGGGGGCCGGCGCGGTCCGGTCCGTCCACGCGGCCAGCGCTTCACCGTCCACGCAGACGATCCCGCAGGTGGCCGCGTACTCGACAGCGGGCGCCGTGAAGGCGCTGGTGGTCACGACGACGGCCACGTCCGCTTCGTGGATGGTGAAGCAGGTGCCGCCGAACCTCTGCAGGTCCTGGGAGCCGACGTGGTTGTCCTCCGCGTAGTGCTTGCACTGGAGTACGACACGTCGGCCGTTCATGGTCACCGCGATCACGTCGGCGCCCAGGTCGCCCGCTCCACCGACCACTTCCACGGCGGTGCAGCCGTCCCGTACGCAGAGCGCGGCGACCGTGTGCTCGAAGCCGTCGGCGTCGACAGCCGCGTGGTCCAAGGCCTCCGCCCCGATGTCGGGCACGTCCGCGACGCCGGCCGGACCGCCCGGAACGCCGACGGGACGAAGGCTCTCGCGGTTCCGGACGGGCACCGTGCCCCTCCTGGTCACCGCCAGGCCGACGGCGAGCACTCCCAGGGCGGCGAACGCGAGGAGCACGACGACCGGCACCCCCGATCCGCGGCTCCCCGCCACGTCGGCGGTCCTGAGGAAGACGGCCAGACCGCCGACGCATATCCCTACGAGTCCCACCGCCAGCACCAGATCGCGCCCGACGGCCGCGGAACGACGCCCGGCCGTGTTTCCGTCCTCCCCGGTCGCCTTCATCAGGGCCCTCCCTCACGCGTCGACGGCTCACACACACCACGGCCGCGGCCCGGTGAGGGGCCGCGGTCCGCGTCGGTATCGGTATCGGTATCGGTATCGGTCAGCGGGGTCGGTACTGCGGCATCCCTCGGAGACGTCGATGTCCCGACGAACGTCGCGTATCCGCGAAGGCGCTCACGAAACCTGGCGGCCGGGAGGAAGAGGCCAGGGCTCCGTGGCTCCGGGACCGTGGCCGTGCGTCCGCAGCCCCCGTCCGGCCTGCCGAAGCCCTCCGGCGATCCGGGCTGGTCCTCGCCCTCTGCGCTGCCCGCGGAGGCGGGGACTTCGCGAATCCGTCGGGCGCGAAGAGCCTACGCAGGCCGCGTCGAGGTCAGGACGCCGATCTTGTCGATGCGGTGTTCGGGGTTGTTCTGGGCGTCCCGCCAGAAGTTTCCCGCCGCGTTGTCCTCCGGCGTCGCACAGGTGGAGAGAGTGATCATGGCCCGGGTGGGCTTCTCGCCCGGCTCACCCGGCACCGCGGCCCGCTGCTCGGCGAGCGAGCGGGCCGAGCGGAAGGACGTGGTCCGGCTCTCGACGATCTCGTACGTGTAGACGGTGCCCTCAGCGGTGATGTGCACCTGGTCACCCACCTCGACCGACGGCAGCTCCCGCAGGGGGCCGCCTGCTGAGAGCCGGTGGGCGGTCACCAGATAGTTGCCGATCTCGCCGGGCCCCACGCCGCCGCGCTTGCCGTAGGGGCTCGCCGCCACGCCACGGTCCTGGATGCGGGTGCCCGCCGCGTCGTCGGTCGTGCCCTCGTACGGCACGATGTCCAGATTCTCGACACCGATCGACGGTATGGACGCCTCGGCGGCGACAGGCCCCCGCGGCGAGGGGGGCGACGGCGTGACCGGAGTGACCGGGGGTGTGGTCGAAGGAGCCTCGGGCGAAGGAGCCGACGACGTGGCCGACGAGACCGCCGACGCCGGGCCGTGCGCTCCCGCGGGCGCGCCGCCACCGTCCGCGCAGCCGGCCGGCGCGACGACGGCCACGACCACTGCGGCGACCAGGGCCCAGCGGGAGCTCCGGCCTCTGATCACGCCCTTCTCAAGGCACGCACCGCGATGGGCACCCATACCCCAAGGATGGCCCACTTCCCACGGCCCGGCACCCACGGCCGGCCGGCACGGGAACGTCTGTTCGTCGAACGGGTAAGCATCGTGGAGGCGGCATGTCGCCCGGTGGAACGCATCGGACGGGCCTGCGGTGCGAAGCCGAGCAAGCCCGACCTCGCGCGCAGGACGGACGTGCGCCCACGTCGCCACCACGGGGCGGACGTCGAAGTCCTCCGTGATCCGAGGCGTCCCGGCAGCGCGTGGAGCTTCGAGCAAGGTCACAAGGAGAGGAGACGTGCGACGATTCGCCTGCCGGCAGGGAGCGAAGCCACGAGCGGGGCCACAGGCCGATGGAGTACGTCAATCTCGATGCGCGGGCCGGCGACCGGTCAGGGATCTTGGACCCGGCTCGCTACCTGGAGCACCTGCCCTCGATCTCCGGTGATCTGCCACCCGGTGCCCGAGCCTTCGCCACGGACACGGTCACTACGACTTCCACGGCAGGCGATGCGTGAACGCCCTGACACTTCAAGGCATCCGGGACGCCGGCGGTGATGAGATCGGGATCGAGTTCCGGCACGACTGTTGGAAGCGCGATCAGGATTTGGTCATCCACTGCGCGGGCGTGGCCAGCTTCGTCATCGACCCCACCGGCACCGACGGAGGGACGCACCCGGTCGCCGTTGCCGTCGGCGTCGATCGGGCGATCAAAGGGCGACGGCCCGCCGTTGCTTCTCCGGTCCGGATCGAACCCCTCCGCAAGCGCGTCCTGCTCTGCTCGTGAAGCGCAGATCAGGTCACATCATCAAGGAGCCCGAAGCCTTCCGGGAAGCCTTCCAGGAACTCGCGCCGCGCCGGGTCGGACTCGGTTTCGGCCATTGCCCCCAGCGGGTCGGTCGATTCGCTCCGCCGAGTGCATGGGCATCAAGGCGGACTCCCGGCAGGTCGCGGCAACAGGTCGACCGTCCCACCGCACACCGCTGTCATCCCCCGTGGCCGGCCCTCCACGGGGAGGGCCGACGCCGTGTCAGGTCGCGCCGCTCCCCATCATTACGTTGCCAGCCACATATCCTGGAGCTACTCTTATGTGGCCGGCCACGTACATGGTCGGCTGGGGTCCGCACCAGGAGCTGACCTTGTCCGTTTCCGTTGACGCTGCAGCCCGCTCGATCACGGAGGAAGAAACTCATGTCCATGACCTACCTCGCCCAGCGCGAAGACCAGCAGAAGCTCGAGTGGATCGACGGGGGAACGTTCTCCGTCCTGCTCGACAAGGAGGCCACCGACGGGCAGCTGACGGTCGGCCGGTTCGAGGTCGCCAGAGGGGAGGCTCCGCCCTTTCACCTGCATACGCGCGAGGACGAGATCTTCATGCTGCTCAAGGGGTCGGCCCTGGTGTGGTCGGGGGACGAGGAGAGCGAGCTGCGCGAGGGCGGGATCGTCTACCTGCCGCGCAACGTCCCGCACTCCTACCGCATCACCTCCGACCGCGCCGACCTGCTGATGATCGCCACCCCCGGCGGGATCGAGGGGATGTTCCGCCACGCCGGACGCGACCTCACCACCCCCAGGCCCGACGGGTTCGCCATCCCCAAGTCGCTCCTCGCCGAGGCCGCCGAACTGTACGGCGGTGTCGTCCTCGGCCCTCCCCGCTGACCCCGTACAAGCGGCCCTTGCCCGGCCGACACCGCCTCCTGAGGACGACAGACATGACCACCCACGCACCCGACGACCGTTTCCCCAGCGCCGTCCACGACGGCCGGCTCAGCTACACGCTCTTCCAGCTCGCCCGCGCCCACCGCGGCTACGCGGCTTCCATGCTCCGCGAGATGAACCTGCACCCAGGTCAGGAACTCCTGCTCATGCAGCTTTTCGACAAGGAAGGGCGGACGCAGTCCGAACTCCTCGAAGCCGTGGGCCTGGACCACTCCACCGTCTCCAAATCGCTGCGAAGGATGCAGGAGGCCGGACTGCTCACCCGGGAGCCGGCCGAACACGACCGGCGGGCGGTGATCGTCAGACTCACCGACAAGGGCCGCAGCATGGAGAAGCCCATCGCCGCCATGTGGAAGGCGCTGGAGGAGACTTCCGCGAAGAACCTGGGCAAGGAGGAGATCGAAGCCTTCGTCGCCATCGCCCAGATCATCACGAGGACCCTCACCGAACGCGAAGGGTCGGCCCCCGCCACCGGCGGAGCTCCGGTGGCCTGACCGCGCGAGGCGGGAACCGCGAGCCTTCCCGGCCGTCCGCGAGTACGTCTCCTGAAAGCCGCGAGGCCCGACGGTCGACCCGGACCACCGACTGCGCGACGAACGCGATCGCCCGGCGGCCGATCGTCGGTGAAGGGGTCCGCAAGGGTGGACGGTCCGAAGGCTTCGAGGGTGCGTTCCTCGTACGGCTCCGGCCATGAGCCGCGGATCCTTCGAACCGGGCGTGAGGGGCCGCCACGGCCCCCCTCGGCCCGTGCGGAGTTGACGACGTCGTCGTAGAGCTCGGCCCGCAGGATCGGGATGTCGTCCTCGTGGCGGGCCCTGAGCCCGACCTTGTCACCCCTGAGCACGCAAGCTTCCTGTCCGACCCGGCTCGTCGGCCGCAAACCGACGAGAACTCCTGGAGAGTGTTCCCGCTCGGGTTCGGGGACCGCGGGAACGAGGGCCCGGAGGCAGTGGCCGTCCGCGTGCGTGACCGGCGGAGGCCGTGAGCGTCGCCGGGGCCGAGTGGAACGCGAACCGTACGACGGGGCAGCCGACGCTGACGCTCCGGTCCCCATGGGATCATCTTGCCCACGGCCCCGGGGGTGCCCGGTGCAGCCGTCCCTTCGGCCAAGGGACGGGCGGGGTTCGACCGGAGCGAGGGGACATGGGGCATGGGATACACCGGACCTGTGGAAGCGGACCAGGAGCGTAAGCGTTCCGAGCGGGTGACCGAAGGGCTGGTCGTCGCCGTGGCGTCGGTCCTCTCGCTCGGCCTGCTGGCCGGACCGACAGCCGTTCTCGGCATGCCGGCCTGGCACCTGGTCACCGATACCGGTGTCACCGCGTTCGGCCGACTCCTGGCGCCGCTGATCTGCCTCGCCCTCGTGGCGTCGCCGCTCGTCCTGGCCCTCGTGGCGTTCCGCTCGCGACGGCGCGAGGGCGGGACGCGGCTGACGGCGGCGGTCCCGGCAGTGCTGACACTGCTCGGCGCGTCCGTCGTGCCGCTCGCGGCGCTGTTCCTGATCGTCGTGTACGCGAACTGACCTCGGCGACGACAGACGACACCCGCCCCGCCCCCGCCGCTTGCGAGCGGCTTCGGCGGGAACTACGACGGCGCGACGACGGGGGCGGTGTCCGGCCCGTCGGCGTCCGGTTCCTGCCGGGGGGTGGCGAGTTGTTCGCGTACGTAGTTCCAGACCACCGCGATCAGCGCGGCCGCGGGTACCGCGAGAAGGCTGCCCACGATGCCGGCCAGGCTGCCGCCCAGCGTCACGGCCAGCAGGACGACCGCCGCGTGCAGGCCGAGGCCGCGGCTCTGGATCATGGGCTGGAACACGTTGCCCTCCAGCTGCTGCACCACGACGATGATCGCCAGCACGAGCAGCGCGTCGGTCAGGCCGTTCGACACCAGCGCGATGAGGACCGCGACCAGGCCGGCGAAGAGGGCCCCCACGATGGGCACGAAGGCGGAGACGAAGGTCAGCACGGCCAGGGGGAGCACCAGCGGTACGTCGAGGAGCCACAGACCCAGGCCGATGAAGCCGGCGTCGAGCAGGCCGACGAACGCCTGCGAGCGTACGAACGCGCCCAGGGTCTCCCAGCCGCGCGCGGCCACGACAGGGACGTCGGTGGCCAGGCGGCCGGGAAGCTGGCGGGTGAGCCACGGCAGGAAACGCGGCCCGTCCTTGAGGAAGAAGAACATCAGGAAGAGCGCGAGGACGGCCGTGACGAGACCACTGAACACGGTGCTCACGCCCGACACGACGGTGGTGACCATGCTGCCGACACTGTCCTGGATCCGGGCGATCGCGGCGTCGAAGGCGCCGGAGATCTGGTCGTCCCCGATGTTCAACGGCGGTCCGGCGGCCCACTCGCGCACTTTCTGCATGCCTTCGACCACACCGTCGGCGAGCTCTCCGGACTGGGACGCCACCGGCACCGCGATCAGCGCGACGACACCCGCGACCACCAAGAGGAAAAGTACGGTGACCACGGCCGCGGCCAGGGCTGGCGCCCAGCCGATCTTGCGCAGAAAACGGGTGAGGGGCCAGGTCATGGTGGTGAGGAACAGGGCCACTATGAGCGGCCAGACGACCGACCACATGCGGCCCAGGATCCACAGGGCCACTGCTGCCATCAGCAGGACCAGCAACGACTCGGCGGAGACGCGTGCCGCTCTGCGTAGCGCGGCGGCGGTTTTCGTGGAACTCAGCATGTCAGACATGGGGTTCACCCTATTGTTGTCTGCCGCCCGGCCGGATATCGCCCGCACCGTACCTCCGAGACCGCGCGCGGCGGCGGGACCGGCGGGGCTCGCGACGGGCTGGAGACGTACGTGCTCCAGCTATGGCGGGCCGGGGACTGCTGACCCGAAAAGGAGTCGCAGGCCGTCGACGACGGCCGGCTCGTGCGCCGGACGGACTACGAGTTCCTGACGTCGCCGCAGGCCCGTGAGGTTCTCCGGCAGGAGGACATCACCGTGATCGACTACCGGACGATTCAGCGGGTCTGGTCCCGGAGAACGAGCCCTCGATCCGGCCTTCACCGCTCGGTACCGCTCGGTACCGCTCGGTTCCGCTCGGTTCCGAGGAACATGGACCTCGGGGTTGAAGCTGCCGCTACGGCAGCTCCTACCGTCGTGACCAGGGCCGGAAAGACCGGCCCGGTGATGCAGCGTGCAGGAGCGGTGATGGACTGGCCGATCGCGGAGGTGGCCCGGATGTCGGGCGTGACCGCCCGGACCCTGCGGCACTACGACGAGATCGGCCTCCTGCCGCCGGCCAGGACCGGCGCCAACGGTCACCGCTACTACGGGGAGCGGCAGCTTCTGCTGCTGCAGCAGATCCTCGTGCTGCGGGCGCTGGGCGTGGGGCTGCCGGAGATCGGCCGGATCCTGTCCGAGCGGGTCGACGAGGTGGATGCCCTGCGGGGTCACCACCGCCGGCTGCTCGCGGAGCGGGACCGGCTCGAAGCCCTGGCCGGCACCGTCTCCCGCACGATCGCCGAACTGGAGCGATCCAGGAAGGACGGACACCCCATGTCCATCAGTCGACCCGAGAACCTGTTCGAGGGCGTCGAGCCCTCCCAGTACGAGGAGAACATGCGCGACTTTCCCGAACTCGCCCAGGAGGTCGGACGGCGCGCCGCCACGATGAGCCGGACCGACGCCGACGCCGCGCACCGTGCGCGGACCGCGCAGATGATCCGGCTGGCCGAACTCATGGCAGCGGGCCACACGGCCGACGCCGAGCCGGCACAGGCCGAGATCGATGCCCAGTACCGGACGCTGAGCGAGCTGCGAGCCGTCTCCGCCGAGGAGTACCGGGCCATCGGGCGTGCCTGCGTGGGCAACGACACCTGGCGCACCGCGTACGAGGCGATCGCCCCGGGGCTGGCCGTGTACCAGCGCGACGCCATCGAGGCCTACGTCACCACCCGGCTGAACTGAGCCGCACCCCGACGCCGTCGTGGGAACGCCCCGCGATGGCGTCGGCCGCGTGTCCTCGCCGGCGAGCGATGCCTGACCTCATGAGCCGACGGCTCGCCCGCGAGCCCACCGCGACACCTGATGTCCGAACTCCCGGCGCGTCAAGGGAACGGGTGGGACCGCCGGCTCGGTCCGGGAGGGGCGAAGCTCACCCCGTTCTCGTCGAGTGCGTTGAAGACGGTCACGCGACCCGTCTCGAAGGTGAAGCCGATGTCGACGTTGCCCTGAGCCACGTCCCTGCCCGTCCATTCGAGCAGTTCGGCGCCCTTGAGCGGCAGCCCCCGCAGGGCCTGGAGCCCGGGAAGGGGTTCGGGGCGCCACCGCAGGTCGAAGCCGGGCCACCGGACCGGACGGGTGGGGTCGATCGTGTTCCACGTGAGGGAGAGATCGCCGAGCTTCCGATGGTTGATCTCGACCTGCTCGCCGTCGAAGTCGAACAGCACCGGGCAGTCGCAGAACCACTCGTCGTCCCTGAGGTCCCAGACCATCCAGACTCTCGTGAGCGTCCGGCCGGCAAGGGCACGCAGACGGTTCCCGTGCGCCCGTACGACGTCACTGCGGCCGTCCAGCCATGCCGGCTGGTAGCCCGCGATGCCGAAATCGAACATGACGTCATCCTGTCGGAGGAGCGCCCCTCCTCGGCTCGAAGCGGTCCCGGTCGGCGGTCCCGGAAGGCGATCAGCACGGTTCCTGACCGTCGACCGAGATGCCCAGCCGGGCGGCCACGGTGGTGAGGGCCGTTCCCAGGGGGAGTGCGACCCGGGTGAGGGCGTGCCGGTCGCCACGTGTGGGGTCCCGGTTGACGATCAGTACCGGTGTCCCGGCCTGGGCCGCCTGGCGGACGAACCGGAGCCCGGACATCACGGTCAGGGAGGAGCCGAGGACCAGGAGCGAGGTCGCGTTCCGGACCAGTTCGCGGCAGTGCTCGACCCGTTGCGGGGGGACGGCCTCGCCGAAGAACACCACGTCGGGTTTGAGGATGCCACCGCACACCGTGCAGGGCACCACCCGGAAGTCCCCGACCTGTTCGTCGGTGAGGTCGGCGTCGCCGTCCGGGTTGATCCCGGCCGCGACCGGCTCGAAGCCCGCGTTGGCCTCCTCGAGGCGCCGGGCGAGTTCGCGGCGCGGGCTGAGTGCGCCGCAGGAGAGGCAGACGACCCGGGCGAGACTCCCGTGGAGTTCCACGGCGTCCTCGCTGCCGGCGGCCTGGTGCAGGCCGTCGACGTTCTGGGTGATCACGCCCGAGAGCAGGCCGTGGCGCCCGAAGGCGGCCACGGCCCGGTGCCCGGCGTTGGGGCGGGCGCGGCCGAAGGTGCGCCAGCCGAGGTGGCTGCGCGCCCAGTACCGGCGCCTGGCCCGGGCGTCGGCGGTGAAGTCCTGGTAGGTCATCGGGGTGTGCCGGCTCAGGCTTCCGTCCTCACCCCGGTAGTCGGGGATGCCCGACTCTGTGGAGAGGCCCGCCCCGCTGAGCACCAGCACACCGCCGGTGTCCAGCGCGTCGGCGACAGGGCCCGGGTCCGTGGTGCCCGGTGGCAGGTCCTCGGTGGGGGTCCAGCTCAGAGTGGGGCGCATACGCATGCCGCCAGGGTACGGAACCAGCGGCCCTCAGGCCTTCGGCTCCGCCACGGACCAGCGCGCGGTGGAGCGACCGCCGGTCTTCAGGGGCGGTGACGCCATGCGGTCCGACGCCGAGGGCAACGCCCGGTCGAAAGCGAAGCCGGCGGCCTCAGGCCTGCGGGCGGCGGCTCGGCCCGGCACGGGCGGGCAGCTGAGGGTGACGGCTCAGCCCGACACGGGTCGCTCCGCGGGCGGCGGCTCAGCCCCCAGGTGCGGAAGCAGCCGGTCCGGTGTCAGGGGCAGCTCCCGCAGGCGTACCCCCACCGCGTGGTGCACGGCGTTCGCGATCGCGGCGGCCGTCCCCACGATGCCGATCTCGCCGATCCCCTTGCTGCCCATGGGGTTGAGGTGAGGATCCTCCTCGTCCAGCCAGTGCGCCTCGATCGCCGGCACGTCGGCGCAGACGGGGACGTGGTACGAGGCCAGGTCGCGTTCCGCGAAGTCACCGAACACGGGATCCAGGGTGCTGCCCTCGGTCAGCGCCATGCCGAGCCCCATCGTCATGCCGCCGATGAACTGGGAACGGGCGGTACGCGGGCTGAGCACCCGGCCCGCGGCGAAGACCCCGAGCAGCCGGCGGACCCGTACCTCGCCCGTCACGGTGTCCACCTCGACCTCCGCGAACTGCGCGCCGAAGGCGTGACGCGCGTACGGCGACTCCCGCCCGGCCTCCTCCGCGGTGTCCACCCGCGCCGTGAGCCCCTCGGGCGGGAGCGGGCCCGTGTGCGCGCGCAGCATGCCGGCCAGCGCCGTACAGGCCTTGTGGACCGCCCAGCCCCAGGAGGACGTTCCCGAGGAGCCGCCCGCGAGCGGGGCGCTCGGCAGCGCGCTGCTGCCGAGCTCCACGCGCACCGATGCCGGCGGGACGCCGAGCGCGTCGGCGGCGATCTGCGCGAGGACGGTCCGCGCCCCGGTGCCGATGTCGGTGGCGTTGAGGCGTACGACGTGGTCGCCGCCCGGTACGGCGTGCGCGGAGGCCGTCGAGGGGCTGAGCATGTACGGGTACGTGGCCGAGGCCACTCCGGTGCCGGTCAGCCGGTCGCCGGTCCTCCGTACCCCGGGCCGGGGGTCGCGGTCCGCCCAGCCGAAGAGCCGTGCGCCCTGCCGCAGGCACTCCGCGAGGTTCCTGCTGCTGAACGGTCTGCCGCTGTCGGGTTCCACGTCGGGCTCGTTGCGCAGCCGGAGCTCGACCGGGTCGACGCCGGTGGCGACGGCGAGCTCGTCCATGGCCGCTTCGAGGGCGTACATGCCGGACGCCTCGCCAGGGGCACGCATCCAGGAGGGGGTGGGCACGTCCAGGGCCACCACGCGGTGGCTCGTACGGCTGTGGGGCGAGGTGTACATGATGCGGGCGGGTACGGCCGACTGCTCGACGAACTCCCTGACCGTCGACGTCTGGGTGACGACCTCGTGGGCGAGGGCGCCGATCAGCCCCTCCTCGGAAGCGCCGATGCGGACGCGCTGCACGGTGGGGGCGCGGTGGCCGACGGCGGTGGCCAGTTCGCGGCGGGGGAGGACCAGTCTTACGGGCCGCCCGAGGTGCCGTGCCGCCATCGAGGCGAGGACGACCTGCGGCCGCGGGGTGCCCTTGGAGCCGAAGCCGCCGCCGACGTACGCGGAGACGACCGTGACGCGGTGCCCGGGCACCTGGAGCAGCCCCGCGAGGACGTCCCGTACGGTCGTCGACCCCTGGCTGGAGTCGTACACGGTCAGAGCGCCGTCCTCCCACCACGCCGTGGAGGCGTGCGGTTCCATGGGGTGGTTGTGCTGGGCGGTCATGGTGTACGTCGCGTCGACCCGCACCGGCGACGCGGCGAAGGCCGTGTCGAAGTCGCCGCGCTCGCGCAGGGCCGGGTGGCCGCCGTTCGCCTCCTCGGGGGTGTAGAGCCCGGGATGACCGGCGGGCGGCCCGGGGTCGTGGTCCTCGGCGGCGTACTCGATCCGCAGGTCGTCGGCGGCCGCGCGCGCGTTCTCCGGGGTGTCGGCGACCACGAGGGCGACGTACCAGCCCCGGTGCGGGACGCGTGCGTCCTGGAGCAGCGCCAGGGTCGGGTCCTCGGTCTCGCCGAGCCGGGGCGCGTTCTCGTGGCTCAGGACCGCGTGGACACCGGGCCGCCGCAGGATCTCGTCGGCGTGGACGGCGGTCACCCTGCCACGCGCGACGGTGGCGGGCACGGGCACGGCGTGGACACAGCCGGGCGGAGTGTGCTCGGCGGCGTAGCGCGCCGTGCCGGTCACCTTCTGTCGGGCGTCGCGCCGGACGGCGTCGGCGCCGGACAGGGGCGGGGCCTGGGGCGGGGGAGTCGGGGTCGTGGGAGTCGGGGGCATGACGGTGGCCGGGCCTCCTCAGGGGCGGGACGCGAGATCGGTGAGCACGTGGACGGCGAGGTTGCGGGCGAGCGGCACCTTGAAGCCGTTGTCGCGCAGCGGCTCGGCCGCGGCCAGTTCGGCGTCGGCGGCCCGCGCGTACGTCTCCTCCGTGGCCGGTGCTCCGCGCAGCACCTCCTCGGCCGCGCGGGCCCGCCACGGTCTGTGGGCGAGCCCGCCGAAGGCGAGGGCGGCGTGCCGGACGACGCCGTCCTCCACGGTGAGGACGGCGGCGACGGAGGCCAGCGCGAAGGCGTACGAGGCGCGGTCTCGGGCCTTGCGGTAGGAGCTGTGGGCCCCGGCGGGCGGCGGGAGCGTCACTCCGGTGACGAGCTCGCCTGGCCGGACGACGGTGTCCTGCTCCGGCCGGTCACCGGGCAGCCGGTGGAACTCGGTGACCGGCACGGTGCGGTCGCCGTCGGGTCCGAGCAGGTGCACCCGCGCGTCGAGGGCGGCGAGCGCGACCGCCATGTCCGAGGGGTGCGTGGCGACGCACCGCGCGGAGTGGCCGAGCACCGCGAGGTCGCGGTGAACCCCCTCGCGGGCGGGGCAGCCCGTGCCCGGTTCACGCTTGTTGCAGGGCTTGGAGGTGTCCTGGAAGTACGGGCAGCGGGTGCGCTGGAGGAGGTTGCCGCCGGTGGTGGCCGTGTTGCGGAGCTGTGCGGACGCACCGGAGAGGAGTGCCTGCGACAGCGCGGTGTACCGGGTCCTGACGAGCGGATGGACGGCCAGGTCGCTGTTGCGCACGGTCGCCCCGACGCGCAGACCGCCCTCGGGCGTCTCCTCGACGCCGTCCAGCGGCAGCCGGCTGATGTCGACGAGGAACGGGGGATCGGCCACCCCGAGCTTCATCAGGTCGACGAGATTCGTGCCACCGGCGAGGTACTGGGCGCGGGGGTGGGCCGCGTACGCGGCGAGCGCCTGTTCGGTGCGCTCGGCGCGCAGGTATCCGAAGGGCTTCACGAGGCGGCCTCCTCGACGGCGTCCACGATGGCGTCCACGATGTTCGGGTAGGCGCCGCAGCGGCAGATGTTGCCGCTCATGCGCTCACGGATCTCCTCCGGGGTGAGGGCCGCCGGGCCGTCGCCGTCCGGGCGGTCCGGTGGCGTCAGGGACGAGGGGTGCCCGGCGGCCGCCTCGTCCAGCATGGCCACGGCCGAGCAGATCTGCCCCGGCGTGCAGTAGCCGCACTGGAGGGCGTCCCGGGAGACGAACGCCTCCTGGACCGGATGGAGGCGGTCCGGGCCGGCGAGGCCCTCGACCGTGGTGACGGGCTCGTCGCACGTGACGGCGAGCAGCAGGCAGCTGTTCACCCGTCGCCCGCCCACGAGCACCGTGCAGGCGCCGCACTGCCCGTGGTCGCAGCCCTTCTTCGCTCCGGTGAGGCCCAGGTGCTCGCGCAGGGCGTCCAGGAGGGTCGTGCGGTTGTCGAGACGCACCGTGTGCGTGGTCCCGTTGACCTGGAGCGAGACGGACGACGTGAGGTCCTGGAGTCCCTCCGATCCGCCTTCGCGTACGGCAGCGCTCCCGCTGCTCCCTCCGGTACGGTCCACGGTGCCTGCTCCTCCGACGACGGACGGGACGACCTTCTGCCCGACATCCCCTTCCCCGCCTCCCCCGCCGTATGTCCCCTTGTCCGCCGAACGGCGTAGGGGCCGTCGTCCGACGGACATTTCGCCGCCGGGGCACATCGTCCTTCACCGCCGGGCGTGGAGTGGCGCGCGGCGGGCAGGCGGGTCGCAGGGCACTCGTCCGAGAGCCGGGGAGGCGAATGTGGAGATCTCAGGAGTGATCAGCGCTCTGGTCATCGGAGCGGTCGTCGGCGGGCTGGGGCGCCTCGTCGTCCCGGGGCACGAGCACATCGGAGTGCTGTGGACCCTCGTCGTCGGCATCGCCGCGGCGCTGACGGGTACGGCGATCGCCCGGGTGACGGGCCTCTCCGACACCTCAGGGGTGGACTGGACCGAGTGGCTGGCGCAGGTGCTGTTCGCGGCCCTCGGCGTCGCGGCGCTGTCGCGGGTGAAGGGCCTGCGCTGACCCCGCCCCACAAGTGCCCTGCGTTTCAACCAGTTTGGGCATGGAGTGCCCGGTAACACGTGAAAGGAGAAAGTCATGACCCATTCATCGGAAAGCGGGACGGAGAGCAAGGCGGCGAAGGCGGAGGCGGAACGGCCCCCGCCGGTGACCGAGGTGATTCGAACGGCGATGGAGCAGCTCGCGCTCCTCCTCGACCGGCCGGCGGAGGCCGTCAGCTCCTGCGGACGCGGCGAGGACGGCAACTGGCGCCTGACGGTCGAAGTCCTCGAACTGCCGCGCGTGCCGGACACGATGAGCCTGCTCGCCTCGTACGAGGTCGACGTCGACCACCACGGGCACCTCATCGGCTACCGGCGCACCCGCCGTTACGAGAGGGGGCGCGCGGACCGCCGCTGAGCGAGGCGGCCCCGTCCGTCCCGCACCCGTCCGTCCCGAGACGAGAGGGAGATCGAGAAGAATGACTGTCGTTCCCACCCAGAGCGCTCCGGCCACCTCCGGAGGTGGCTCCAGCGGTCTGTACGACGTACTCGAACTGGTTCTGGACCGTGGCCTGGTGATCGACGCGTTCGTGCGCGTCTCCCTGGTCGGCATCGAGATCCTGAAGATCGACGTACGTGTCGTCGTGGCGAGCGTCGACACCTACCTGAGGTTCGCCGAAGCCTGCAACCGGCTGGACCTGGAGGCCGGTCCGCGCAAGAACCCCGGCCTGCCCGAACTGGTCGGCGACATGACCGAGTCCGGCGCCCGGGGCAAGACCAAGGGCGCGCTCAGCGGCGCCGCCCAGACGATATCCGACGCCCTCCACTCGTCGCGCGACGAGGAACCGGAGGAGAAGAGCAGCAGCGGCGGCGGATCGCGCCGGCGCACCTCGACCCGCCGGGAGGAGAAGGAATGAGCACGTACGTCTACGGCATCGCGCCCGCGGACCGGAAGCTGCCCGACGCCATCGAGGGGATCGGCGACCCCCCGCGGCCCGTACGCACCGTGCGCAGCGGCGACCTGGTCGCTCTGTGCAGCGACGCGCCGTCCGAACTGAAGCCGAAGCGCCGCGACCTGCTGGCGCACCAGCACGTCGTGATCCTGGCCGGCAAGGAGGGCCCCGTGCTGCCCCTGCGGTTCGGCGGGGTCTCGCCCGACGACGAGACCGTCGCCGCCGTCCTCGACGAGCATCACGACCGCTACCTGGAGCGGCTGAGGAAGCTGGACGGCAAGGAGGAGTTCAACGTCAAGGTCTACCACGACGAGGAGGCCGTGCTGCGGGTGGTGCTCGCGGGTGACCCCGGCCTGCTGGCCCGGCACGCCGCCCAGCGCGCGGCGGGCGGGGGCACCCACGAGGAGAGGCTCGCCTTCGGCGAGTTGATGGCGCGGGCCGTCGCCGAGCGGGAGAAGGCCGACGCGGCGCTCGTCGAACAGGCCCTGGCGCCGTACGCGGCGGCGATGGTGCGCGGGCCGGAGGGCAGTGGATGGCTGGCCAATCTGTCGTTCCTGGTGGAACGCGAACGGCAGGACGAGTTCCTGGAGGCCGTGCGCGCCCTCCCGCAGGAGCACGAGCACCTCAAGGAGCAGGTGACGGGACCGCTGCCCGTGTACAGCTTCGTCGAGACGGAGTGACCCGTGGGACTGCTCAAGGAGGTCCTCCTGCTGCCGGCCGCGCCGGTGCGCGGCACCGCCTGGGTGCTGCGGCAGGTCGTCGAGGTGGCGGAGCGCGAGTACTACGACCCGGAGACCGTCCACCGCGAACTGGCGGGACTGGTCGCGGCGTTCGAGGCCGGCGAGATCGACGAGGAGGAGTTCGACCGCCGCGAGGACGAACTCCTGGCCCGCCTGGACACGGGGCGGGGGGACGGCCGGTGACCCACCGGGCGCCGGAGTGCAGCGTCGCGTGCGCCCGGGACGGGGCGAAGGGCCTCGTCCCGGGCGCGGTGGGTCTCCACGAGGCCACCACGCGCGCCGCGACGGAAGAGAAGGAGGAGGACGTATGACGATGCCGTCGGGACTTCCGCGTCCCTACGACGACCAGTCGGCCAACCTCGCCGACATCCTGGAGCGCGTCCTCGACAAGGGCGTGGTCATCGCCGGGGACATCCGCATCAACCTCCTCGACATCGAACTCCTCACCATCAAGCTGCGACTCGTCGTGGCGTCGGTCGACCGGGCCAAGGAGATGGGCATCGACTGGTGGGAGCAGGACCCGGCCCTGTCCTCCGGAGCCCGGCGGGGCGAGCTCGGCCGGGAGAACGAGGAGCTGCGCCGGCGTATCGCCGAGCTGGAGGCGAGGCAGGAGTCATGAACGACGAACCGTTGCTGTACGTGTACGCCGTGGTCCGGTCGTCCGATGTCACCGGGGGGCCTCCCGGACCCCCGGCAGGCGAGACGCTGGGCACGGGCCTCGTGACCGTCGCGCACCGGGGCCTGACCGCTCTCGTCGAGCCGGTCCCGGCGGCCGACTTCGACGAAGTGCCGCTGCGTGGAAGGCTGGAGGACCTGGACTGGCTCGCGGAAGTGGCCAGGGCCCACCACGGTGTGGTGGCCGCGGCGGGTCGGCGGGTCACCACCGTGCCGCTGCGGCTGGCGACCGTCTGCCGTGGCGAGCCGGGCGTGCGCCGGCTCCTCGAAGAGGGTGAACACCGCCTCTCGGAGACCCTCGACCGCCTGACGGGCACCCACGAGTGGGGCGTCAAGCTGTACGTCGACGAGACACCCGGCCCGACCGCGCCCGCGAGCACAGGCGAGGCGCCGTCGGTAGCGGGGGGTTCCGGGCGCGACTACCTGCGGCGCCGGCTGGGGGACCGGCGGGCCCGCCAGGACGTCGACGACACGGCGGCCCGTACCGCACGACACCTGCACGAGACGCTCGTACGCACCGCGGCGGACGCGGTGCTCCACCCGCCCCAGCAGGCGCGGTTGTCCCAGGGCCCCGGCCGGAACGTCTTCAACGCCGCCTACCTCGTTCCTGACGACAAGCGGCAGGAGTTCCTCGACGCGGTTCCCCCGCCCGAAGAGGTACGGACGGGCCTGCGCGTGGAGATCACGGGCCCCTGGGTGCCCTACTCCTTCACGGGCGACGACACCGACGAGGAGCCGGAGCGATGAGCGACCAGCGGGAGATCGCGCTGGTCGACCTGCTTGACCGGCTGCTCGCCGGCGGTGTGGTGCTCGCCGGCGACATCACCCTGAGGATCGCCGACGTCGACCTCGTGCGCATCGACCTGAAGGCGCTCATCAGTTCCGTCGGCGACGCCGTGCCCTCCCCGTGGGAGCGGGTGACACCATGACGACACGACCGCGACGGGTGGAACTCGACCCCGACACCGTCGAACGCGACCTGGCCTGCCTCGTCCTGACCGTCGTCGAGCTGCTGCGCCAGCTGATGGAGCGCCAGGCCGTGCGCCGGTTCGAGGTGGGCGACCTCACCGAGGAGCAGGAGGAGCGGCTCGGTCTGACCCTCATGCTCCTGGAGGACCGGATGGCATTGCTGCGCGACCGTTTCGGCCTGGAACCGGAAGACCTGAACATCGACCTCGGGCCGCTCGGCAAACTCCTCTGAATATCGGCAAACTCCTCCGAACAAGGGTTTGTTCCGGCGAGGTCCGGCTAGACGGTGTACATGAGTGCATCGGAGAAGAGCAACGAGAATCCGTCCAGCCGGAACAGTTCGCGTACCGCCTCGGAAAGGAGCGGTACACGGAACCGGACGAGCAGTGCTTCGGACGCGGCGAAGAAGACCGTGCACGCGGTGGAGGAGACCGGGGAGAAGACCGGCGGGGCCCTGACCGCGCTTCCGGCCCCTCTCGCCGAGAAGACCCTGGCGGCCGTCCACGCCGTCCGCGGCACCGGTGGCACGCTGGTGACCGCCGTGCGCGCCCGCAAGGCGGTCACCAGCAGCGCCGCCGTGAGCGCGGCGGCCGCGCTCACCGGCGCGTACGCGCTCGGACGCCGGGCGGGGCTGCGCTCCCGCGGCCCGCTCTCCCGGCTCACCGGCGGCCGTATCTGACCTGTGGTGGCCCGGTGGGATCGCCGAATCCCATGTCCCGGTCATGTCCCGGTCACTGAAAAGGAATTCGGCCCTTCCGGCGAATCCCGTTTACTTGGAGGATTCGCCGGGAGTGGTCGGACGTGGAAATGCGGAGGTTGTTGACACATGGTTCCCCTGTTGTTGGTTCTGCTGCTGGCTCTGATTCTCTTCGGCGCCGGATTCGCCGTGAAGGCCCTCTGGTGGATCGCCGTGATCGTGCTCGTCCTCTGGCTGCTGGGCTTCGTGGCCCGGCCGAAGGGCGGCTCTGGCCGCTGGTACCGCTGGTAGTCCTTCCCTCACCGCCCGCTCGCGGTACGACGACCGCGCCCGCCGCCGACACAGGCGGCGGGCGCGGTCGTCGTCGTCCCGGAAGCACAGCCCGGAAGCACGGCGAACCCGGCACGCTCCTCGGAGGAGGACCGTGCCGGGTTCGCCGTGCCGGGTTCAGGCCGTCAGGACCGAGTCGTCCTCGGGGCGCGCGCCGGGCAGACGATGGCGGGCGATGACCAGCGCCGTGTCCACGTCCCGTGTACCCGTGGAGACGCAGAGCGTGTACGCGATGTCGTCCATACGGCGTCGCACCTCGACATCGCCGTTCTCCGCGTAGAGTGCCTTCAGCGTCTCGTACTGTTCGATCAGATTGCTCAACACCGCGGGATGGGCCATCAACACAGTGCTTTCCCCTTCGCCGTCAGGGCGCCGACCGCCCGTTTCGATGCGCCGGATACCCCCGCTTCCGGGTTGTATGCCCGGCGGACGGCCGAACCGCGTGCCCGGGTACGGGAATGAAAACCCCGAAGGCGGGCAAGGCGGAGTACGGAATGTGCGAAGCGCGGTACGAAGCCGTGTGAGAAAGGGGGGAAGCCGATGACGGACGCGATCGCCACCGAGCGTGCGACACAGCAGCCCGTGCTGTCCGTGAGCGTCGACTACGACATCGAGGACACCGGCGACGGCATGATCGCGTCCGCTCGCGCCTTCACCGCGGACTTCCTCGCCGCCGCACCGGCCATGGGGCGTGAGCCGGTGGCCCGGGAGCGGGTCGACATGGCGCGTCTGGTGGTCAGCGAACTGGTGACCAACGTGGTGCGGCACGCGCCCGGCCCTTGCCGGCTTCTGCTGGAGCTGTTCGAGGACGCGCTGGACATCTCGGTGTTCGACCGTGCGGAAGCCTCCCCGGTCCCGCGCGGCCACGACCCCGGCCGCATCGGCCAGCACGGGGTCGAGATCGTCGTCACCGTCTGCGAGAGCGTGAGTGTCGAGCCGCATCCGACGGGGACGGGGAAGCGGGTCAGGGCGCGTCTTCGCCTCGCCGCGGCCGAATGACCCGAGCCGGATGACCGGAGCCGGATGCCTGACGACCCGGGGTCCGGCAGGCCGGAAACGCGGTCCGAAAATTCCCGTGCATGTTCCGTGAGTGCCGGGGTAGGCGAGCCGCCCGGGGGAGAAAGCGTTGCCGACAACCGAAGGGGACAGAGCGTGTCGACTGCAGTGCAGACGGAGACGAAGAACCGTGCTGAAGCGGCTGTGGGGGGCGGACTGCCCGTCGTCGAAGCTCCCTGCGACATCGCGCCGAAGGACGCGCGTGAGCTGTCGAAACTGTTCTTCGGCAGGATGGGCGTATTGGAGGAGGGAACCCCCGAGTACCAGTACGCGCGCAACACGCTGATCGAGATGAACATGTCGCTCGTGCGCTACGCGGCCGGTCGGTTCCGGTCCCGGGGCGACGAGATGGAGGACATCGTCCAGGTCGGCATCATCGGACTGATCAAGGCCATCGACCGGTTCGACATCTCCCGCGAGGTGGAGTTCACGACCTTCGCCGTGCCGTGCATCGTGGGGGAGATCAAGCGGTTCTTCCGCGACACCTCCTGGGCGGTCCACGTGCCGCGCCGGCTGCAGGAAGCCCGCGTGGAGCTGGCCAAGGCGACGGAGGAGCTCAGCTCGCGCCTCGGGCGGGCCCCGACCGTGTCGGAGCTCTCGGCCCTCATGAACCTCTCGGAGGACGAGGTGATCGAGGCGCGGATCGCCTCCAACGCGTACACGTCCACCTCGCTCGACGCGGCCGTCGGCGGCGACGAGGAGGACGGTGGCGCCATGCTCTCCGACCTCCTGGGGGAGGAGGACCCGGCGCTCGAACTGTTCGAGGACTGCCACGCCCTCGCACCGCTGCTCGGCGAACTCGGCGAGCGGGACCGTCGGCTCCTCCACCTGAGGTTCGTCGAGGAGCTGACGCAGTCGGAGATCGGACAGAGGCTCGGAGTCTCCCAGATGCAGGTGTCACGGCTGCTCTCGCGCAATCTGGCACGCCTGCGGGAGGGCATGCTCGCCCCGCTGGAGGAATGAGCCGCCCTCCCTACCGCCCCGGGGCACCCACCCGTTCCCCGGGGAACCGCAGGAGAACCGAACGGCCTCACCGGGGGACCGGCATCCCTACCGGTGGGGCCGTTCCCCCGTGTTCGCCGCACGACGCAACCGCCGCTTGAGGGAACGGCGTTCGTCTTCGCTCAGGCCGCCCCAGACCCCCGTCACCTGGCGGGAGTCGTCCATGGCCCAGCGGAGACACGCCTCGCGCACGGGGCAGTGCCGACAGACTTCCTTGGCCTCCTCGGCCTGTACCAGAGCGGGGGCCCCGGTTCCCACCGGGAAGAAGAGATCGGGGTCGACGTTCCGGCAGGCCGCGGACGCGCGCCAGCTTTCCATGGGTCCTCCTGACCGACATGTGGAGAAAGAAGTCGTTTCTTCTCGGCTGACCTCATATCGGTACTTGAAACGCCGTCGCCCTCGGGGGATTCGACCGGGGAGCACGGGTTCGCACCCCGCGGCGGAGGAGACACGTCAAGGAAGCGCTGCCGGGCGGCGGGGGAGCAGCAGGGGAGTCGCAAGGAGGAGCAGGCCGGCCAGCCCGATGGCCGTCCGGGGGCCGAGCAGGCCGCCCAGCACGCCCCAGACGGCTGTCAGGAGCGCGGTCGAGGCCTTGGTCGTCACCGCCCAGGCGGACAGCGTGCGGGTGATGCGGTCGTTCGGGGTGCGCTCGAGGCGGTAGGTGGCGTGGACGGGGTTGAAGACGCCACAGCAGAGGACGAGCCCGAGCTCGATGCCCACCACCAGCAGCAGCCCGCCGGCGCCCGGTCCGAGGAAGACCAGACCGACGGGCCAGATCGCGCGCAGCGCCCCGGCCGCGATCAGGATCCGGTACGACCCGAACCGGGCGACGAGCGGTCGGGCCAGCCACGATCCGAGAAGGCCGCCGATGGAGGGCACGGCGAAGGCGAGGCCGTACTGCCACGGGGCGAACCCGAGCGGGCCGAGCATCAGGACGGCCAGCAGCGGCTGGGTGGCCATCACCAGGCCGTTGAACCAGGCGGTGTTGAAGAACAGCGGGCGCAGCGTCGCGTCGGCGAGGACGTACCGCCACCCGTCGAGCAGATCCCCGGCCCGCATGCGCGCGGCCTGCCGGCGCTCGGGCGGCGGCTCGTGCCCGCCCATCGCGCGCAGGCCCAGGGCGGAGAGCAGGTAGCTGACCGCGTCGGCCGCCACCGTCGCCACCGGACCGAGGAGCCCGACCGCCGCGCCGCCCAGGGGCGGCCCGATGATCGTGGCCGTCCAGGCCGTGGACTCGAACCGGGCGTTGGCGACGAGCAGGTCCTCGGCCACCAGCAGCGTCTTCAGGAAGGCGCCGGACGCGGCGCGGAACGTGATGTCGGCCGCCGCGACGACGACCGACACCAGCAGGAGCTGAAGGAAGCCGAGCACGCCGAGCGCGTACGCCGCGGGGACCGACAGCAGCGCCGCGCACCGCACCAGGTCCATCGCGATCAGCACCGGCCGCTTGCGGCGGAACTCCACCCACGGTCCGAGCGGCACCGCCACGACCGCGCCCACCGCGGCCCCCGCCGCGGAGAGCGCGGCGACCTCGGCCGGTCCGGCGTGCAGGGCCTGGACGGCGATCAGCGGAAACGCGCCGAAAGCGAGCCATGTGCCGAGCGCGCTCGTTCCGTACGCTCCCCACAGCCACCCGAACCGCCGCCCGAGCCGATGCCCGCTCCTCATGCTCGATGCCCCTCGCCACTCACCCGTACAACCGAACCGCGACCAGAAGCATCAAAGCGAGCGCGACAAGCGGGATCAAACAACCAGATGGCCGTGCATCCACAACCAACGGTTGTATCAGTAGGATGCCGGGATGGACCTCCACACCGTCCGGACCTTCGTCGCCGCCGCCGACGCGGGACAGTTCCAGGAGGCCGCCGCCGAGCTGTCGGTCACCCAGCAGGCCGTCTCCAAGCGCATCGCCGCTCTGGAACGCGACCTCGGCGTGCGGCTGTTCACCCGCACCGCACGCGGCGCCGAGCTCACCATCGACGGTCAGGCGTTCCTGCCCCACGCGCGCGAGCTGCTGCGCGTCGCCGAACGCGCGGTCGCGTCCGTGCGCACCGGCCGGCGTCCGCTGCGCGTGGACGTGATCACCCTGCGCAGCGCCCAGTCGGGCCTGATGCGCGACTTCCACCGCGCACACCCCGAGATCGACCTCGACGTGATGACGTTGTTCGGCATCGAAACGGCCGTGGCCGCCCTCCGGTCCGGCGCGATCGACGCCTCCTTCCGTGCCGTCGCCGCCCCCGGCTGTCCCCTTCCCGAAGACATCGAGTCCGTCCGGGTGCTGGACGAACCCCTCCAGCTCCTCACCGGCCCCGCCCACGCGCTGGCCGGCGCGCGATCAGTGCCACTCGCCCGGCTGGCCGGGCACCGGATCTGGATGCCCGGCATCGTCCCCGGTACCGAGTGGGCCGCCTACTACGACGACCTCGTGGCCGAATTCGGCCTCACCATCGAGGCGACCGGCCCCAACTTCGGCTCCGACGCCCTCCTCGACACCATCGCCGACACCCCGGCCCTGGCCACCTTCATGGGCGGGCGGACCCGCCTCGTCTGGCCCGCCGACCACGGCCTGCGCCGCGTCCCGGTGACCGACCCGACGCCCGTCTACCCCCACTCGATCCTCTGGCACCGCGACAACCCCCACCCCGCACTGACCACCCTCCGCGCCCACCTGACCGCCACGGCGGCCGGCCACGACACCGCGGGGACCTGGACGCCGAGCTGGGTGCTTCCGCGCTGAACGCCGCCGGACGGAACTCAGTCACCCGCGTTCGTCCCGGGGGGCGCTGAACACGACCTCCGGGTACCGCCCGGAAGGAGCGTCCAGGAGGGACCGGGGCCGGTGGCGCAGGTGCAGGTCGAGGAACGCGCGGGTGTACCCGCGGGTGATCTCCGACGCACGGGCCGCCGACAGGCCGGCGCCCCCGCCGATTCCGAACTGCTCGGCCAGCAGTCCGACGTCGGTGAAGGAGGCGTGTCCGGCCCCGGCCACCACGAGCCACCGCTTCCACCCGGTCAGGTTCGGCCAGTCGCGTTCCCAGGTGGCGGCCGCGCCGCCGCTGCCCGGGCTGTACTGGGCCTGCCTGCCGAGGAACAGGAACGGCCGGGACAGGCCGCTGTCCGGGACCGGGACCTGGGTCGTGCCGTCGATGTCGACTCCCGCGCGTATCCGGGAGTCGGCCAGCATGGACGTGACGGCGCTCGCACCGCCGACGGAGTGGCCCGCCATCGCGATCCGCGACGGGTCGACGAGCCGGGCGCCGTCCCACTTCAGGGGTGTCCCGGTCAGTTCGTCCAGGACGAAGGAGACATCGGCGGCCCGGCCCGTGACCAGCCGCTTCCAGAACGCTTCGTCGTGCGTGACCTCGCCGGCGCCGCACGTGGTGACCCGTCCGTCCGGAAAGGTGGTGGCGACGCATTCGTAGGTGTGATCGATCGCGGCCACCAGGTAACCGTGGCTCGCCAGGTCTTCGGCGAGGGAGGTGAGCGTGGTACGGGGTTTGGTGAAGCCGGGAGAGAGGACGACCAGCGGCAGACCGCGCACGGACCCCGCCGGCCGGGCATCGGCGAAGGCGCTGGTCCGTGTCGTGCTCAACACGTCCGACGGCACGCCGGTGATGCCCCCTTCCTCGAGGAGCAGCTCCGACTCCGTCGGCGTCATGTACCGCGCCCGCCGCCCGTTCGGCGAGGCGGCCGGGTACCACAGGGAGACCATGAGCTCGCGCGTGCTCGCCCCCGGAGCCCAGGGATCGGGCCGGGAGCCGTCCGTGAGGTGCAGGGACGTGGTGCCGACCGCCCGGGGCCCGGTCGGTGGGGGCAGGTACGGCCTCCTGCCCGGCCGGCCGGCCGCCGACCCGCGCGTACCCCCGCGCCCGGCCTGTTCGGTCCGTTCGCCGGCGGATCCCCGGTCCCGCGCCCCGCGGGACTCGTTCTCGTCGATGTGCATGTATCCCCCCACAGCGCTTCACATGGCGTCCGTCCTCGTCCTTGGGGACTCCCTTCGAGCCGTCCGAGTTGCCTGCCCCGACGAGGTCCGGTGCGTCTGCCACGGGGGCAGTACGGAAGACTTGGGCGGGTGATCGTGATGCAGCCCGTCCTGGAGATCCACACTCCCGACGGCTTCGACCTCTGGCCTGTCGCCGGGATCGAGCCGTTCGGCTTCCTGCCTCTCAGCGGTGAGCTCTCACCCGCCGAGGTGGGGACGGCGGTGATGCGTATCGCCGACTGCAACGACATCGACCCCGACGGCGATCGCCCGCCTCGCCCGGCCGGAGCACTCGACTCGTTCCTTCACGGACTGCTGACCTTCGACGACCTCTTCGCGGCCGGCGGCCTGCGCGTCACCGAGGACTCCACCGGCGTCGCCTTCCTGCCCGGGTGCTGCGACGGGCTGGAGGACTGGCGCGACTGGCATCGGCTCGTCGACGACGGCGGGATGCTCGGATTCGGCCACGATCCCGTGTCACCGGTCGCGGAGCGCGTCGGCGACACGGTGCGGCTCACGGCCGACGCCGGGCGGAGCGGCAGTCCGGTGATCGAGCTGTCCGTCGCGGAGCTCCGTCACCTGCTTTCCGGTGCCGAACGCGACCTGACCGACTTCCTCGCACTGGCGGCCGACTGGGCCTCCGGACATCTGCCCGACCGGCACGTTCCCGTCACAGCCGCCCTCGCCCGCGTCCTCGGCCTTCCCTCGTTGTCCGTACCGCCGGGGCCGTAGGACGGCGGACCGGGCGGCCGTGTCACCCGCTCACGGCGGTGCCGCGGACGCGGTGGGCGGTGTCGCGCAACCACAGGGCACTGCGCTTGGGCGTACGGGACTGGGTGGCGTAGTCGACGCGCACGAGACCGAAGCGCTTGTCGTAGCCGTACGCCCATTCGAAGTTGTCCAGGAGCGACCAGGCGAAGTAGCCGCGGACGTCGGCCCCGCGCGTCCGGGCGCGGGCCACGGCGGCCAGATGGGCGGCGAGGTAGGCGGTGCGGTCGGTGTCCTCGACGAAGCCGTGCGCGTCGGGACGGTCCTCGTACGCGGCGCCGTTCTCGGTCACCACCATCGGGGTGCCGGGGTAGTCGCGGGAGACGCGCAGCAGCAGCTCGGTGAGGTCGTGCGGCATCACCTCCCAGCCGAGGCCGGTGACCGGGAGGCCGCCGTGCGGCAGGTTGCGGGTGACGGGGACGCCCCGGGCATCGGTGGTGGCGCCGTTCCCGTCGGCCCCGGAAGTGCGCATCGAGCGGTAGTAGTTGACGCCCAGGGTGTCGATGGGGGCGGCGATGACGTCGAGGTCGCCGTCCCTGACGGGGATCTCGACGGCGTGGGCGGCCAGGTCGTCGACGAGGTCCTCGGGGTACCGGCCGCGCAGGATCGGGTCGAGGTAGAAGCGGAAGCCCATGGCGTCGGCCCGGCGGGCGGCCTCGCGGTCGGCCTCGCTGTCCGTGGCGGGCCGGCTGGTGCCGAGAAGGTGGCTGACGGCCAGGTCGAGCGGGCGGCGGGCGGCGGAACGCAACCGCCGGACCGCGAGGCCGTGTGCCAGGTGCAGGTGGTGCACGGCCCTCACCCCGTCGGCCAGGGAGCGGCCTCCGGGGGCGTGGACGCCCTCGACGTGGCCGAGGACCGCCGAACAGAAGGGCTCGTTGAGGGTGGTCCAGTGGGTGACGCGGTCACCGAGCCGTTCGTGGACGAGTTCCGCGTAGTCGGCGAAGCGGTACGCGGTGTCGCGGGCGGGCCAGCCGCCGGCGTCCTGGAGTTCCTGGGGCAGGTCCCAGTGGTAGAGGGTGAGCCAGGGGGTGATGCCGTGCGCGAGGAGCTCGTCGACCAGGCGGTCGTAGAAGCCGATGCCGGCCGGGTTGGCCGGGCCGCGCCCGCGGGGCTGGACCCGGGGCCAGGAGACGGAGAACCGGTACGTGTCGAGGCCGAGGGCGGCGAGCAGGGCGACGTCCTCGGGCATGCGGTGGTAGTGGTCGCACGCCACGTCCCCGGTGTCGCCGTTGTCGACGGCCCCCGGGACACGGCAGAAGGTGTCCCAGATGGACGGCGTGCGTCCGTCCTCGTCGGTGGCGCCCTCGATCTGGAAGGCGGAGGTGGCCGCGCCGAAGCGGAAGTGCGGGGGCAGGAGGTCGATGAGCGCGTCGTGCTGGACGGTGGCGGACGGGGCGGGCGCGGACATGGGGGTGGCTCCTGTGGATCGGAAGGGGACGGGAAAGCGGCCCGGGCGCCCCTGCGGGCGTCCGGGCCGCGGTCTCGTGACGGGTCAGGGCAGACGGTGGTCCGCGTTCAGCACGGCACCGCGTTCGGGGCGGTACAGGTCGAAGCCCCGTGTGTCGCACTGCAGGCCGCCGACGATGCAGTGGTCGACCAAGGCCTTGAGGGTGCGCTCCTCCCACGCGTTGAAGAAGTCGTAGTGGAAGGAGTGGCCCCGGCCGCTGGAGAGCCGGACCTGGGACATGTCGCCGTTGACCGGCCACGCCATCTTGAACTCGATCATCGGCAGGGCGACCGGGTGGGAGGCCGGGCACATGTTGTCGTTGGTGCCGGGCTTGACGACCGTGTAGGCCATGTGGCTCTTGTGGTCGGGGGTGTCGAGGTACTTGCCGTCCCAGCAACTGGGGGCCTGCATGCGCAGGTTGAGCTGCACGTCGGGCCGGCTCGGACAACTCGCCGGGAAGTCGGTGTTGAAGAAGCTGTCACCGCATTCCCAGCCCTCGACGAAGCCCTTGTGACCGCGGAACTCCTGGGCGCTCTGCATCGGGTTGCCGACGACGAACCGCAGCCCCTTGGGGAAGGGACGGACGCTCCGGTAGTCGGTGACGCCGGCCTTGTAGTAGATGACCTGCGGGCCCACGGGCAGGATCTTCTGGTCACCCTTGTACAGCGAGGGCATCCAGTACGCCGAGGAGTCCGCCGGCGCCTTGCAGGTGGTGTTCCCTCCGTAGAGCGAGCCGGTGGTGCTGGCGGCGTCGGTGGAGGTGTTGCCCATGAACGTGTGGTCGTGGGACGCGCCGAACCGGCCCGGGTAGACGATCGGGTCGTCCGCCGCGGTGTGGGTGACGGAGCAGCCGGCCTGGAACTCGTGATGGTAGGCCGGGGGCGGGACCGCGGTCGACGGAGTCACGCCGGTGACCTGCGGGTTGGCGAGGATGTATCCGTCGCCGTCCGGGTCGTCGCCCGACGGGAGGGCGGAAGCGCCCATCACGTGCGCGACGGGGGAGGTGCCGGCCGCGTGGGTGCCGTGTCCGCCGTGGGCGGAGGCGGAGGCTCGGCTCCCGCCGTGGGCGGTGGCGGCGCTGTAGGTGTCGACGGCCAGGGCGGAGGCGCCCAGGGCGGCGGCGAGCAGTAAGGCGGACAGGGTCCGGCCGCGGATTCTCATCATGGTCATCGTGATCTCCTCGTTCTCCTCAGGGCGTCAGCTGTAGACGCCGAACTCGTGGAGCGAGTAGCCCCAGCCGGTGCCGCGCGCGGTGAGCTGGAGCTTGACGTACCGGGCGGTGGCGGCCGTCTCGATGGTGTCGATGTCGCCGTTGCCGCCGGTGGTGGTGTGGACGGTCCGCCAGGTCGTCCCGTTGTCGGAGACCTGGACCGTGTAGTCGCGGGCGTAGGCCGGGTCCCAGACCAGCTGGAGCCGGTTGAAGGAGCGGACCGAGCCGAGGTCGACCTGGATCCACTGCGGGTCGCTCCAGTCGCTGGCCCAGCGGGTGGAGGTGTTGCCGTCGGTGGCGTTCGTGGCCGGGCACGGGCAGTCACCGTAGGAGGCCTGGGCGGAGGAGGCGGTGGTGGGCCTGTTCAGGGCGATGTTGGTGCCGGCGACGGGCGGGGCGACGACCTTGACGGACTTCGTCTCGATGCCGGCGTTGCCGCGGCCGTCCTCGGCCTGGATGTAGACCTTCCACACACCGAGCTTCTCGGGCGCGGTGACCGCGAAGGTGCCGTTGCCCAGGGAGCGGTACTGCGCGTCGACGAGGCGCTTGTCGCCGTTGGCGTAGTTTCCGCTGAGGTAGATCTTGGGTGTGATCGGGTCGCCGTCGGGGTCGCGGATGTCGGCGCGGACCGTGAACTCACGCCCCGCCGGAGCCGCGGAGGCCGGGCTGACGGTCATGTTCGTGATGACCGGCGGGGTGTTGTCGCCGGCGGTGGAGCCGGTGTACGCCTTCTTGACGGCGTAGTACGACAGTCGCTTCAGCCCGTCGGGCACGAGGTTGAACCAGACGCCGCCGAAGTCGTGCTCGAGGCCGTAGTGGAAGAGGGTGGCCCCGAGGGCGACGCCCTGGTGGCCGGTGACGCAGCCCCAGCCCGTGGTGTAGCCGTCGGCCTTCTGGACGTCGGTCGGCTCGTCCGGGATGCCGTTGACGTCGTCGGGGACCTCCCACTCGCCGGCGGGGCCGCCCTCGGTGATGATGTACGGCTTGTTGTAGCCGCCGTCGATCCAGTCCTGGCGCACCTTGCAGAGGTTGCCGTAGGAGTTCATCGAGTACAGGTCGAGGTCGGGGGCGTTGCGCTTGTAGTACGGCCAGGCACCGGTCCACGCGTCCGTGGAGGTCACGGGGTGGTCGGGGTCGATCGAGTGGATCTTCTTGGCGACGTCGTTGACGAAGGTCGTGTACGCGTTGCGCTGGGCCTCCAGCTCGGTCCCGCCGTAGCAGTTCTGCAGACCGAGGACGGACTCGTTGCCGACGTTCCACATCAGCGTCGCCGGGTGGGACTTGTAGGTGTCGACCCACCTCGCGAACTCGGTGAGCATGTTGTTCTTGTACGTCGTGTCGGTGACGTAGTTGACGCAGCCGCCGGAGCCGGGGCCGCCGCCGGGCTGGAGCCAGAAGCCGTTCATCACCTTGAGGCCGTTGGCGGTCGCGGCGTCGAGCAGCGGCTTGCTGGAGGCGTCCGTCCCCCAGGTCCGGACGGTGTTGACGCCCATGGACTTCAGGTCCGGCATGTAGCGGGGGGCGTCGGCCATCGCCGGGCCCCAGGTGAGGCCCTTCACGGTGTACGGCTGCCCGCCGACGGTCAGCTGCCAGTTGCTCTGCGAGCCGGTGACCTTGACCGCGCCGCCGGGGCCGGGCTGCGTGGTGCCGCCGCCGTAGACCCGGAACTCCCACAGGGAGTAGCCGTAGCCGGTGCCCCGGGTGACGCCCTGGAGGCGCACGTAGCGGCCGGTGCCGGTGACCGCGAGCTCGTCGGTGCCGCCGTCGCCGGCGGTCACGGACGTGACGGTGCGCCAGTCGGTGCCGTTGTCGGAGAGCTGGATGTCGTACGCCTTGCCGTACGCGCCCTCCCAGTTCAGGACGACGCGGCTGATGTCCGAGCGGCTGCCCAGGTCGACCTGGATCCACTGGGCGTCGGTCCACTGGCTCGCCCAGCGGGTTCCGGTGAGGTCGCCGTCGACGGCGGCGGCCGGGGACCAGGCGGCGCCCTCGCTCGACGAGGCGGTGGCGGGCTTCCCCTGGGAGAGGAGCGTCTCCGCGGCGGTGGCGGGGGCGGAGGTCAGCAGGGTGGCGGAGGTGGCGAGCAGGGCACCCAGGGAGATGAGGGAACCCGTGGTGCGGGTGCGCTTGCGGACGCGCCTTCGTGTCGTCGGGTCGGTGATCGCGGTCATTGCGGCTCCTGGACGGACAACGGGCAGGGGATGGTCTTCCGGGCGGCGCAGCGGGGACACGAGTGCCGCCCGGAAGGCGTGGGAGGGGCCGGGACGCGCCGTGGTCAGTGGCGCGTCCCGGACGGGTGTCAGGGGAAGGAGACGACGGTGGACGGCACGGTCGAGGTGCCGGCGGGGATGGTGGACGCCCCGGTGTCGTTGATGACGTGGTTGTAGTGGCCCATTCCGCCGAGGGACACCACCAGGAGGCTGTGGAACTTCACGCCCGGCTTGACGGGTGCCTTGAAGCCGTGGTCCTGGACGATGGTCGGGTCCACGTTGTAGTTGCAGTAGCTGCCGAGTCCCCACGCCTCGTGGGTGTTCACCGAGTCGTCGACGCGGTAGGCGGCGTACCCCTTCGTCGTGCCGTTCTGGATGGCGGCCTGGTTGGGGGCGTCGTACGCCTTCTCGTTCTGGTAGAAGATGGTGCGGCCGCGCTCGCCGTACCACTCGACGTCGTACTTGTTGAAGTGCTCGACGAACAGGCCGGTGGCGAGCACGTCGTCGCCGTTGACGCGGACGCCGTAGTCGGCGCGGTTGGTCTCCCAGCCCCAGCCCTCGCCGTGGTCGGCGCGCCACACCCAGGTGTGGTCGACGATGGCGTCGTCGCTGTTGACGACCATGCTGGTGGTGGCCTTGCCCGCGCCGGCGCCGCCGATGCGGATGTACACGTCCTGCACGGTGGTGGGGTTGGCGGCGTGGTCGGCGCCGGCGCCCTGGGGCCCGACCTCCAGCAGCGTCGGGGAGTTGACCGGTCCGGCGTCGATGAGGAAGCCGGCGAGCCGGACGCCGTCGACGTCGGCGACCCTCATCGCGGTGACGCCGTTGTCCGGGATGATCGTCGCGAGGCCGAGGCCGAGCACGATGGTGTTGGCGCGGTTCACGTTGATGGTCTGGTCGACGTGGTAGACGCCGGGCGTGAACAGCAGGTGCAGGCCCTGGTCGAGCGCCTGGTTGATGGTGGCGGCGGTGGTGCCGGGCTTGACCACGTAGAACTGGTTCAGCGGGATGGACTCACCCTGGGGGGTGCCGTTCGCCCAGCTGGTGCCGCGGGCGTTGACCCGCTTGGCGGGCGCGAACACCTTGTACTCGTTGCCGTCGAGGTAGAGGTACGGCTTCTCGCGCGAGATCGGCGTCGTGTCGAGCGTGGTGTAGCGGGGCTCGGGGAACGCGTTGGCCGGTGCGCCCTGAACGCCCGAGAAGGTCTGGTTCCAGACGCTGTTGGACCAGCCGCCGATGGAGCTGTCCCGGGTGTACCACTGCTGCTGCGAGTAGTTGCCGACCTGGCCGTCGATCTTCGAGTCGGCGATGTAGCCGCCGCTGGCCCAGCCGTAGCCGTTCGGCGCGAGGTTGAGCCCGCCCTTGACGTGCATGCGGCGGAACGAGGACGCCTGCGAGACCGCCCACCGGTTGGTGCCGTTGACCGGGTTGAGGGTCAGACCCTCCGCACCGCGCCAGAAGTTCTGGGTGGCGTTGCCGTTGAACCAGCCCGCGTCGACGGTCACGTCACCGTTGATGGTGGTGTCGCCGGGACGCAGCCCGAGACCGGCGATCTGGGTGTAGAAGCCGATCTGCGCGTTGAGGTTGTTGTACGTACCGGGCTTGAAGAGGAAGGCGTGCCGCCCGGAGCCGAACTGGGCCGACTCCTGCTGTTGGAAGACCTGGTCCAGCTTGGTCTGTATACCGGGCGTGGACGGGTCGAAGACGTGCACGTTGGGACCGAGGTCGCCGCCGCCGGGGAGGGTCGGGCCGCTGCCGTCGGTGCTGCCGTAGACCTGGAACTCCCAGAGCGAGAAGCCGTATCCGGTGCCCCGGGTGAGGCCGTTCATGCGGATGTAGCGGCCGGTTCCGGAAAGGGTGACCTCGTCCGTGCCGCCGTCGCCGGCGCTGACGGCGGTGACGGTCCGCCAGTCGGTGCCGTTCTCGGAGGCCTGGATCTGGTAGCTCTTGCCGTAGGCGCCTTCCCAGGTCAGGACGGCGCGGCTGAGCGTGGCGCTCTTGCCGAGGTCGACCTGGAGCCACTGGGAGTCCTGCCAGGAGCTGGCCCAGCGGGTGCCGGTGAGGTTCCCGTCGACCGCGGCGCTCGCCGCGAAGGCGGGTCCCTCGGTGGAGGAGGCGGTGGCCGTCTTCCCCTGCGAGAGCAGGGTGGGGGCGGCCTGTGCCGTCGTCGCCGGGGCCAGGGCCAGCAGGCTGCCGGCCAGGGACGAGACGAGTGCGCCGACGGTGGCCCGTCGGACGGCTGAGGCGGGTCGCCGGAAGACCGGCGGGGACCCGAGGGAGGACATGGGTCTCCTCTGAATGCATGGGGGAAGGGTGGGCGAGCGCTCTCCGAAACCTTGCCCGCGCGGCGAGTTGACGGTCAAGCCATATGACACGGCTTTTCTTTTGACTTTCATTAAGTGTCGACCTCAATGGTCCTCCGTCACCCGCGTACCGTCCTCCCACCGGACACACGGCACCGTTGAGGACCGCGGGACGGGGGATCGGGGGCGGGCACGTCGAAGACAGGGCACGCGCGGCGGGGGTGTCATGCGCGGCGGAGCCCCAGTTCATCGGCGGCGCGCACCGGCCTCCTCGTCGATCCGATGGAACGGGCGGCCGCGTGACAGGACGCGGAGGAGACCGGCGTCGAAGCGTTCAGGCGCATACGGGCGGCGCCTGAACGGGAGGGGCGTACCGCATCCACGACCGGGTGACGCGTGGAACACGGGGAACGAGCGGCACAGGCCGCGTCGACCGGTGGGAGAGGTGGTCGTATGTCCGCAGCCCAGGACGCGACGGACGTACTGGTGGTCGGAGCCGGTGCCGCGGGCCTCGCGTGCGCCCGGGATCTGCTGGCGGCCGGTCTCGGCGTACGGGTGCTGGAAGCCGGGGACGAGGTCGGCGGCCGGATGCGGTCGGACCGGGTCGAGGGCTTCGTCGTGGACCGGGGGTTTCAGGTCTTCAACACGTCCTACCCCCAGGTCCGGCGCCGGCTCTCCCTGAAGGACCTGAGGCTGCGGCCCTTCACCCCCGGAGTCCTCATCCACAGCCCTTCCGGGCGGCTCCGCTTCAGCGACCCCACCCGCCGCCCGCGTACGCTGCCCGACCTGCTGCCGGGCCGCCTCGCCGGGCCCCGCGACCTTGCGGCACTCGGCCTGCTGTCCGCCCGTGACACGCTGATGCCGCCCCGTCGGCTCACACGGCGCGCCGACACCACCACCCGCGCCGCGCTCGCGGGCGCCGGGATCTCCGACGCGTTCGTCGAGAGGTTCTTCCGCCCCTTCCTGTCGGGAGTCTTCCTGGAGGAGGACCTGGAGACCTCCGCCCGGATGTTCCACCTGGTGTGGCGGAGCATGCTGCGCGGCACCCTGTGCCTGCCCACCGCGGGCGTCGGAGCGGTCCCTCGGGCTCTCGCCGCCGCTCTGCCCCCGGGTGCCGTACGGCTGGAGAGCCCCGTGGCAGAGCTCACGGACGAGGGCGCGCTGACGGCCGCGGGTCAGGAGATTCCCGCGCACGCCGTCGTCGTCGCCACCGGTCCCGGGCCCGTCACGGCACTCCTCCCCGGAATCGCCGTGCCCGACTACCGGATCGTGACGACGTACTACCACGTCGCCCCCCGGTCCCCCCTCGGCGAGCCGACGCTGCTCGTGGACACCCGGCGCCGCTTCCTCAACACCTGCGTGCTCAGCGACGTCGTGCCCGCCTTCGCCCCGCCCGGCCACGCCCTCGTCGCCACTTCGGTCCTCGGCCGGGACGCGGAGGGCCGTGAGCATGAGGTCCGGGCGGCGCTCGGCGAGGCGTACGGAACCGGCACCGACGGCTGGGACCTGCTGACCGTCCGCACCGTCGAGGACGCGCTGCCCGTCATGACGCCGCCGCAGCCCCTGATCCGCACCACACGGGTGGCTCCCGGCCGGTACGTGTGCGGCGACCACCGTGCCACCGGTTCCGTCCAGGGCGCGCTGGCCTCCGGCGCACGGGCCGCCCGCGAGGTACTGCACGACCTGCGGCGCTAGGAGGTCCCGTCGATCAGGCGGTCACCACAGGTCCGTCGCCGTGGGCATCGGGTCCTCGTGCGGCCCGTGGTCGCCGGCCCGTGCTTGACGAAGTGGTGCGGCGCGGCCGACTCCGCACGCCGAGAGGTGCGAACCGGTGGTGCCGTCCTGGTGGGCGAAGGCGGTGGAGACCTCGTGCTCCCAGCGGTCACCCGCCGGGGAGGCCCTCCCACCGCCGGACGTGGTCCGCGCCGTGCCCGTGGGGATGCGTTCCCGATCCCGAGCACCGGACTCCGCCCGTCGGCGAGTTCCACCCGGTGGACGGGGCGGTGGAAACCCCTTCGACGCCGGGTGCCATGTCGTCATCGGGCCGAGGGTCCGGTGCGGCTGTTCGACGGTGAGCCCCTCGGTGCCCGGGGCCGGGGCGGAACCACGGCGGACCTGGAGGACGCTCCTGGTGCGGGAAGGGCACGGGCCCCGGGCGGGAGGGCGACCGTGGCCGTACGCCCGTACGCCCGTACGCCCGTACGCCCGTACGCCCGTACGCCCCGTGCGACCGGAGCACCGCCTCGCTCTCCGGAAGGCCGCCCCGCGGGGCGGCCTTCCGGAGACTCATGACGGGCACCGGTCAGCCGGCGGTCGCCTCCCGGTGGGCGCGGACGATGTCCGCGTACCGGCGGCCGCTCGTCTTCACCGTCCTGCGCTGGGTGGCGTAGTCGACGTGGACGAGGCCGAAGCGCTTGTCGTAGCCGTAGGCCCACTCGAAGTTGTCGAGCAGGGACCAGGCGTAGTACCCGGCGAGCGGCGCGCCCTTGCGCAACGCCCGGGCGCAGGCCGCGAGGTGCTGCTCCAGGTAGCGGGCGCGCTCCGGGTCGTGGACCTCGCCGTCGGGGCCGACGGTGTCGGGGAAGGCCGAGCCGTTCTCGGTGACGTACAGCTTCCGGACGCCGTAGTCCTCGGTGAGCCGCAGCAGGAAGGCCTCGAGGCCGCCGGCGTCGATCTGCCAGTCCATGCCGGTGCGGGGCACGTCGGGGAGGCGCACCTCACGGGCGTACGGGACGGGGCCCGTCGGGTCGTCGGCGACGGTGACCGGGAAGTAATAGTTGAGGCCGTGCCAGTCGAGGGGCGCGGCGATGGTGTCCATGTCCCCTTGGCGCTCGGGGAGTTCGACCCCGTACAGCTCGCGCATGTCGGTGGGGAAGCCCCGGCCGTACACGGGGTCGAGCCACCAGCGGTTGGTGTGGCCGTCCATGCGGGCGGCGGCGGCGATGTCCTCGGGCCGGGTGGAGGCGGGCTCGACGGTGGAGTGGTTGGTGACCAGGCCGACCCGGGCGCCGGGGGCGGCGGCGCGAATGGCCTGGGTCGCGAGACCGTGGGCGAGGAGAAGGTGGTACGAGGCGCGCACGGCGGCCGTGAGGTCGGTGAGTCCGGGGGCCATGCGGCCCTCCAGGTGACCGATCCACCCCGAGCAGAGCGGCTCGTTGAGGGTGGCCCACCGGGTGACCCGGTCGCCGAGGCGTTCGGCGACGACGGAGGCGTACGCGGCGAGGTGCTCGGCGGTGGCCCGCTCGGTCCAGCCGCCGTGGCTGTCTCGGACCCGGTCCTGGAGGGCCTGGGGCAGGTCCCAGTGGTAGAGGGTGACGGACGGGGTGATCCCGGCGTCGAGGAGGCCGTCGACGAGCCGGTCGTAGAAGTCGAGCCCGGCCGCGTTGACGGGTCCGTCGCCGCCGGGGACGACGCGCGGCCAGGCGACGGACAGCCGGTAGGCGTCGGCGCCGAGGCCCTTCATCAGGGCGATGTCCTCGGGCCACCGGTGGTAGTGGTCGCAGGCGGTGTCGCCGTGGTCGCCGTTGTCGATCGCGCCGGGGACACGGGAGAAGGTGTCCCAGATGGACGGAGCCCTGCCGTCCTCGGCGACGGCGCCCTCGATCTGGTAGGCGGAGGTCGCCGTGCCCCAGGAGAAGTCCGCGGGAAACGCCTCCAGATCGAGCGAGGTGTCGGAGTCGGTGGATTCGGACATGGAGAACCTCTTCGTTGTCGGTAGGGAGGGCGTCACTTGACCGCGCCCGCGGTGAGGCCGGCGACGAGATAGCGCTGGAGGAGCAGGAAGCCGACGACGACGGGGACGCTCACCACGAGGGAGGCGGCCATCACCTGGTTCCAGTAGACGTCGTTCTGGGTGGCGTACCCCTGGAGCCCGACGGCGAGGGTGCGCGTGGTGTCGTTGGTCATGACGGAGGCGAAGAGGACCTCGCCCCAGGCGGTCATGAAGGCGTAGACGGCGACGGCGATGATGCCCGGTGACGCCGCCGGCACGATGACCCGGAACAGCGCGCTGATCGGCCCGCAGCCGTCGACCTTCGCCGCTTCGTCGAGTTCGCGCGGGATCGAGTCGAAGTACCCGGTCAGCATCCAGATGGAGAACGGCAGCGAGAAGGTCAGATAGGTGAGGATCAGCCCTTCGCGGGAGCCGAAGAGGGCGATGCCGGTGGCGTTGCCGATGTTGACGTAGATGAGGAAGAGCGGCAGCAGGAAGAGGATGCCGGGGAACATCTGCGTGGACAGGACCGTCACCGTGAAGACCCGCTTGCCGCGGAAGGTGTAGCGGCTGACGGCGTACGCGGCGAAGATCGCGACGACCACCGAGAACACCGTGGCCGCGCCCGCGACGACGATCGAGTTCACGAAGTAGTCGGCGAGCGGGACGGTCTCCCAGATGTCGACGTACGGCCGGAGGGTGAGCCCGGAGGGGATCCACTCGAACTTCCCCGAGACGTCCTCGAGGGGTTTGAGGGAGCTGGAGATCATCACGTACACCGGCAGCACCACGAAAGCGGTGAGCAGGGTGAGGAAGATCCGCCGGGTCCAGAGGAACGACCGGGGCGCGGCCATGGGGGAGCGCGGAACCGGCTGGGCGTGCCTAGACATCGGTGGCCTTCCTTCCGCGGGTGGTGAGCAGGAGGTAGACGCCCGTGACGACGAGGAGGAAGAGCAGGAGCAGCACGGACATGGCCGAACCGGTGCCGAAGTTCCACGTCTGGAAGGACGACTGGTAGATGTGGAGGGAGATCAGGTCGGCGGCTTCGGGCGCGGCCTTGCCGAAGAGCACGAACGGCGTGTTGAAGTCGTTGAACGTCCAGAGGAAGAGGACGAGCACGAGGACCTGGTTGACCGACCGCAGCGACGGCAGCGTGATGTGCCGGATCTGCTTCCACACGCCGGCCCCGTCGAGGGCGGCCGCCTCGTACATGTCCCGGGGGATGTTCTGCAGTCCCGCCATGACGGTGAGGAAGGCGAACGGCCAGCCCTTCCACACGGAGACGACGAGCAGGGCCCAGAAGCTGTTGTCCCCGATGAGCCAGAAGGCGGGGCTGTCGCCGATGCCGAGCTGGTCGTGGAGGACGTGGTTGATGATGCCGTTGTCCCGCTGGAACATGAACGCCCAGGTGATGACGGCGGCGTAGACGGGCAGCGCGTACGGGACGAGGAACAGGGTCCGGAGGAAGCCGCGGCCCCGGAAGTTCTCCTGGAGGAAGATCGCGGCGGCCGTACCGAGGAGCCAGCACAGCCCCACGGACAGGACGGTGAACAGGCACGTCGTCAGGAACGACTTCAGGAGCGCCTCGCCGACGGGGGCGTCGAAATCGATCGCGAGGGTGTAGTTGTCGAGCCCCGACCAGGGCGCTTCGGACCAGTTCCGGATGTAGAACTGGGTGAGCTCGCGGAAGCTCATGGTGATGCCCATGAGCATCGGGACGAGGTGGACGAGGAGTTCGAGGAGCAGGGCGGGCAGGAGCAGGAGGTACGGCAGTGCGATGCGGCGACGCCCGGAGCGGCGTGGTGCGCGCGCCTCTCCGGGTGTGGCCTTGCGCACCGTCCGCTCACTCGGGGGAGTGACGGCGGTCTCGGTCATGGTGGGGCGGCCTACTTCTTGGGCATCTGCTGCTGGGCCTTTTCGAGCTTGGCCCGCACGGACTCCGTGGTGACCGCGCGGCCCGCGGCGGCGTCGGCGAACAGCTCCTTGACCGCGGTCCCGACGACCGTCTCGAACTGCGACTCCTCGGGGACCTGCGGCAGGGCGGCGGCGCTGGTGGCGAGGGTGTCGCGGATGACGGCGAGCCACGGGTCGGCGAACACCGGGTCGTTCTGCGCGGTCTTGACCGGCGTGACCGAGCCGTAGGCCTTGTTGAGGAGGATCTGCTCGTCGTCGCTGGTCATGAACTTCACGAACTTCAGCGCGCCGTCGAGGTTCTTGGTGTTCTTGAAGACGGCCATGTTGATGCCGGCGACCATGGAGTTGGTCTGCCTGCCCGCGCCGGGCTTGCCGGACGGGACCGGGGCGGGGGCGACGCCCCACTCCTCCGGGGTCATGCCCTGGGACTCGAAGGTCTGCGACGGGGTCTGCCACAGGACCATGCCGGTCTTGTTCTTGGCGAAGTCGCTGAGGGACTGGTTCTGGGCGTACTCGGCGTTGCCGGGGGCGACGATCTTCTGCGCGGCCATGAGGTCGACGTACTGCTTGACGGCGGCGACGGCCCCGTCCGAGGTGAAGTCCGGCTTGCCGTCGGCGGTGAAGAAGTCGGCGCCGTGCTGCTTGCCGAGGACGAAGACCTGGTGGATGTTGTTGGAGAGGTTGGATCCCTCGACGCCGATGCCCCACTTGCCGTCCTTGCTGATCTTCTTGCCGGTGGCGATCAGCTCGTCCCAGGTGGTCGGCGGCTTCGCTATGCCGGCGTCCTTGAACATCTTCTTGTTGTAGTAGAGCGCGTACGCCATGGAGTAGAGCGGCACGGCGGCCGGGTCCTTGCCGGCGATGCCGGTGGAGCCGAGCGCGGAGTCGACGAAGCGGTCCTTGCCGCCGATGGCCTCGAAGTTCTTCGCGTCCCACGGCAGCAGGGCGCCGGTGGACTGCAGCGAGGCGCTCCACGTGTTGCCGATGTTGAGGATGTCGGGGCCCTGGCCGGACGTGGTCGCGGTGAGGATCCGGTTGAGCAGGTCGGCCCACGGGATCACCTCCAGCTTGACCTTGATCCCGGTCTGCTTCTCGAACCGGTCGAGCTCGGGCTGCAGGACCTTCTTGTCGACCTCGAGGCTGGAGCCCTGGTTGGAGGCCCAGTAGGTGAGGGTCTTCGGCGACGCCTCGCTCCCCTCACCGCCGCCGCAGGCGGTGGCCGTGAGGACCAGGGAGAGGGTGACGGCACCGGTGACAGCGGCTCTGATTCTGCGCATGGCTCGTGGGCCCTTTCGGGGACGACGACGGGGGGCCGATGCGGTGAGCGTCTGGAAGCACCGCCGTCACATCGGCTTAATTTAGGATGTGAGTTAAACCCCATGAGAAGGTCGCGTCAAGGCTTGTAGTGCGGGTATGTTGCAACGAACGACTTCAGAGACGGGGACCAAAGTGCACGCGAGAACTGGTCGTACGGTGCGTGACCTGCGGCGTGAGAACCGCACCGCCGTTCTGCGCAGGCTGTACTTCGACGGGCCGATGAGCCGCCTCATGCTCGGTCCGGCCACCGGCCTCAGCTCCGGCTCGGTCAGCAACGTGGTCGCGGAACTCGTCGCGGAGGGCCTGGTCGAGGAGGCGGGCAGCGTCGACTCGGCCGGCGGCCGCCCCCGTACCCTGCTGCGGATCACCCCCGCCAGCGGCTACATGATCGGCGTCGACATCGGCGAGACCCGGATCAGGATCGAGCTGTTCGACCTCACCCTCACCGAACTCGCCCGCACCGAACGCCCGTTGGCGAGCTCCGGTCCCCGCACGGCCCGCTACGACGTGGACCTCGTCGTCGGCCACGTCCGGGAGGGCATCGCCGAGGTGCTGCGCACCGTCGACGTGCCCGCCGAGCGTCTCCTGGGCGTCGGCGTCGGCGTGCCCGGCATCGTGGCCGGGGACGCCGGGGACGGCGCGGTCGTGCACGGCCAGACCATCGGCTGGGACGCGGTCCCCTTCGAACGCCTGCTGCGCGCGGCCGTGGAGCTGCCCGAGGACGTGCAGTACTGGATCGACAACGGCGCCAAGACCCTGGGCCAGGCCGAGATGTGGTTCGGCGCCGGGCGGGGCGCGCGCAGTGCCGTGGTGGTGCTGTTCGGCTCGGGCGTCGGCGCCTGCGTGGTCACCGACCCGCTGGGGCCGGGTAGGGCCGTGGAGTGGGGCCATCTGACGGTACGGGTCCGGGGGCGCCGCTGCCGGTGCGGGGCCCGGGGC